>PMOY01000042.1 GCA_003165655.1 Solirubrobacterales bacterium
AAGCGCGACCTCGACACCTTCATCAAGCTTCCGTGGCGGCTGTATCGTAACGAGCCGAACTGGGTCCCTCCGCTTCTGTTCGAGCGCAAGCGGTTCTTCGACCGTGAGCGCAACCCGTTCTTCGAGCACGCCGAGGTCGAGTACTTTCTCGCCTGGCGAGACGGACGTGTGGTCGGCCGGATCACCGCCCACATCGATCGCCACTTCAACGAATTCCATCAGCACGCGTGGGGGATGTTCGGCTTCTTCGAATGTGAGGACGACGCCGAGGCCGCGCGGGCGCTGCTCGAAACCGCCGAGCGCTGGCTACGCGAGCGCCGGCGCGAGCGGATGGTCGGTCCGATGGACTTCACCACCAATGACGAGTGCGGCGTGCTGATCGAGGGGTACGACATGCTGCCCACGATCCTGACCAACTGGCATCACCGCTACTACCCCGCCCTGATCGAGGGCGCCGGCCTGGCGAAGGCGATGGACCTGTACATGTGGAGCCTCGTGATCGACGACCGCGAGCGGGTGCACAAGTCGATCTGGCGCGCCGCCGAGGAGGTCGAGAGCAAGTACGGGATCATCGTCCGTCCGATGCGCAAGCGGGACATCGAGACCGAGATCGAGCACTTCCTCGAGGTCTACAACGCCGCATGGGAGCGGAACTGGGGGTTCGTGCCGCTGACCGAGTCGGAGGTCCGTCATTACGCCAAGGATCTCAAGCCGATCCTGGACGAGAACTGGGCATTCGCCGCCGAGAAGGACGGGGAGACGATCGGCGCGGCGCTGACGTTGCCCGACTACAACCAGGTGCTACGCCACCTGGGCGGCCGGCTGCTCCCGTTCGGGTGGGCGAAGGCGCTGTGGTACC
Source organism: Solirubrobacterales bacterium (assembly GCA_003165655.1). GTDB lineage: Bacteria > Actinomycetota > Thermoleophilia > Solirubrobacterales > Solirubrobacteraceae > Palsa-465. Next base: position 860 of record PMOY01000042.1, read on the forward strand.
GACGCAAGATCGACCGCGTGCGCGTGTTCGCCCTCGGGGTCAAGCGGGAGTATCAGCACACCGGGGTCGCTGCGCGCTTCTATCAGTTGCACTTCGAGTCGGCTGCCCGAACGCGTCAGAAGGGCGGCGAAATGGGCTGGATCCTCGAGACCAACAAGTCGATGAACCGGGCGATGGCGGGGATGGGGGGCAAAATCGTCCGTCGCTACCGCGTATATGAGAAGTTGCTTTGAAGATGACTGCGTTCGCTGTCACCATGCACTGCGATGACTGATGAACCGGTCGAGGCAGTCGACGGCGAGGAGCTCGTCGAAGGGCTGCCGGTCCTCGCGGAAATAAGCCCGATCGAGCGGTCGCTGGTGGCCACCGCGTTGCCGGCCGTGCAGGCGGCGGCGGCGGCGGCGACCGGCTTCGTCGCGGGCGCTGCGACGTTCGCGGTGGTCCGTCGCCGCCAGGCGCGTCGGCTCGCCCGGCGTCAGGTCCCGGGCCCCTTCGAGATGCTGCCGGTGACCGGTACGCGTAGCTTCCTCGTGCACGTTCACCGGATCGGTCGGCCGGAGGAGTGAGGCCGGAGCGCGAGCGCCGCTCGCGGGCAGCGCTCGTCTCGGATCGACCGTCGGGCGCAGCGCAGCGCAGGGGGCTGTCCGAGGTGCGGGTCGAGGTCTCCCCGCGGTGGGCGTTCCGGCTCCCGCGACGGGGCGGGCTCGACGGCCTGACCCGCGTGCGCGGCGGGGTGGTCCACCGACTGCTGCACGCCGGCGATCGCCCGGTGGAGATCCGTGTGGCACAGCTCGCCTCGGACCGCGTCCTGTTCGGCGCGCGAGCGCACGACAGGGCTACCGCCGAGTGGGGAATCGAGCGAATGCGGATCGCCCTCGGCGTCGACCAGGACCTGCGGCCGTTCTACGAGCGCTTCCGCTTCGATCCGCTGATCGGCCGAGCCGTCCGAGCGGGGCCGGCGTTCCGCATCGTGGGCAGGCCGGAGCCGTTCGAGGCGCTGATGTGGGCGATCGCGGAGCAACTGATCGAGTTCGAGCGGGCGGCAGCGATTCAGCGGCGCCTCGTCGCGCGGTTCGGCCGGCGATGTGACTGGACCGGCCTGAGCGATGCGCCGAGCGCGGGCGAGATCGCCGACCAGGCGCCGGCTCTGCTCGAATCGCTCGACCTGACCGAGGGACGGGCAGTCGCGCTCGTGCGCGCGGCGCGAGTGGTTGCGTCAGGGCGGGTGGACCTCCACGACGTCGACCATGAGCGGGGCTGGCGCCGGCTGTTGACGATCCGTGGGATCGGCAGCTGGACGGTCCAGAAACTGGCCTTGACCGGACAGGGGCGGCTCGATCAGCTTCCCGCGGGCGACCTGGCGTTCCGGAAGCTCGTCGGGCGGCTGCGCACCGGAGACCCCCGCGCGCGAGCCTCCGAGCAGGAGGTGGCCGAGCATTTCGCGCCCTACGACCCGTGGTCGGGTCTGGCGGGCGCATACGCGCTGCGGGCCGGCGCGGGCGCCGCGCCGGGGCTCGGGCTCGCGGTCTGAGTCGGCAAATTTCTACCCGACCCCCTGTCCCGCGAGGTACTCATTCGTCGACGCGTCCGCGATTGCGGCCACGTTCGAGATCAGGTGGTGCGAGAGCATCCACTCCCCGAAGCTGTTCCATTGGCTCTGGTCCTGCCAGCCCCATGGCTCGTTCGGGTTGCTCGGGAAGAACGCCGGGAGGGTGGCCTTGACGCTCGCGAGCTGGAACTTCGAATCGAGCCCGGGGTTCATGCGCACGAGGTTCGCCACCGCCGCGGCCGGGTCACGCCGCGCCGACTCGTACCCGCGCGCGAGCGCCTGCACGAAGTCGCGGATCTCATCGCTCTTGTTGGCGAGCGTGGCCTTGGTGGCGACCAGGACGAGCTCGTCGTAGTTCGGCACGCCGACCTCGTTCATGCGGATCACGTTCGGGTGCTTTCCCCTCTCGGCGAGCTCGATCGCCTCGTAGTTCCAGTACGCGCCAAGGGTCCCGTCCACCTCGCCGGAGAGCATCGCAGGCACGAGATTCTCGCCGACATTGATCTCCTTGACCGATCGCAGCGGAACATGGGCACGGGCGAGGATCGTCGTCAGGAAGGCATGCTGGTATGGGATGCCGCCGTCGCCGATCCGCTTGCCTCGGAGGTCGGCGGGGCTGGTGATGTGCTTGGACCCGATCGACACGATCGAGGTCAGGGGTTCCTGCACGATCGCGCCGAACGA
>PMOY01000306.1 GCA_003165655.1 Solirubrobacterales bacterium
TTCTTCGTCAACGTGCCGATCGGAATCGCCGCCCTCGTGTTCGGCCTGCTCTTCCTCCACCAGCGCACCGAGGTCAAGCGCACCCGCTTCGACCTCCCCGGCTTCCTCCTCTCCGGCCTCGGGCTCGGGGCGTTCATGTACGGATTCTCCGAGGGCCCGATCGACGGCTGGGGCACGACCCAGGTGCTCGCGACGCTGGCCGCCGGGCTCGTCCTGCTCGCCGTGATGGTCCGCGTGGAACTGCGCGCGAAGGATCCGATCGTCGCTCTGCGCCTCATGGGTAACCGCCTCTTCCGCTCCTCGAACGCGGTCATGGTGCTCGCCTCGATCGGCTTCCTCGGAGTCCTCTACGCGATCTCTCTCTACTACCAGGACGGCCGGGGGCTGACTGCCCTCGGATCCGGACTCTCGACCTTCCCGGAGGCCATCGGGGTCATGTGCGGCTCCCAGCTCGCGACGCGCGTCATCTATCCGCGCCTCGGCCCGCGCCGCCACGTCTCGGGCGGCCTGGCCGGCGTCGCCGTCTCGATCGGCCTGCTCAGTCTGCTCGGTGCCGGCACCTCGCTGTGGTGGGCGCGGCTGCTCATGTTCACGTTGGGCCTGGCGATGGCGAATGTCTTCGTACCGGTCCAGGCGATCTCGTTCGCGACGATCTCCGCGGCCGACACAGGCAAGGGCTCAACGATGTTTAACGCGATGCGCCAGCTCGGCGGCGCCGTCGGCGTTGCGCTCCTCACGACCGCGGTCGTCATCGTCGGCCCGACCCACATCATCGCCGGCCAGGTGGCGGCGAACCTCGCCGCCTACCGGGGTGCCTTCATCGTCGCTGCCGTCATCGTGCTCGTGGCGATCCTGCCGGCGCAGACGATCAGCGACGATGAGGCCGCCGACACGATCCCCGACCGCTCGGGCCGTCGTGCCCGGGCATCGGCGGCGGTTGGCGACGAGGCTGCCGCCGTAGAGATCCCCGCCTGAGGTCGATTCGCAACGACCCGAGATCATGCTCGAGGATTCGCGTCAGCCGATCTTCGGCGAGGGAGCGATGGCTTGACGCGGGAGTGGCTCGTGACCGGGTGCCCGGGCGGGGTGCGCGTCGACGAACGGGACCGAGCCTGGCACGTCGTCGATGCGCTCTTTCAATGAGCGGCTCCACCGGTCACGCAGGCCCCGGTAGTCTTCGGCTTGATCGTGTGGAGTGCACGAGCGCCCCGGCGGCGAGCACGGCCAGCGCGGCGGCGGGAGCGGCAATCCGGCCGGTGGCATGATCGATTCCACGGCGGACGTGGGACCGGGACTGACGCTAGGGCCGAGGTCGCGCGAAGGCCGGGCATGCGGCGTCCTATCCTCGGAGTTGGCACTTATTGCGACTCCACAGGAGCTCCCACATGACCACCAGAACGAGACTCGAGCCTGGCCCCGATCATCCGATCACGATCGCGCCGACCGGCCGGCACGTCGTAGTCCGTACGGGCGACCAAGTGATCGCGGAGACCAACCGGGCGCTCACGCTCCATGAGGCCAACTACGGGCCCGTGCAGTACGTGCCGCTCGCGGACGTCGACGCGGCGGTCGTGCGCCCTACCGATCACGGAACCTACTGTCCCTACAAGGGCGAGGCGTCGTATTACACCGTTACTACCCCGGCCGGCGAGCTCGAGAACGTCATCTGGACCTACGACGAGCCCTACGACGCCGTATCCGAGATCGCAGGCCACGTGGCCTTCTACACCAACCGGGGAGAGCTGAGTGTCGACTAGGCAGTCGCGTCGGCGCCCGGGATCCGCCGGGCCGCTGCTCCGGACGTGGAAGCGGTCGACGCTGTCGACCGGGTTCGCCAATCGACAGCCTGCCGCGCCGTCGTCGGAGCTCGAACGCGTCCTTCGAGGTCAGGACTCGAACACATCCGAGCGGCTCTTGATCTAGCGCCGGCAAGGCATTATGGTGCACGCTGCGGAGTGCCCGCTCGAGGGTATGCCGAGGGGCATTGCTTCCCGGCCAAAGAGGAGACGATGGTTGGTGATCGCTGGATCGGTGGGCACGCCCGCGCGGTCGAGGATGCGACCGGGGAGCTCCCGATGAATGTAAGCGGGACGATTGGGGGCTACGGTATGGGCAGCTACGTGGTCTTCATCGACACCTCGGCGACGTTGTACGACGCCGAGGCGTTCGAGGCTCCCACCACGCCTGGCGTGCAGTTCCACGACGTCTTCGGCGTGTGGGTGGCGGGGTCCGGTGGTGAGGACTCGGTCATCGACGGCACTGGAGGCCCGGTGACCTCGACGAACCCGGGAACAGTCGAGCCGGTGGACGTCGTGAGTTACCCGTGAGCGGTGTGCGTGGGCAACGCTCGCTGCCGCACAGGACCGCATTCAGCCGAGCTTCGGCCTGAGCCTATCCCGGTAGATCAGCTGCGCGCGCGGATGGCCGCCTTCGCCGGCGGGATCTTTCTCGTCGGCCTCTCGCTCCTGCTGATCGCCGCGGCTGTGGTGTCCATCAGCCTGGCCGGCGCGCCGGTCGCGAACGCAGCGATGACCGACAGCGCCGGTCCACGCGTGACCAACAGCCCCGGCCCACTCCTGTGGACGGCGCCGGGCGGGGTCGACGGTCAACCGATCGACAGCATTGCGTGCCCGTCGACGACGCTGTGTGTGGCGGTCGACCGGGGCGGGGACGTCCTCTGGTCGACGGATCCGGCGGGTGGCCCCAGCGCGTGGGAGCTCGCCGACGTCGACGGGAGCAACGAGATGACGGTCGTGTCGTGCCCGTCGACGACGCTGTGTGTCGCGGTTGACGGGGCGGGCAACATGATCACCTCGCCGAACCCCACCGGCGGCGGGTCGTCGTGGACGGTGGCCCGTGTCGACGACAGCAAGACGCAGAGCAACACCGACAATGCCGGGTCGGTTCTCCTGCGCGGCGTCTCGTGCCCGTCGACAGCGCTGTGTGTCGCGGTCGATGCGGCGGGCAACGCGGTCGTCTCGACCGACCCGACCGGTGGTGCGACCGCATGGACGACCACGCACGTCGACACCGACGTGAGCCTCGGCTGCACGGGCACAGGGCTGACCTGCCAGCCTCCGCTGGTCGGCATCACGTGCCCAGCGACGACCCAGTGCGTGGCGATCGACTTCTCTGGCAACCTGCTGAGCACGATGGACCCGACCGGAACGGCACCGTGGACGAGCACGCCGACCGCCGGGGGCGGGCTCAGCTCGCTGTTCGGCATCTCGTGCCCGGTGATCGGATTCTGCGCGACGGCGGACGGGGACGCGGGGCGTGCCATTACGTTCAATCCGGCTGCCCCGACGGCGCAAACCTCGCGCTCGCTGCCGTACTCACTGGACGGGATCTGGTGCCGGGCGCGGTCGCTGTGCCTCGCTTCGGTGGAGACGGAGGGCGGGATCTCGGGGCTGCTCGGTTCCTATGATCCGGCCGCGTCCGCCTCCAGATGGTCGTTGAGCAGTCTCGGCGGCGTCAACGCGGTCGCCTGTCCGTCGGCGTCGCTGTGCCTCGCCGGCGACGACGAGGGCAATATCTCCGCCGGTGTGACCACGAAGGCGATCACGACCGGGTTGACCGCTGAGCTCCTCTCGACACGGCACCTGCCGACGATCGCCGCGCTGGACCGGACGCGGAGGGACACGTTCCTGTTCACGAGTCCGATCGCCGCGCAGGTGCAGCTCGCCTGGACCGTGGCGGGCACAGCCGGGATGCCGGTGACGGTCGCCTCCACGAGCCACCGCTTCGCGACCCCCGGTAGGGCGAAGCTCACGCTGCGACTGTCCGTGGCCGGGCGGCGTCTGTTCAAGGCGGCGACGAGGCGTCTCAAGCTCGGGGCAACGGCGACATTCGCCGCCGGCACGGGCTCGGTCTCCGCGGTCAAGACGCTCACCTTTACGCACCCGCCCAGGCCGAAGACGCCGTAACAGCGCGGAAGCGCAGGAGGCGCCGGTGCCGGCGTCGGCGCAACGGCGGGTCATCAGAGATATGAGCCGGTCGACTCGACCACGGTCAGCTTGGCTTGTGCCGTGCCGAGCGTCGGATGGCTCGCTTTCACGGTGACGGCGCCGGTGCGGTTCGCTTCCGAGCGGATCATCACTCCACCGACGCCGCCGTAGGTCGCGAACGCGAACGGGTTCTGCCCAACGATCACCGCGGGTCCCTTCAGCGACAGCGTCACGTCGCCGGAGACGTACGGTCGCTGGTTGCCATAGGCGTCGAGAGCGCGGAAGGTGAGCCGTGTGGCGTCGGTGCCGTCACCGGTGATCGTCGCGTCCTCGAGGTCGAGCGCGAGCCGGTCGGTCGACGTGTCCGCGGACATCTGCAGGGTGGCGAGGTGGCTGCCGTTGTCGTAGCCGAGGACCGTGAGCTCGGGCAGGATCGAGCCGTCGACCGTGAGGTCGACAAGCACCGGCGGGTAGGGGAGGTTGCCGTAGTCGGAGGTATCCGGCGTGGCCACGGTGACGAGCTCGCCGGCAACGTAGACGTAGAGCTGGTCGCAGTTGGTGAAGAGCAGCGAATCGGCGCCCGGGCCGGTGGCCGGTGAGGCGGGACCGAAGTCCCAATAGAACGCGGGGATGATGATCGGCGCGAGCAGCGGGCTCATCTGCGAGCGGTAGAAGGAGGCGCCCGGCTTGGGGACGCGGAATGTGTCGAGCACGCCTGGCCAGCGGAGGTTCTGCCAGTTGCGCGCGCCGCCGATGAGCGAGGCGTAGTCGATGCTGCACCACCCAAGAACACCTGAGTACTCGGGGTTGCCGCGGGCCATCTGATTCACCTCCGCGTGGAGCTTCGCCTGGTCCCCGAGCGTCGTCGATGGATCGATCCAGCGGTACAACGGGGGCCCGGTGATTGCGCCGACAGCCTCACCGACCAGGTAGGGGACGCCGGGTACCGGCGGCGAGAGCTTGGCGTTGCCGGCCGAGGAGCCATAGTCGTCATAGGCGAACACGTCCTCGGCCCATCCGGTCGTCGATTGGGTGTCCATTGAGCCTGTGGTCTGTCGCGTACCGTCGAGGTGGTAGGCGAGCGTTCGGGCCTCGGCGTAGAGCGTCGGGTAGCTGGCGGTCTCGTCCAGCCGCGTGCCCCAGACGATCACCGACGGCCGGTTGCGGTCGCGGATGACCATGTCGTGCACGTTCTGCAGGAAGATCGCATCAAAGTTCTCATCGCCGATGTACTGCCAGCCCGGCGGCTCCTCCCAGACCATGAGCCCGAGCTGATCGCAGGCCTCGAGGAAGTGCGGCGACTGCGGATAGTGCGAGCAGCGGACCATGTTGCAGTTGAGCTCGCCCTTGATCACCTGCGCGTCCCATGCCTGGAGCCGCGCCGGCGCTGCCATCCCCGAGTAGGGGAACAGCTGGTGGCGGTTGAGCCCGAAGATCTGGATGCGCTCGCCGTTGAGGTAGAACCCGCCCACCTCGAAGGTGGCCTGGCGGAAGCCCGTCGTCACCTCGATGATGTGGGAGGGGACCGTGCTGCTGCTCAGGGTCACCCGAACGGTGTAGAGCTTCGGTGAGCTCGGCGACCATAGGGCGATTTTGGGCAGGCCCGTGAGCTCGACCGCGATCACGTTCGTCCCCCGGACGAGCTTCTCCTTGACCGTCTTCGTCTTCAGCTTCCGGCTGCCGTCGAGCAGCTCGACCGCCAGCTCGATGCGGTCGCGCAGTGTGGTGCGCGAGTCGATGGTGACGCTGAGGTCGAGCGATGGAGTCGTGAGGACGTTCACCGGCTTGGCGAACACGTCGCTGATGTAGGTGTCCGGCACAACGCGCAGCGTGACGTCGCGGTAGATGCCAGCCGGCGTCAGATAGTCGATCGAGCTCGCGCCGTTGGCCCCGCCCAGCGGTGGGACGTCGAGCAGACGGCCATCGACGACGACCCCGAGGTCGTTCTCGCCGAGCACGAGGGAGTCGGTCAGCTCGACCGTGAAGGGCAGGAACCCGCCGAGATGCTGAGCCAGCTCAACCCCGTTCAGATACACGGTGGCGTTGGTCATCACGCCGTCGAAGTCGAGGAACACCCGGCCAAGCGCGGACAGCGCGGCAGTGGAGAACCGCTTGCGATAGATCCACAGCTCCTCCCAGCTCGTCGGGTCCCAGTCGCCCCAGGACAGCGGAACGACGGTGTGGGGGAGGTTGACGCGGCTGAAGGCGGCGTCCTTGTAGCCCGGATTCTGCGAGCCGGCCCGATAGATGCCACCGAAGCGCCAGCCCTGGTTGAAGTGGTAGGTAGCGGTGACCGACGGCAGCGGAACGGTCTTCGAGCGCCCGATCGTCGCCGCTCGCCCGCCGGCGGCGCCCAGCGCGAGAGTTGCGCCACCGAGCGCTCCGGCGCGCAGCAGCGCTCGCCGGGTCAAGGCGACGGGCTCGGGGCCGCGGGATGATCGGACGCTCAAGCTGGGTCGGGATCGGTGAGCCGGGCGGACGTCACACAATCGCCCACGGTCTGCCGAAGCTACCGGGCCCGCGACTACAGACTTGGGTCACCCGAGCCTGGCGAGCGTGGGGTGCTCGGGTTGATTGCCGCGACGAGCCCGGATTGGTCCTCGACACTCACGATGAGCCGACGCATCCGGACCGGAAACGGACCCAGGCGCACCCACTCCGGCCGATCCAACGTGATCTCGACCAGCCCGGTACCGGCGCCATTGACAAGAGCGGTGCCTCGCCAGTAGTTGACTCCGCGGAGAACGCTGAGTCCCAACGGACCACTCAGTTCGCTCAGGCCTCTGGTCAGTGGCCGGGCAGATGCAACGGCCTCGCGAGGGATCGTGGCTTGAAATGCCCACCCCATGTGAATGTCGACCGTTGAAGAACTCACCTTCACGCGCGAGAGTTTCGGACCGGCGCCGAGCACCGTCATCGGCTTGCGGCTGGGTCGATCGAAACTAATCGGGAACGTCTTGGTGCTGTCCATGATCCTTCCTTGGGGAAGCCGTCGAAACCGTCATCCAAGTGATATCGCTCGTTACTGCAGGCTGTCAAGACAAGAGTGAAGGGACGCTAATCCTCGGCCCCGTCGGGCTCCAGCGTCGCCGCCAGCTCGGCGGCTCACGTCGCGACCGTGCGCTGGCGTGCGCTAGGAGAGCTGAGCTGGGCACAATGCCAACTGATGGCGGCCGTCGTACAGCAGAGTCGGTCGCAGCCTCCGCCTGACGATCGCCGCGGCCACTACCGGGCGGACATCCAGGGTCTGCGCGCGATCGCCGTGCTGGCGGTGGTGGCGAACCACATGGCGGGTTGGCCGGCGGGCAGCTTTGTCGGGGTCGATGTCTTCTTCGTGATCTCGGGCTACCTGATCACCGGGATCCTGGTACGCGAGTTCGAGACGCGGCAGACGATCTCGTTTCGGGTTTTCTATACCCGGAGGATCAAGCGGATTCTTCCCGCGGGCCTGTTCGTGATCGGCGCGACCGTCTGCGCCACCCGGGTGCTTGCGGGGATCGACCGCTACCATTTCGCCGCAAAAGACGCGATCGCGGCGGTCCTGTTCGTCGCCAACTGGCATTTCGCTCGGACCGGCGTCAACTACTTCAACCGGTCGCTGCCGCCGTCACCGCTGCAGCACTACTGGTCGCTGTCGGTGGAGGAGCAGTTCTACTTCGTCTGGCCGTGGCTGATGCTCGGCCTGCTGCTGATCGGTCTGCGGCTGCGGTTCTGGCGCCACGAGCACGCTCGGCTGGTGGCGGGGGTCGCGATCGCCGTGCTCTCCGGGATCTCACTCGCGTGGGCCTTCGTTGAGACCGCCAGCAACCCGACGGCCGCCTACTTCTCCACCTTCGTCCGAGCCTGGGAGCTGGGCCTGGGAGCACTCATCGCCCTCGCCGCCGCGCCGCTCGCCCGGTGCGACAGACGCCTGCGCCGAGTCGTCGCCTGGGTCGGCCTGGTCGGTGTGCTGTGCTCCCTGTTCACGGTCTCATCGTCATCCGGGTTTCCTGCGCCATGGGCGCTGCTTCCGACCCTCTCGACCGCTGCCGTGCTTGGCGCCGGCGCTGGGCTCTCGGGCCGGTCATTGCTGGCGCTGAGCAACCCGGTCAGCCAGTACCTCGGCAAGATCTCCTACAGCCTCTATCTCTGGCACTTCCCGGTGGTCGTGCTGATCCTCACCGTCGTCCCCCGGTACTCGGTGGCGTACTGGGTGGCGGGTCTAGCGCTGATCTTCGGTCTGTCCGCCGCCTCCTTCCACCTGCTCGAGGACCCCGCGCGGCGCGGAACCTGGTTCCGACAGCGCCCCGGACGCCTGCCGATCCCCGCGACCGGGTGGCTGCGATACGCCGCCGCCTGCGCGATCACCGCGGTTCTCGCCGGTGCCGCCCTCCTCGCCGTCCGAGCGATCAGTCCGACGCGACTTGTACTCCCGGCGGCGGTCCTGATCGGACATACGCAGGACGATCCGAGCAACTGCATCGGCGCGGCGGCGCTCGATCCCCGCCATCGCTGCGCCAGGCTGAACAGCGGCGACCGAGTCGCGCCGCTGCCCGGCGAGCTGCCAGACGACACGGGCGGCGCCTACGCCTGCTTCGCCTATCTGAGCCAGCCCATCCACCCGTGCGGATACGGAAGCCTGCGACCAAACGCGATCCGGGTTGCCCTCGTCGGCGACAGTCACGCCGCAGCGCTCCTGGCGGCCCTCGAGCCCCAGCTGGATGCACTGAACTGGCGCGTCACAGCATTCACCGGACAGACATGCCAGTGGCTACCCGCCTATCTCTCACCAGCCTGCCCGGGACTCCGCGTGATCCAACGGTCGCTTCTTCGTGACCGCTACGCGATCGTCATCGCCACCGAGATCCGCGTCTACACCAGCTCCATTGCCGAACACCTCGAGGCGATGAGGCCCGTCGCCGCTACCGGGACGCGGATCGTGGTGGTCGAGGACGACCCGAGCGTGTCGCCCGCGAGTACGGCGTGCGTGACCCGGATCACCTACAGCGCGACCGGCAACTGTGGCACCCGCGCCACGATCGCCTACCAGGCCCCGGATCTCCTGGCCCAAGCCGCCGAACGGATCCCCGGGGCCCGCGTGGTCCAGACCCGCCGGTTCTACTGCCGCCACGGGTTCTGCCCCGCGACGATCGGCAACGTTCTCGTGTACAGGGACACGGCCGCCCACGTCACTGCCAGCTACGCCCGAACCTTGAGCCCGTACCTCGTGGAAGCGATTGAGCACGTGCTCCCAACCGCGCTGCACTAAACCGAGCTCAAACACCGGCCTCGCCCGGACGATCGACTTCCTGTTTCAGGCGACGGTGTGCGTCGAGGCGGCGGTAATGCTCAGGTGTTGCGGGCGCGTTGTGCTGATTTCTTGGCCTGATTGCCGCAGGTTTGCATCGAGCACCAGCGACGGGTCCCAGGGCGTGAATGATCGACAAATAGCACCCGGCAATCAGGGTTTGCGCAGGAGCGCATCCGCGCCAGTTCCGATGAGCTGACGAGATCGAGGGCGTCCCTGGCGGTCAGGGCGAGCGTGGCCGCCACGGGGTCATCTGCCCGGAAACTCAGCCGGCCTTCGCCATCGAGGTACGGCTCGGGAGGGGGGTACGCCGCTGCCGTGTTGACTGATTGCCGGACGGAGGTCGGACACGAGGAGATTCCGGCCGCGCTGTGCGCCGCGGTAACGAGGGCGTTGATCGCCTCCCGTAGCGCGCGCGCCGTAACGTCGCGGTCCGGCGGAGGATGTCGACCCTGGCAATCGCACGGGCCGAACTGGCGGATCCACGCGTCGACGCGTACCGGGCTGCCTAGCTCCTCCTCGGCATCCGGTCGTCCGCGATGCCGCAGCGTGCGGATGAAATCCAGGCACATCCGCCCCGCGCCCGACCGGAACGGCTGATCCGAAGACGTGGCCAGCATCGGGGCATCGTAGCGCGGCACCTGTTAGATTGGTGCCAGGACTGGCACCTGTATGACCGGTGCAGTCAAACCTCGGATCCCTGGGAGGGCCGATGAGCATCCAGACCAGGCAAAACCTCCGCAGTCAGACCGCGACCGTGAACGGCGTGAACCTCCACTTCTGGATCGGCGGCGACCCCGAGGGACCACCGGTCCTGCTATGGCACGGCTTTCTGGGGACCGCGTATTCGTGGCGCAAGGTCATGACGCCGCTGGCCCGCGCGGGACTGTCCGTGCTGGTGCCAGACATGCGCGGCTACGGAGATTCGGACAAACCCCGCGGGACCGATGGATATGACGGACGAGCGCTGGCCGAGGAGTTCCGTGCACTCGTCCGGCAGATCGGCTTCGGCGCCGGCCGTCCTCTCACGCTGGTCGCTCACGACATGGGCGCGCCGCCGGCGCTGCTGTGGGCCGCCGATCACCCCGAGGAGATCTCGAGTCTTCTCTATATCGAGGAGCCCGTGCTGCGCCTCTCGTTTCTCCGCGAGCTCATTGTCTACACGCCCGAGGCCGCCGCTGCCGGCTCGATGTGGTGGTGGCTCCTTCCGCTGGCCCCGAACGCACCCGAGCGGATCATCGTCGGTCACGAGCGGTCCTACCTCAGTTGGTTCTATGACCGGGTCACCTCCAGCCACGAGGGGGTCGGCTCGGCGATCGACGAGTACGCGCGCACCTTCGCCGGCACCAACGGGGTGCTCGGCGCGCTCGGCGTCTACCGCGCCGCGTTCACAACGATCGAGCAGACCGAGCCCCTGGCACACGACAAGGTCAGCGTCCCCGTCGTCGCGATCGGCGGTGAGCTATCCCGTGCAGACTACGTGCGAGAAATGGTCGAGTCCGTCGCGCACACCGTAACCGGCGTCGTGGTGCCCGGGTGCGGCCACTTCGTCCCCGAGGAACGACCCGACGAAATCATCGACCGCGTCCTCCAACTGACCGGACGCTGCTGAACAAGACGACATCGCAGGCGCGAAGCCGGAGCCGCTCGTCACGACTCTTGGGAGGGCGATACGGCGCCGAACCGGTCGCAAACAGGGAACATCGGCGACCGGCACACAAGAATGGCCCCTTCATGCATTGCTCTTATCCGAGCTGGTGGAACTTGAGCGCCCGTGACGGCGCTGCCGCGTGCCCCCGGCCGTAGAATTGTGCGTGTAAATCCCAATCGTGTCCACGGAACGGGGGCGGTCCACGCACGACAGCGACGCGTGTTGGTTAGGCAGGCGGATCGTCCATCTCGCCCACGGGAGTCGTGCCGTGACGGTCCTTATGGCGGTAGCGCTCGCAAGCGCCTTCGTCTTGTCGGCGTGCGGTGGCTCAAGTCGCGCTGCGCACGGTGGGGCCGGTGCGGGAACGTCGATCGCGGCGGCCGTGGTCGCGTTCGTGGCTCCTCGTGACGGTGCCGACGCGGTGATCGGAGCGCAGCTTGCGAGCTTTGCGCAGACGGTGCAGACCAAGCTGGTTGACGACTGTATGACCAACGACGGTTTTCCGGTGCCGACGTTTCTAGCGGGTGGACCGCCGACTGATCTGGGCAACCCGCAGTTTCCCAACCTGCCCGCGATCGAGGGTAGCCACGACCTGGGCCTGTTCACCGGCGGCGTGCCGTTGGTCGATCCGCAGAGCGGCATGAGCGCGCCCGAGCGCCGGGCCTGGCAGGCGCGGCTCGGCCATTGCTTCAGGGCCATGCAGGGGCAGACCCCACTGTTTGGCTCGGCGAAGTTCGGGCAGTTGAGCTCCGGCTGGTTTAGCGTCGTGAACCAGGTCAGTCGGTCGGCCCAGGTTCGGGCGCTGAGTAAGACGGCAGCGACCTGCAGCGCCGCGCACGGGGTGCCGGCGACGTCGGTGATGAGCGTGTACGCGCGGTTGCAGGGCCAGCTTGGGCCGATCTCATCGTCCAGCGCGGACAGCGCGAAGGTGCAGGCGCTGCAGGCGAAGGGAGCGAGCGTGCTGGCGGCGTGCTGGGCGAAGGTGATCAACGAGACGACGGCGCTGTTGAGCGGCCGCCGCACGGCGTACCTGGCCCAGAACGCAAGCGCCATGGCGGCGCTTGAGAGCCAGGTCGACGGGCAGGTGACCGCGCTCGAGCGCCGGTATGGGATCAAGCTGGCGCTGGTGGGGTCATGACCGGCGGGGGGAAGCGACGGTTCGCGCGGCGGCGCCGGGAGCGCGACGATCGTGGTACGCCGCTGCGGGGGCGTGGTGGGCTGGTGATCGGCGCGGTGCTGGCGTTGACGGTCGTCGTCGGCGTGTTGGCGTTCCTGATCGGGCGGGGGGTGTCGACGCCGGCGCAGCAGGCAGCGCGGGCGCGACCGCCGGCAGCGTCGGTGTTGACAGCGCCGGTCGTGTTGACGTACGCGCGCACGACCGTGGTGCTGCGTGGGACGTTGACCGACGGCGGTGCGATCTCGGTCGGGGTGCCGGGCGACCTGTCGGGCGATCTGGCGGTGGTGCCCGCGGTCGCGATCGCTCCCGGCGCGCAGGTCGATGACGGAAGCTTGATCGCCGCGGTCGCGGGGCGGCCGGTGTTCGTGTTGCGGG
>PMOY01000220.1 GCA_003165655.1 Solirubrobacterales bacterium
GCAAGTCGACGCTGCTGCGCGCCGCGAGCGGTCTCGTGCCTCACTTCCACGGCGGTGACTTCGCCGGACGCGTCGTCGTCGCGGGGATGGACACGCGCGAGCATGGACCGGGCGAGCTCGCCGCGGCGGTCGGGACGCTGTTCCAGGATCCCGAGACCCAGGTCGTGATGGGCACCGTCCGGGCCGAGCTCGCGTTCCCGCTCGAGAATCGCGGCTTGCCCGCGGCGACAGTCGCGCGCAGCGTCGAGGAGACCGCGCTGGCGCTCGGGATCGAAGCGCTGCTCGAGCGCTCAACGAGCGAGCTGTCCGGGGGCGAGCTGCAGCGCGTCGCGCTCGGGGCCGCGCTTGCGGGCCGACCCGAGCTTGTCGTGCTCGACGAGCCAACCTCACAGCTCGACCCAGTCGCAGGCGACGAGCTGATCTCGCTGCTGCAACGGCTCAACGAGGACTCCGACACCACGATCCTCCTCGCCGAGCACCGACTCGAGCGCTGCCTCCCGGCCGCAGACCGCGTGATCGCCTTGATCGACGGGCGCGTGGCATGTGACGCCGCCCCCGACGCGTTCCTGGAATGGGCCAGCCACGGCGCTCCCGAGCTCCAGACGCCGGGCGCACGCCTGCTCTCCGCGGTGGGTCTGAGCCCGCTGTCGAGCGTGAAGCGGGCGCGGGCAGCACTCCGTGCCAACGGAATGCTGCCCACCGCCGAGCGGGGCGATCGACTCTCAGCGGACAGCCGGAGCGACCCACCTGGTTGGCGGCACCGCGTGCGTGCTCCCCGCGGGAAGCGCTCGACGGTCCAAGCGGCGCTCGAGCTCGATCGCGTCTGGCACGAGCTGGCGAACGGACCGACGATTCTGCGCGGCGTCTCGCTGTCGATCGCGCCGGGCGAGCGCGTCGCGCTGATGGGGCGCAACGGGGCGGGCAAGTCGACGCTGCTGCGACACGCCGCGGGACTGATGCGCCCAACCCGCGGGCGGGTTCTCGCCTCCGGCCGCGTCGCGCTGCTGCTCCAGAACCCGACCGACTACCTGATCCACGAGACCGTCGCGCAAGAGGCATCGCCCGGCGCGCTCGCGGCCGTCGGACTCGGCGCCAGCACGTTCGCCGAGCGCCATCCGCGCGACCTCTCCGGCGGGGAGAAGCAGCGTCTCGCGCTGGCGATCGTCCTGGGCGACCCGGGAGCGCCGGGCGACCCGGGGGCGCCGGGACACCCGGAAGCCCGCAGCAGCGTCGTTCCCGCGGCGGTTGTGTGCCTCGACGAGCCGACGCGCGGGATGGATCGCGGCCGCAAGGACGAGCTCGCAGCGCTGCTGCGCGGGCTTGAGGCAGCCGTGATCGTCGCTACCCACGACCCCGAGTTCGTGGCCGCGTTTGCCGATCGGGTCGTGCTCCTCGGGGATGGGGCGCCGATCGCGGACGGCCCCGCGGCTGAGGTGATCGCGGGTGGGACGTACTTCGCAACCGAGACCGCGCGGATCCTCGGCGGCGCCGGCGGCGCGCTCACGCCGGCGCAGGGCGCCGCGTTCCTAGAGGCAAGGGCGCGCTCGGAGGTGATCGCGTGAGCTGGCAGCTCGGGTCGTTCACGATCCTCGGACTGGGGCTGGCGTGCGGGTTCGCGTGGTACGAGCGAACGCGCCCGGACGCGCGGATCGTGGCGCTGGTCGGGACGCTCGCGGCGTTCGCGGCGCTCGGCCGGATCGCGTTCGCGGCGCTCCCGAACGTCAAGCCGACCACGGACATCGTGCTGATCTCGGGCTACACCCTCGGGGGCGCGCCCGGATTCGTCGTCGGCGCGGTCGCGGGGCTGACGTCGAACTTCTTCTTCGGGCAGGGGCCGTGGACGCCGTGGCAGATGGCCGCCTGGGGCGCGACGGGCCTGGTCGGGGCCGGGCTCGCGCCGCTCACGCGGGGGCGAATCGGCCGCTTGCCGCTGGCGGCCGTCTGCGCGGTGATCGGTTTTGCCTTCACCGCCTTCCAGGATTTCGGCGATTGGGTCACCTACAGCGACCACAGCGCCGCTCAGCTCGGGATCTACGTCGGCAAGGGGGTCGGCTTCGATTTCATCTCCGCGGCCGGGTGCGTCGCGTTCGCGCTCGCCTTCGGCCCGGCGCTGATCCGGTCGCTGCAGAGGTTCGCGACGAGGCTCCAGGTTCACTGGCGGCCGGCGCCCGCCGGCATTCCACTGCTGATCGCGGTTGCCGCGCTCGTGCTCGGCTCGGCCGGGCTGGCGGATCCGGCCCCCGCCAGGGCCGCAACACCAGTGAGCTATCTGCTCGCCGCCCAGCACCGAGACGGCGGGTTCGGGTCCTCTCCGTCCGAGCCATCCTCAGAGCTCTACTCGGGCTGGGTCGCGCTCGGTCTCGCGGCGGAGGGCGACAACCCCGCTGACGTGAGCCGCGGCGGCCGGAGCCTGCTCGCATACGTACGCGCCGGGGCGGGAACGTTGTCAGACGTCGGATCGCTCGAGCGCACGATCCTCGTCGTCCGCGCCGCAGGGCTGGCCGCCACCAGCTTCGCCGGGCACGACCTGCTCGCCGAGCTGGAGCGCGACGTGCGCCACGACGGCTCGGTCTCCGATCTCGTCGATCTGACCTCGTTCGCCGTGCTCGCGCTGCGCTCTGCCGGGGTGACGCCGGCGGCGCGGACGATCTCCTGGCTCGTCCGCCAGCAGGACAGCGACGGTGGCTTCAGCTTCGCGACCGCCGGCGGCGGCAGCGACGTCGATGACACCGGCGCGGCGCTCGAGGCGCTTGCCGGCACGGGCCGATCGACAGCGCCCGCGCGATCCCGTGCCGTCGCATTCATCCGCGGCGCGCAGAATCCCGACGGAGGCCTCCCCTCCGAGCCCGGTGGCCCGTCGAACGCGCAGTCGACCGCTTGGGCAGCGCAGGGCTTGATTGCCGCCGGCATCGAGCCCGGTTCGTTGCACCGCCGTGGAGCGATCTCACCACTGCGCTACCTGCAGTCGCTGATCGACCCCAACGGCCACGTGCACTACTCGCGCACAAGCGACCAGACCCCGGTCTGGGTGACCGCCGAAGCCGTGCTCGCGTTCGCTCGCAAGCCCCTCCCCCTCGCTCCGGTAGCGCGGCGAGCAGGCGTGCGCCATCCGGGGACACGCACGGCGCACGCCCAGAAGAACCCCGCCCGCGCGGGCGCCGGCGCCTCGGCGGGAGCGACCCACGCCGTCCTCACGCGCGGGTTGCCCGGGCCCCGAACGGTGAGCGCGAGATTGGGCGGCTTCGCCGCGGTAATCAGGACCGCGGTCGCGGACGTGATGGCACTGATCGCCAGTGTGTGACGGGAGCACCCACAATCCCTCGGCCGGTGGTTCGGTCAGGCGTTGTGATCGTGCCCGGGGCTTCGCTGCTCACGAGGCGTTGTGATCGTGCCCGGGGCTTCGCTGCTCACGAGGCGTTGTGATCGTGCTCGTGGCGCTCGACACGACCCGTCTGATGGGAATGGGCGTGAGATAGCCGAACAGCTCTTTGATCCGGTCCCGAACCGGATCGAGCTGGTCCGGAGTGAGGGTGCGGACCGCGCCGCAGCGCTCGCACGAGACGAACTCCCGCTCGCCGCGGCCGACCAGCGCCTAGAGGCCGGGCCCATGTCCGAGGTGGACATGGCGCGCGAGCCCGTGTTGCTCGAGCGTCTCGAGATTGCGGTAGACCGAGGTGAGCTCAAGGCTCAAGCTGCTCCCGACATACTCGGCCGATACCGGACCGTCGGCCGCGAACAGGGCCTCCAGCACCAGCCGACGGGGGGTGGTCAGTCTGAGTCCTCGCGCGCGAAGCGCCTCGACGGCATCGGCGAGATCGGTGAAGGTCAACCGCGGGGTATCGGGAGCAACGGTCATGACTACATCAGCAGTTGCATCGCCGCGAACATGTATGCCATCCCGAGCGTCATCGCGAACATCGACGCTCGCAGGTCGCGGTAGCAGATCAGCGGTTGGGCGGCGGCCCTGCCGAGGGCCCCGTCGGGGGTGACGACGTAGGCGGTGGGCAGGGTGTGGTGATCGATGCTGCGCATCCGGTCGGTGAGCCAGAGCAGCGACTGGGCGACGAAGTAGGCCACGAGCAGCCATGTGAGCGCAGGCTTGTAGCCGCTCGGTGACCACATGTAGACCATCGCCGCGAGGTCGATCGCGATCAGCGTCCAGAGCGCGTTGATCGCCTGGCGCTCCAGCGCCTCGGTGAGCATCCAGGCAACGATCACGAGCGCGCCACCGGCGAACGCGACCTGCCACAAGCTGCGCGGGATGTCGAACGGGTCGATCGAGGGCGGCGCGTACATGAATGCCATCCCCAGCGCCATCAGCACGTGCCCGGAGTGCCAGAGCCGACGCTGACCTCTGGTACCGAGCAAGTGGCGCGTGTGGACGACGAAGATCGCGATGAACACGAGCGTCCAGATCACCGCCAGCCAGGTCGGGAGGATATTCGTGGAGCCGTGTCCACTGGAGCTCATCGACATTCCCCCGGCCGATAGCGAACCGTGACCTCCGCTCAGGCTCATGTTCATGCTCCGTCCCATGGGCGAAAAGTACCAAGCGGCCCGAGGCCCGGGATCAGCGAGCCACGGGATCGCGACTGATGGCCTCGTTCGCTTCAGGGAACGTCGCAGAGGACGTTCATGCGTGAGGTGTGGCCCGCAGTTACCGCCAACGTGCCGCTCCTGCATCCCCCGACCGTCGTCAGCTGGTACTCCCCTGCGGAGAGGACGAAGCGGAATCCCTGGTGGTCCCTAAGCCTGGCGTGCGCCACGACTCGACCGGCCGAGTCGCGAACTGCGACCGAACCATCGGCCGGGCAACGGGCGCCGTGGCAGGCTGACTCGCCGGACTGGAGGACCGGGCCCCGATGAGGTAGAACCCTCCGGTGAGCACACCCGCGGGTCGCTTCGTCGCTCCGCAGGCAGCGACGAGCAGGCTCGCGATGAGCGCGGCCGCGATCTGGGCCGACCGTCGGGCACCCCACCGTGGTGGTCTGAGTGCGGGATCGGAGTAGGCCGCAGGGCAGTACACGGTCGCGGAGCGCGTTGGCGTGTCAGGCATGTCGATCCATCTACGTGCCAAAGAGCCTGGCCATCACAGACGAACCGCCGTCGAGGGGGCGCAGACGCATGCTTCGTGCGCGGCTGGGGCGCGACCTGTAGCGTGAGCCCATGTCCTCAGGATGGCCGGCGGCTTCCTATCGATCCTGGAGCGCGACCTGCGACACGCTGCATGCGCATACGCAGGTCCTCGGCAAGCTGGCGACCACCCTCGCTCCACCCGAGCCAGAGCTCCAGCACGCGGCGCTGCGTCTCACCGCGCGGGGGTGGGAGACAGCGCCACTGGCGGCGCCTGACGGTTCGGGGGCGCTCGTCGTGGCGCTCGATCTACGAACGCATCAGGCTCTCGTCGAGCACACCGACGGGCGCACGCAGCGCATTGCGCTCGCCCCCGACCGCCCAGTGGGCGAGGTTACCCGCGGGGTGCTCGAGGCCGTGCGCGATCTCGGTGGCGCCGTCGAGATCGACCCGACGCCGCAGGAGGTGCCCTGGAGCGTGCCACTCGACGAGGACGAGCAACACGCGAGCTATGACCCCGCTCAGGTCGCTTCCTACTTCGCCGCGGCGACCCAGGCCGCACTCGTCCTCGCCGCGTTCCGGGCCCCGTATCGCGGACGCTCAACGCCGGTCAACGCCTGGTGGGGGTCGTTCGACCTGGCGGTGAATCTGTTCTCGGGCCTACCGGCCGAGCCGCCGTCGGACGANNTTCATCATGCGCAACGCGATGGATGCGCAGGAGGTCGCGATCGGCTGGTGGCCAGGCGACCCGCGCTACGACAGGGCAGCGTTCTATGCCTACGCGCACCCGGCGCCGCAGGGGTTCGAGGGGGCGACGCTCTCGCCCGCAGCTGTCCGCTGGGAGGCGGCGCTCGGCGAGTACGTCTTCGACTGGGACGATGTCCGCGCGTGCCCCGCCGCACATGCGGTCGCGCTCGAGTTCACCCGGTCGGCGTTCCGCCACGCGTGCGCGGTGTGCCAGTGGGATCCGGCGCTCCTCGCCAGCGCTGAAGGGAACCCACCGCCGGTCGCGTAGAGCCGTCGCGCGGCCCGAGAGAGGGCCACGCCTGGGCACCGACGTCGGACGCGCGGCGGCTAGGCGACCAGGACTGCTTCAGCCTCTTCCGCGAACAGCGGCATCACGCCCTCGGCGAACTTGTATGCCTCTTCGAGGTGCGGGAGGCCACCAAAGATGAACTCGTCGAAGCCGATCTCCTGGAGCTCGCGGATGCGCTCCGCGACCTCTTCGTGTGACCCAACCAGGGCGGTGCTTCCGTAGCCGCGGATGAGCGAGATCCCCGCCCACAGGTTCGGGGCGATCAGCAGGTTGTCCTTGCTCCCACGGTTGAGCGCGTTCAGTCTCTGCTGGCCGACTGAGTTCATCCTCGTCAGCCGCCGCTGCGCCAGCTTCACGCTCTCCTCCGACATCCCGCTCAGCAGCCGCCGGGTTTCCGCCCACGCCTCGTCGGCCGTGTCTCGGGTGATCACGTGCATACGGACCCCGAACCGCATCGGGCGCTCATGGCGCTCGGCCAGCGCGCGCATCCGGTCGACCCGCTCGGCGAGCATCTCCGGGGGTTCTCCCCAGGCGAGGTAGACATCGGCGTGCCGGCCGGCGACCTCCTCGGCCGCCGGGGAGGCGCCGCCGAAGTAGATCGGCGGTACCGGCTCGGGCTCCGCGAGCACGCGGGCATCCTCGACTTTGTAGTGGTCTCCACTGAAGGTGAAGCCGTCCGGGTTCCACGCCCCGCGCAGAACGGTCAGGAACTCATCGGTTCGCGCGTAGCGCTCATCCTTATCGAGCCAGTCACCGAACCGCCGCATCTCGGCGTCATCTCCGCCGGCGACGATGTTAAGCGCCAGCCGCCCGCCGCTCACGTTCTGGAACGTCGCCGCCATCTGCGCGGTCAGCGTGGGTGACATGCTCGAGGGCCGCATCGCCACGAGGTACTTCAACAGCGTGGTCTCGCGCGTCAGCGCCGCCGTCAGGATCCACGGCTCCTCGCAGAACGTGCCAACCGGTGTCAGCACGCCCTCGAACCCGAGGTGGTCGGCGGCTTGCGCGACCTGCGCCAGGTAGCCGACCTCCGTGCCCCGGCTCCGCCGGGTGCTGAGACCGCTGCGGGCAGCGTCGACGGCCTCGTGGCCGTCACCCGACGTCGGCAGGAACCAGTGGAAGATCGGTGAGCTCATTGCGTTGCTACCCCCTTACTCGGCACAGGCGCATCAGAACTGAAGGCCCCAGGAGGGGCCCGACTCTCCCCGCCCCCCGAAGTGCGCGTCGCCGGGGACGATCACAGCGCGCTAGCAGACTATCCTAGAGCGGCGATGTGGCGGCGGGCGCCGATACATACGCTTCGCGCGCGTGATCAGCCATCCGCACGAGCACGATCGGATTCGACGCGCTTGCGGCGCAGCCTGAGAACCAGGTAGGCGACGATCGCAATATTGACCGCCAGTGCTCCCGCCTTCAGCAGGGTGGGCCTGTCGGCAAGCTCCCAGATCTCCGGGATGAAGAACAACGATGTGGCGAAGATGGTGAGGTACTCCCCCCACCTCTTGCCCGTCCACAGGCCGTAACCCTCTGCGCCCTCAAGAACGCCGAAGGCGATCGCGAACGCGCCGAAGAGCGTGTAACGGCCAGGGCTGATCGAGCTCGCCTCGGTGATGATCCGCTGAACGCCGTTACTCCTCGGGTCGAGGCCGACGTGGCGTGCGAGGCGTGAAATCGCTCTTCCCCAGTCCGTGTGGGCATGGGTGACAAGCACGATCCCGACGGCCACGAAGACGATCGACCTCAGGTAGCGCTCGACGGCGATGCACTTCAGCACCCGGCTGGGTCCAGCGCTCCTGTCGCGAGCCCCGGTGTTCCCGGTCTCGGACTCCTCTGAGGACCGCGGCGAGTCTGACGATGCGGGCACGGTCATGGCGGCCGCAGCGAGAATAGCTGCCGCTCGTGGCCTGGGTCCGACCCGGGTTCACCGTGGTCCTCGGTGACGGCCGGCTCCGATTACGCTGCGATCGCGGAGTTCTCCTGCTCCATGGTTTGCGTGTACTCGGCGCGGTAGGCGACGACGGTGCTGACGACAAAGCGGCGTTCGTCTTTGCGCCGCTCGGGGCCGGTGTAACCGGAGGCCGTGCGATCGAGCTTGCGCCGGTCAACGCGCCGGCGCTCTCCCTCGGCGGGTACACGATCGGTGCTCCAGACGGGCAATTCGAACTCCTGCAAGGTGAAGTCCGCGGGATCGCGACGGAGGTCGCCCTCGCCGAGCATCGTTCGCAGCACGCGCAGGCCATCGCGAGCGGCGTTCAGGTTTGACGTTCCGGCGCGGCGCTCGAGCTCGAAGCTCGGTACCTCGCGAATCTCGAAACCCGCCTTGATCGCGCCGAGGACAAGCTGGGTCTCGATCTCGAACCCATCGGCGGTCAGCGCGAGGGCCGGAACGTGATGACGCCAGAAGGCGCAGTAGCCGTAGCAGAGATCAGTGAAGCGCGATCCGTAGAGGAGGTTGGCGGTCAGGACGAAGGCCTTGTTGCCCAGCGAGCGCAGTCGCGTGAAGTCGGCGGAGCCGCCTTCCTTCATGTGGCGCGAGCCCTTGACGAAATCCGCGCCGTCCTTGAGCGCGGAGACGAAGCGACCCATCTCACGCGGGTCGGTGCTCCCGTCCGCGTCGATCATCACGATGATGTCCCCGGTCGCAGCGGCAAACCCGGCGCGTAGCGCGGCGCCCTTGCCCCGCCGATGCTGGTGCACGATCACCGCATCGGGGCGCATCCGCCGGGCGAGCAACTCCGTCGCGTCGGTCGAGAGACCGTCCACGAGCACCACCTCATCCACCCACGAGGGCAGGTTCTCGAGCACCCACGACAGGCTCCCCTCCTCGTTGAGCGTGGGAATGATCACGCTCACATTGGGAGTGTCGATCGGCGCGACTGGCTGGCGGTTGTCGTCCGGAACGGCACGAAGCCGCAGAACGGGCGGCTGCACGCCTGGTACCCGCGAGTGCTCGCGGCGGCGCCACCCAGCTCGGTTCAGTCTCGCTGTCTTGGTCTTGAGCGTGACCCCGAGCGTGCACATTGCTGCGATCAGGATCGTGAAAATAATCACGTGCTTGTCCCTCGTGAGTGGGTTGCCGAATGCACTGCGAGACAGCATCGAAACGCTGATCCCGCTTGCTTCTTCGACCACGCAGCCGAGACCGCCCTGGATGCCCGCGTAATTGGACGGACGTGCCATACCGAACGACAATTCCAGGTCAGATGCCCACCGCTCTGCGCGCACCACACGCTCCGAGCGTCCGCGAAACGGGTGCGGGCCGGCGGCCGGGACCGTGTCACCCGAGCAAGGGCGACCGGACAGATCCGATCGCCTCGACAGCCCGAGCTAGACTGCGTCCTCCTCGTGACGAGTCATGCCCTACCGAAGCGCCCGTCTTCCTCGCAGCGCGTGCTCGCGGCATGACCTGGCGCATGAACCCGGACGAGTTCTGTAGCGAGGAGGGCTGTACACGTCCGCGTGCGGTGGGATCCGATCTCTGCCTGGCATGCCAGCAAGGCACCGGACCGATCAACCGGCGCCTCGCGGAGCGAGAAGAGTCGCCTGCCACGATGATCGACCTGGAGAATTGGCCGGTACTGCCCGAAAGCTAGCGGCNNGTGAAGCGAACCGGTCAGGTTGCAGTCTGTTCGATGCTTGCTCTGAGCTTTTGCAGGCCGAGTCGCATCCGGCCTTTGACCGTCCCGGGCGGTAGGCCGATTCGGGTGGCGATCTCGGTGTGCGAGAGCTGGCCGTAGAAGGCGAGCGTGATCACCTCTTGCTGGGCATCGGGAAGTAAGGCCAACGAGGCCTTCAGTCGATCGGCCTCCTCACGCTTGATGGCGTCCTCGCAGACCTCATCCGGCGCGCGAAGACGATCGAGCGCATCCTCATTCGCTCGGCGGCGATGCTTTGCGTCGCGGCGCGCGAGATCGATCGCGCGGTGGCGCGCGACGGTCAGCAGCCACGCGGCGACCGTACCCTGCTGGGCACGGTAGCTCGATCGGCTGTTCCAGACCGACAGGAAGGCCTCTTGCACGGCGTCCTGGGCGCAACCATCGTCGCGACAGACCGAGAACGCCACGCGATAGGCCCGATCGCAATAACGGTCATAGAGCTCGGCGAACGCCTCGACGCTCGCCGCGCTCACTTCGCCCATCAGCTGAGTGTCTGTGACCGCGGCCGACTCGACGGCCATCAGACACCGGTTCCGACCCGCGCCAGAAGCGGACCTGCGTCGAGGAGGAACGGTTCGCAGGCGGCCCCGGGCGCCTTCGTGACTCGCGGCGTGAGCCTCGGTAGGACCGCGTCGAACGGGAGCACAAACAGACCAGGCATCGTGACCTCCGTATCACACCTGTGCGCAATCAAACGTCGTAAGTCACGCCATGTTGCCGGTCCTCAAGGTCCGACCTCACACCGATGCCCTCGTGCGTCAGAACCACTACTTAGGCAATGAACAAATCGAGCTCGAGCGTTGCACCTCGCGGACCGGATGTCATCAGTAGGCACCGCACATCACTACGTAGCGCTACGGAACGCTCATGCACGGACTGCGCATCGCGCCGATAACGTCGTCTCCGCATGGCGAGCAATCCCGTGAGTCCGCTGTTGGTGGTCATCGTCGACGATCACGCCGTCGTGCGCAAAGGCGTACGGGCGCTGCTCAACGCCCATCCCTCGTTTCGGGTGGTCGCGGAAGCCGGCGACGTTTCCGCTGGACTTGAGGCCGTGCGCGCACACCGCCCCGCGCTCGTCGTCCTGGACATCCACCTTCCGGGTGAACCGAGCCTGCCCGCGATCGCGCAGATGAAGCTGATCTCGCCCGCCACCCGGGTTCTCGTGCTGACGATGTATGACGATCCGATGTTCGCCCGTCGGGCGTTTGAGGCGGGCGCCGCCGGGTACGTGCTCAAGGAGGCGGCGCCGCTCGAGCTAATCCGTGCGCTCCACGCCGTCGCCGCCGGAGAAAGCTACGTCTACCCGAGCGTCGGGGCCCGGCTCGCTGCGACTGACGATAATCGCCGGGTCCTTGATCGCTTGACCGATCGGGAGCGTGACGTGCTCATACGCGTCGTCCGGGGTCGCACGAACAAGCAGATCGCGGCCGAACTGCACCTCAGCGTGCGCACCGTCGAGACCCACCGCGCGCGTCTCCAGGAAAAGCTCGGGGTCAGCGGGTTGCTGGAGCTCGTCGAGTTCGCCCGACGTCACGGGCTGCTGGGGCCCTGAAGGTTCTGGCTGGGATCGGCGGCGTCGAGGGGCATGACGAATCGGACCGTCGTGCCGGCTCCAGGCGCAGTCCGCACCTCGAGAGTGCCGCCGGCGAGCACTGCGCGCTCGCGCATTCCCAGCAGGCCGAACCCATCAGTGTTCAAGCTCGCGTCAAAGCCGATCCCGTCGTCGCTGACGATCGCCTCGACGGTGCGGCCGCGTGCCCGGACCGTCACCTCAACGTTGTGGGCGGTCGCGTGCTTGGCGACGTTCGCCAGCGCCTCCTGCACGGCACGGTACAGCGTGCCCTCAGCGTTGGCGCTCAGGCTGGAGGTCACATGCGCGGTCTCGAGGTGCAATGCCACGTCAAGACCATCGACGACGCTCAGCTTGCGGGCGAGGCTCGCGAGCGCGGCCTCAAGTCCGGCCTGATCGAGAATAGCCGGGCGCAGCTCGGCGATCAGGTGGCGCAGCTTGACGATCTCATCCTGGACGAAGTTTGCCGCCTCACTGACCGTCTGATCGAGCTCGTCAGGACGCGCGAGCCCGGAGACAAGCAGCATGTGCAGGGCTCCAAGGCTCTGCAGCGTCTCATCGTGCAGCTCTCGCGCCCAGCGCGTGCGCTCGTGCTCCGCCGCCTCCAGCCCGCGCCGGGCCGCCTCCAGCGCCCGAGTCTGACGCTCGCTCTCCACGACCCTGCGTGTGACCAGCCTCAGCTCGAGCTCGTGAACCACGATCGCGGCGAGCTGCTCGAGCGTCGCGACATCCCCATCGCTGAACTCGCGCGGCTCCTTGTCGATCACGCACACGGTGCCGAGGCTGTGACCGTCCCACGTCGTCAGCGGCGCACCCGCGTAGAAGCGCAGGCCGAACTCGCCCGCCACAAGCGGATTGGCGAGCACGCTGGGATCCACCGAAGCATCCGCCACGACCAAAGACCGATCGTGGAGGATCGCCGAGGCGCACAGTCCCGGATCTCGTCCCACTTGCTCCACCTCGATCCCGTGTCGCGATTTAAACCAGATACGGTCCTCATCAACGATGCTGACGATCGAGATCGGCACCTTGAACAGTCGCGCGGCGAGCTCCGTGACGCGATCAAACGCGCCGTCACGCGGAGTATCGAGGATCTCATAGCGGCGAACGGCCGCGATACGAGCGTCCTCGTCCGCCGGGATGATGATGCTCGATGAGGTCGTCATGTGTCGTGACCCCCACCCGGCCCGGAACGGAAGCCGACGCTAAGACAGTCTACGGGCCGCGCGGCGGCAGTGCTCGGGACGTTCAGTACGGCCGCGGTTGGCGCTCTGCTCGGCAGGCGAGGCGATCGAGCGCGTGCTGCTCGCGGCCTGGCATGTGATCGGACGGTACCGCGGACTTGTGATCGTCAACCAGCGTCTCGAGCGCGCCGAGCTCCGGGCGCGGCTCGAGCCGGCGCTGGCGCCGATCCGCTCGCTGGTTCGCCGCGGCCAGCACGGTGGCGAGTTCGACCCCGAGCTCCCGGCAGACTGGCTGGTCGGTCTCCTCACCGACCTGATCCACGCCGCCAGCCGCCAGGTCACAGCCGGCACCATGGACCGGCAGGCCGCCGAACGAGCCTTGCTACGTAGCGCCGGCGCCGCCCTCACCTCACACCGCTAGAGCACGGCTCATCGGTACGCGCGGCCCGACGATGTCAGAGGGTCAGCACGATCTTGCCGCGCGTGTGGCCCTGCTCCAGCTCCCGATAGGCATCGCGCACCTGGTCAAGGGGGTACACCCGCGCGATCGGGATCTCGAGCGCGCCGTCGGCGATCAGGCCGGCGAGCTCGGCCAGCGTCTGGGCGCTCGCGCCCGCCGCGTTGCCCTCCGCCTTGACCCCGAGCTTCTCCACGGCCGCGAAGTCGACGATCGTGTCGATCCGGTCGGGCGCCACGCCAAACTCCAGCGCCAGCTCTACGTAGCCGCCGCCTATGGTGTCGATGAACGCGTCGACTCCGTCGGGCGCCGCCGCGCGAATCCGCTGCGCGACGCCATCCCCATATGCGACCGGCAGAACGCCGTGTGCACGCAGCCATTCGTGGTTGGCCGCGCGGGCGAGGCCGATGACGGTCGCCGCCGTGCGGGCAGCGAGCTGCACCGCGATCGAGCCGACCCCGCCCGCCGCGCCCGCCACGACGACCGTGTCGCCGGGTCCGGCGGCGACGGCCCGGACCGCGGCGTAAGCGGTCGCGCCCGCGACGAACAGCGAGCCCGCCACCTCCCAGGACACGTTGCTTGGGCGCCGCGTCACGTTCTCGGCGTCGACCAGGACCAGCTCGGCCTGGCTGGCGCGGTTGTCGGTGTACCCGATCACCTCGTCGCCGACCGCAAACTCGTCAACCCCGTCTCCGGCCCGCTCGACCACTCCGGCCAGGTCGCTGCCCTGGCCCGACGGGAAGGTCGTCGGCCAGCGCTCGTGCAGCAGACCCTCTCGGATCTTCGACTCGCCGGGGTTGATCCCGGCCGCCTTGACCCTGACCAGCAGCTGCCCGGGACCGGGCACCGGCGGATCGACGTCCACTACCGCGAGCACGTCCACGCCGCCGTATTCCTGAAATCTCACCGCTCGTGACATCAGTTTCAACTCCTTGTTTACGGTATCTCAACGGTGCACAGACAACCAGAGTTATCGAGGAGCATCAATACTTGAATATCCGAAATACATGTGCCATCGTCCTTGTCAATGGACGTGTTGACGGATCTTCTGCAGCGCTCCCGAGCCCAGGGTGCCGCCTTCTGCCGCACCACTGCCTATGGCGAGTGGGGACTGCGCTTCCCAGGGACGGCAGCGCTTGCAGTCCACGCGATCGTCGCAGGCGAGGCCTATCTGTGGGCCGGCGACCCGGACCGCGCGGCGCGGCTCACCCCCGGCGATGTAATCGTGGTGCGCGAGGACATCGAGCACGAGGTCGCCCACGCCTCTGGAGCGCCGACCGAACCGCTGGAGAGCGTGATCAAGTCGGGGCCCGGGGTCACGCGGCAGGTGACGGTCGGTCACCCCCATCACGGTGAGGGCGCGTCGTTCTTTTGCGGCGCCTACCTGTTCGAAGGCGACCTGTGTCGCGGCCTGCTCGATGCCCTCCCGGACACCGTGCGGCTCGTGCCCGCCGCGGGCAGCACCCTGCGCGCGACGATGGACCTGCTGGCACGCGAGATGCTGATCGACGAGCCCGGACAGCAGACGCTGCTCGACCGCCTGCTCGACGTCGCCCTGGTTCAGATCCTGCGGGAACACTTCCGGACCCGGTCAGACGACGCTCCCGGCTGGTTCCGCGCGTCCGCCGATCCGCGCATCGGGGAGGCGCTCCGCGCGCTACACGAAGACCCGGCGCATCCATGGACGGTGGCGGAGCTCGCTGATCACGCGCTCCTGTCGCGCTCGGCGTTCGCCCGGCAGTTCACCGACCTGGTCGGCCAGGCCCCGCTCGCCTATCTGGGCGACTGGCGCATGGCCCTCGCCCGGGAGCGCCTACGCGACACTGACGCGCGGCTGGCCGCGATCAGCACCTCGCTGGGCTACGCCTCGGAGTTCTCCTTCGCCGCGGCGTTCAAGCGTCACCACGGCGTGGCTCCGGGACGCTGGCGCAGCGACGCACGGCGGCGAGGAGACGAGGCCGTGCCCGCGGCTTCCTGATCCTCGGCGGCGGGCGGGTGGTGGTGCGAGTCCCAGCATCAACGCCCTTCTTGCCTCCCGCTCGAGGCTGCCGCAGACTGTGAGACATGAACAAGACCACATACTTAGGCCGCAAGCCCATCAACCGCGTCGGCTTTGGCGCAATGCAGCTCGCCGGGCCCGGCGTGTTCGGGCCGCCGCACGACCCCGACGCTGTTCGTGACGTGCTCAAGCGCGCGATCGAGCTCGGCGTCGACCACATCGACACCGCGCAGTATTACGGGCCCGACGTCGTCAACGACCTGATCCGCGACACGCTCTATCCCTATCCGGAGAACCTCAAGCTGGTCACCAAGGTAGGCGGCCGTCGCGACGAAGCCGGCGCTTGGCTCCCGGCCCAAACGCCGGCCGAGCTCCAGGAGGGGGTCGAGGACAACCTACGCTCGCTGCGCGTCGAGCGCATGGATCTCGTCAACCTGCGCCTGATGGAGGAGGGCGAAGCGCCGGCCGTCCCGCTGGCCGAGCAGCTCGGCGAGCTCGAAGACCTCCGTCATGAGGGCAAACTCGACCTGATCGGGATCTCAAGCGCCGGCCGGGAAGCGGTCGAGGAGGCACTCGGGCTCGCGCAGATCAGCGAGATTCAGAACTCCTACAGCGTCATCGACCGCCAGGATGAGCCGATCGTCGAGCTGTGCCGCGAGCGAGAGATCGCATACGTACCATTCTTTCCGCTCGGCTCGGCGTTCACGGGCGGACCGGCCAAGCTTGCCCAGGATCCGACGATTTCCAAGATCGCCGAGAAGCATCGCGCGACCGCATCTCAGATCGCGCTCGCGTGGCTGCTCGCCCGCTACGAGCGGATGCTCCTGATTCCGGGGACGAACTCTGTTGCGCACCTCGAGGAGAACATTGCCGCGATCGAGGTGGAGCTGGACACGGGCGACCTGGCGGAGCTCGACACAGTCCAGCAGGTCGCTGGCCCGCATCGCTGAGAGCCTCGGCCTGCTGAGGACGAACCGTATGTCTGGGCAACGCCAGCGCCCGTCAAACACAGAGCCGCTGCTGATCCTCGCGATGGATCATCGTGCGTCCTTCGGGCGCTCGCTGTTCGCGGTCGCCGATGACCGCCCGAGCGAGGTCCAGCGCGCGAGCATGCAGGCGGCCAAGATGCTCATCTATTCCGGATTGGCGCTTGCGATGGTGGACCTGCCGATCGGGCATGCGGGAGTACTCGTGGACGAGCGCTACGGCGAGGCGGTGATCGACAGTGCCCGCGCGGCCGGAGTGGTGCTGGCGGTGCCGGTCGAGCGCAGCGGCCGTGATTGGTTTGAGCTCGAGTGGGGGGACGCATGGCTCGACCACGTCCGCCGTGTCGCTCCGGACTACGCCAAGGTGCTGGTCCGCGACAACCCCGATTTCGCGCCTCGCGACCGCCACGACCAGCTCGCCCGGCTTAGCGAGGTCAGCCAATCGCTCAGCGCTCAGGGGGTTCCCCTGCTCTACGAGCTGCTCGTGCCCGCAACCCAGGCTCAGCTCGCCGCGGTCGCCGGACACGGGGATGCTTACGACCGCGATGTCCGGCCGGAACTTGTGTCCCAGGTAATCGCCGACAACCAGCAGGCCGGCGTCGAGCCGGCGATTTGGAAGGTCGAGGGGCTCGAGAGCGCGCAGGATGCGAAAGCGGTGGTCGCACAGGCGCGGGCGGGCGGGCGTGCCGATGTCGACGTCATCGTGCTCGGACGCGACGCACCGACCGACCGCTTAAACCGCTGGCTCGATATCGCTGCGCCGGTCGATGGGTTCGTCGGGTTCGCGATCGGTCGAAGCATCTGGGAGGACGTCATCCGCGCCCACGTTGCGGGAACGCTTGACGACTCCGGCGCCATCCGTGAGGTCGCAGACCGCTACCTCGCGTTCGCCAGCCGCTGGGCGGCCGGCGCCGCGACGCGCGACGATGTCCAGAACGAGTGACACGGTCCCCGTGCGTGCCGGCTCGCCACCGCCCGTCAGGCTGGTTCAGCTGGTGTCGCGGAGCTGTTCGGCTCGGTGTTGTGATGTTGCGATGGCCCGTGTCAGCGCGTCCCGGAGTTCGATTCTGCGGAGCGGCTTGCTGACGTACTCGTCCATGCCGGCGGCGAGGCATTTCTCGCGGTCGCCGCTCATCGAGTGGGCGGTAATCGCGATGATCGGCAGGTGGTTTGGT
>PMOY01000225.1 GCA_003165655.1 Solirubrobacterales bacterium
GTGCTATCAAGATATATCGTGATCTGTCTTTTGTCAAACAGGGCCCGATGACGCTCGCCCGCCCACGCCCCCACCCGACCGCGCCGATCGGCCATCATTTCGTCTGTGCTCCTCTACGACTCCCAGGTCTCCGGCAACTGCTACAAGGTCAGGCTCTTGCTCGCCCACCTCGGTGTTGACTACGAGCGCCGTGAGCTCGACGTGATCGACCGCTCGAACCGACCGGAGATCCTCGGTGGACTCAACCCGGGCCTGCGGGTTCCGACGCTCGTCTTCGACGACGGGCGCTCGCTCGGCGAGTCGAACGCGATCACCTTCCATCTCGCCGAGGGCACTCCCTACCTGCCGGACGACCGGTTCGAACGAGCACAGGTGCTGCAGTGGCAGTTCTTCGAGCAGTACAGCCACGAGCCGTACATCGCGGTTCTTCGCTTCTGGCTCCACGTCGGGCACATCACCCCCTCGCCACACGAGCTCGAGGCGAAGCGCCGCGGCGGCGATGCGGCGCTTGCGGCGCTCGAGCGCCACCTCCAGGGCCGGCGCTTCCTGGTCGCCGAGCGCTACACGATCGCCGACATCGCGCTCTACGCGTACACCCACGTCGCGGACGAGGCCGGATTCGACCTCGAGCGCTTCCCCGCGATCGTCGCCTGGCTGACGCGCGTCACGCAGCAGCCGGGCCACGTCCCGATCGTCGCCTGAGCGACTCGTTTAGGGCTCGCCTTCAGGTGCCGCGACGGAGAATCACCGAGGGTGCGGTCGAGAGCATGCACTTGACATCTCTCCACAGCGACCAGTTCGCGATATAGAGGTAGTCGATCACGACCATCTCCTCGAGCGACACCCGCGCTGCGCCGAGCACCTGCCAACATCCGGTCATTCCCGGCGAGACGTCGAGCCGGCGGCGCCGCCAGCCACGGATACCGGCATCCTCGTCGGGCACCAGCGGTCGGGGACCGACGAGGCTCATCTCTCCGCGCAGGACGTTCACGAGCTGGGGCAACTCGTCGAGGTTGGTCTGGCGCAGCCAGCGACCAATCG
Source organism: Solirubrobacterales bacterium (assembly GCA_003165655.1). Taxonomy (GTDB): domain Bacteria; phylum Actinomycetota; class Thermoleophilia; order Solirubrobacterales; family Solirubrobacteraceae; genus Palsa-465. Next base: position 1,042 of record PMOY01000225.1, read on the forward strand.
ACGTAACCCGCGGGTCCTCGCGGATCTTGAACAGTCCGCGGCGCTCGTTCAACTCCACGAGCCCGCGCTTCCGGGCCTCGGCGTCCTGGACCATGGTCCGGAACTTGAGCATCTGGAACGTGCGTCCCCCGCGTCCCACGCGGGTTTGGCTGAAGAGCATGGGCCCGGGTGAGCCGAGCTTGACGAGCGTCGCGATCAGGCACAGAAGCGGTGCGAAGAGCACGATGGCCACGGCAGCGATCACGAGATCCAAGCAGCGCTTGGTCAGCCGGGCTGATCGTGTCAACCCAAGGCTCGGCACCGACACGGTCGCCGTCTCGAGCGCGGCGTCGACCGTCAGCTCGAGCACCTGCTCGTCGACAGCTCGCCCGCTCGGCGCGATCAGCACGCGACGAGCTCCGTGGGCCTCGACGACGTCGCGGAGGCCCCCACCGAGCAGCGTCGAAAGCGGGAGCGGCTCCTGACCTACGGAGCGCATGATCTCGACCGCTCCCTCGTCAGGGCCGAGAGCTCTGCACGCTTGGTCGAAGGAACTCGGCTGGACTATTACGAGGCAGCGATCGCGCTCCGAGCGCCGGCGGGAGCTCGCGTGAACGCGGCCGTTGCTCGAGGCGAGGTCGGCGTGCCGTCCAATCGCGATGGCGGCAGTGCGGCGGACGCCGCGGAGACGCCTGGCGATGTGCGGCGAGTCGCCGGCTTCACCCACCATTTTGTCCGGCACACCGGCACTTTTGTAGAGCGGCATTACTCCCCAGGGGCAATTTCGCGACGTCCAATCGTGCCCGCCCCTGCCGGCCAGACACGTCCTACGACACCCGTCACGCTATCCCTATACCTGCCTAAGTGCCCCTCTAATGGAGATATTGCACGGGTTACCCGAAGGCCGAACGCACCGCCGCGTGAACGTTCCCCTGCCGCCGTCCCGGTCAACCCGAGCGCGCCTCACGGGCCACGCGCCCAGGGGCCGTCCCAAGCAGGAGCCTATATTGCAGCGATGCCTGAAACGGCACCCTCGACAGGGGATCCGACAAGGACGGCAGAGTCGCAGACGCTGCGCGAGGTCGTGGAGGCGCTGGCCCCACTCGAACGGTTGGCGGGCTCGCCCGGCGAAGAGCAAGCCGCCCGCTCGATCGCCGCTCGACTGTCTCAGGCCGGCTGGGTGGCGGCGGTCGAGGAGGAGCGTTTCCTCGACGGCTACGCGGCCCTGATCGGCGGCCTCGCGGGCGCCGGCGCGGTGGCCGGTGTGGCCGGGCTGGTGCGAGCACTGCGCAAACCGGCGGCGGCCACCGCAGCCGTGGTCGGCGTCGCGATCGCCGATGACATCTCGAACGGCCCGCGTCTCGTACGCCGCGCGACCACGCGGCCGAAGACCACCTGGAACGTGGTCGCGCGCGCTGGCGATCTCGACGCCAACCGTACGCTCGTCGTGCTCGCCCATCACGACGCCGCCCACACCGGACGCATCTTCGATGAGCGCGCGCAGGTGTGGTTCGGCGAGCACTTCCCGGGCATCCTCGAGCGGATCGACACCTCCGTCCCGCTGTGGTGGGCCGTGCTGAGCGCACCGACGGCGGTCGCGCTCGGCGCCGCCCATGGCAAGCGCGGGCTGCTCCGCGCCGGCCTGGCCGGCTGCCTGCTCGCGAGCGCCGTGTTCGCCGACATCGCCCGCAGCCCGATCGTCCCCGGCGCGAACGACAACCTCAGTGCCGTCGCCGTGCTCGTCGCGCTCGCCGAGCGGTTGCGGGCACAACCGGTCGAGGGACTCCACGTCCTGCTCGTCTCGTGCGGCGCCGAGGAGGTGATCCAGGGAGGGATCTACGGCTTCGCTGAGCGGCACTTCCCCGCACTTGACCGGGAGCGGACCTGGTTCTTGAACATCGAGTCCGTCGGCTCGCCGGAGCTCGTGCTGCTCGAGGGCGAGGGGCCCGTGGTGATGGAGGACTACCACGACCGCAGCTTCCGCGACCTCGTTGCCCGCGCCGCCGATCGAGCCGACGCACCGTTGCGCCGGGGCATGCGCGCACGCAATTCGACCGACGCCGTGATCCCCAGTCGAGCCGGCTACCCAACGGCGACGCTCGCGTCGATGGACCGCTACAAGGCGCTGTCGAACTACCACCAGATGACGGACACGCCCGAGAACCTCGACTACACGACGGTTCGCCACGCCCTCGTCGTGACCGAGGCGACGGCGCGCGAGCTCGCCGCGTCGGCGTGGATCACTCGCTGAGCGCGGGTGCGCGCTACAGGTTCCAGCTGGGGAAGTCGCCGTGGGGGATCAGGCGGGTTGGGTGGCCGCCCGAGAAGGGGATCCGCTCGATCTGGCCGTGGCTCGACGGCTGCTCGAAGGCGACCACGGAGATCTACACCGAGCGCCCGCTGCGAGAGATCCCCCACGCGCTGACCGCCTCGTTACCCACCTTGAGCTGTGTCGCGTGTCCGGTCAGGATCGAGACGCTGTAGCCGATGCTCGTGTCCTCGCCCTCGAACTCGGCCGCCAGGCGGGTGCCGTCCGCCGAGAACGCGAGCGGCACGAGACCTTGCACGAGGAGATCCACGTGCGTGTGGGTGATCTGCTTGCGGTGGCTCCCGTCTGACTGCATCAACCAGATCTGGTCGAGCGGGGCGACGCCCTTGCGGAGCTTCTCGTGATCGAACGCGATCCCGCGCTGGCCCCAGACCGGGTTGGCGCTGCGGCCGTCGGTCGTGATCTGCTTCGTCCCGGTGCCGGTGGCCGCCACGGTGAAGATGTTCGTCGCCGCCGTTGCACTCTGCGAAGTGGCGCGCGCGTACACGAGCGTGTCCGAGGCTCCGGGAGCGAAGCTCGCGCCGTCGATCAGGCCCTTGGCCACCAGCTGCTCGGTGCCGGTCGCGGTATCGATGATCGCGAGCCCAAAGCCCGAGAGGCTGGGGCCGTTGTTGCCGTTGAGCGCGACCGCGAGGTAGCGCGAGTCGGGCGACCACGCGAGTGCGACGGCGCTCACCTGGGTGATGTTGAAGTAGGCGGCTGGAGCTTCCCCGTCCGCGGGGTACAGGATCAACGCGTGCCCGCGCGAGGCGAGGTTGCTCGCCGCGACGGTCAGGCCGTTCGGGGAGAGCAGCGGGCCGGTGCCCTTGCCGAGCGTGCGCGCCTGGCCGCCACTCCCGTCGGCGACTGAGACGGAGGGAACGCTCGTCGCGCTCCCCGTGACGTAGGCGATCGCGCCCCCGCTCGCGGACGCCCCGCCAGCCGACGCCAGGCCGGCAAGCACTGCCAGCAGTCCCACGAGCAGCCCGGTCGCGCGCCTCATCGAGGCGGCAACCATAGGTGATCGCCAGGTCGATCACCACCGCGCTCAGGCCGCGAGCGCCTCGACCGGCTCGACCGCCTCGATCGCCTCGATCGCCTCGACATCCTCCGATCCCGAGTCGACGATCGCATCCGGCACCGTGCGCCGCTTGCGGAGCAGCGAGAAGGCGGCGGCGGCGCCCATGAGGCAGAACAGCGCTCCCACCCCGAACGCGAGCTGGTAGCCGTCGCTGAGCGCGGTGAGCGTCGGCACCGCGGCGCGTAGCTCGTGCCTGCTGTAGGAGTCGGCGATCGTGCCGAGGATCGCGAGGCCGAGGGCCCCGCCCATCAGCCGCGAGGTGTTGAGGAGGCCGGATGCCAGACCGCTCTGCGTTCCCGGCACACCCTGGACCGCGGCGATCGTCGCCGCCACGAGCGAAGTCCCCATTCCGACCGTGGCGAAGAGACCGCCAGGAAGGACCTCGAGCAGATACGAGCCACGGGGGCGAACGCCGGTCAGCAGCACCAGGCCGGTGCTCGCGGACAGCATCCCGCCGGTGAGGACCACCCGCACGCTCGAGCGGGCGATCATCCTCGGCGCGAGCGTCGATCCGGCCACGACACCGAGCGTCAGCGGTAGGAACGCCACCCCCGCGCCGAGCGCGTCGTAGTGCAGGACCTGCTGCAGGTAGAGCGTGAGGAAGAACCACATCGAGAACAGCGCCGCATACATCAGCACGACGATCAGGTTCGCCGCCCGCAGGGCCCGCAGCCGGAAGATCGAGATGGGGACCAGCGGGACGCGGGCGAAGCGTGCCTCGACGAGCACGAACAGCGCCAGCAGGACGGCGCCCGCCGCGAACGGGACGAGGACCTGCGCCGAGCCCAACCCGAACGCCTCGCTGCGGACAATGCCGAACGTCACGCCGACGAGCCCGACGGTGACGAGCAGAGCCCCGGCGACGTCGAAGTGGCGGTCGATGTCCTCCCGGCGCCCTTCGACGAGGATCCTCGCGCCCAGGATGACGACCGCGGCGCCCACGGGCACGTTGATCAGGAAGATCGCGGGCCATCCGAACACCTGCGTGAGCAGGCCGCCGAGCAGGGCCCCGGACGCGGCGCCGAGCCCGCCCATCGCCGCCCAGGCGCCGAGCCCGCGATTGCGCTGTGCGCCCTCGGGCAATGAGCTCGTGATGATCGACAGGCTCGCGGGCGAGATCACCGCACCGCCGAGCCCCTGCAGCCCCCGCGCGGCGATCAGCAACCCGCGCGACGACGCGATCGCGCACGCAAGCGAAGTCAGAGCGAAGAGCGCGGTACCGGCGAGGAAGACGCGCCGCCGGCCGAGCAGGTCGGCCGCGCGTCCACCGAGCATCAGGAAGCCGGCGAAGGTCAGCGTGTACGCGTTGACCACCCATTGCAGACCGGTCTGCGAGAAGTGCAGGCCGACGCGCATCGACGGCAGCGCGACGTTGACGATCGAGACGTCGAGGATGACCATGAACTGCGCGAGGCAGACGACCAACAGCAGCAGGTTCGGGGAGGAAATCGAGCGCCGCCGGGGGAGTGGGAGACTTCTGATTGCGTTCACGAAGATAGTGTGCGATGATCCGGATGCAGGTACAAGAGAGGGGTTTATCCTGGTACTAACAGCAACACCCACAATCGCTTCCAACGGCCACGCCGCGAACGGAGCTCGCGCCAACGGGACGCCTGTCAACGCCAATGGCGACCGGCGCCGCGCCGAGCTCGCCGACTTCCTGCGCAAGCGCCGCGCGAGCCTCCAGCCCGGCGAGGTGGGACTGCCCGATGGCGGCCGCCGTCGGACCCCGGGACTCCGTCGCGAGGAGGTCGCCCAGCTCGCCGGTGTTGGTTCGACCTGGTATACGTGGCTCGAACAGGGCCGCGACGTGCGAGCCTCGCTGGAGGTGCTCGAGGCGATCGCGCGCGCGCTGCGCCTCAGCCCGGCCGAGCGGGTGCACCTGATCCTGCTGGGCCGCGGCGAGGAAGCGCCGCCGTGCTCATCGCCGGCCGAACGGGTCTCCGCCACCCTGCGCCGAATCCTTCAGAACCTGGGGCCCAACCCCGCGTTCGTCCTCGGCCGGCGCTGGGACTACCTCGCCTGGAACCCTGCCACGAGCGCCCTGTTCGGCGACCTCGGCAGCGTTCCTCGGGCGGCACGCAACCACGTGTGGCTGACCTTCATGGATCCCTCTCGCCGCGAGCTGTTTCCGGACTGGGAGCAGAGTGCGCGTCTGTGCGTGGCCAAGTTCCGCGCCGACAGCGCGCGCCACCTCGGCGATCCGGGGTTCGAGGAGCTGATCCACGCCCTGCGCAAGGCGAGCCCGGAGTTCTGCACCTGTTGGAAGCGCCACGAGGTCGCCCGAGGCGGCGGCGGTCGCAAGGAGCTTCGCCATCCGGTCGCGGGAACGCTGGTGTTCGAGCACGCGGTGTTCGGTCCCCAGGAAGCTCCAGACCAGCGGTTGATCCTCTACACCCCCTTGCCCGAGGCCAACACCCAGGCGAAGCTGACGGCGCTGCTCGCCGAGTAGCGCGTAGCCGCGGTTCCGTGCGCGGCAGGCCGTGTCCGGCTACCGAGATCCGCTGCGCCCGGGGCGCCAGCTCTACCTCGCTCGCGCGCTGAGGGCGGCGGCCGTCGATCCGTTCGAGGGTGTCGAGAAAGCCAGGGAGAAGCTCGCGGCGCAATACGAGCGCGCGCGCCATGGCGGCACACTTGCTCCACCGCCGGGTACCTACCGTGTCGAGGCCGGGTGGGAGCAACGGCTCCACGAGCTGTGCGGGGAGGCGTGGCCGTGTCCGCTGGCCGGCGAATTCAGCCGGCTGTGGTCGGATATCGTCGAGACGATGTCGCGCCGTGGCCTGCGCGTCGGACGCCAAAACTATGGGGGTGACGATGACGGCGATCCGGGACTCGTGCGCGCCACGTGGTGCCTGACGCGGCACCTCCCGGCCACGACCATCGTGGAGACCGGAGTCGGGCACGGCGTCACGAGCCGCGGCGTGCTCGAGGCGCTGCTCGCCAACGGGGCCGGGCATCTGTGGAGCATCGACCTCCCACCCCTGACGATCAGCGCTCGAACCCCAGAGATCGGAGTTGCCGTGCCCGGGGACCTGCGCGAGGGGGACCTGCGCGCGAGCTGGTCATACGTGCGCGGCTCGAGCCGCCGGCGACTGCCGGCGCTGCTGAGGGAACTTGGAGAGATCGATCTGTTCGTTCACGACAGCCGTCACAGCACGCGCAACGTCTTGTTTGAGTGCGAGCGGGCTTTCGCCGCCCTCCGTCCGGGAGGCTTTCTCGTCGTCGACGATCTCGATGGAAACCGTGGCTTCACCCGGTTCATATCACGCCAACCGCAGGCGGACTGGATCGTGGCAGAAGCAGACGACCAGCAACGATGCTTCGGACTCGCCCGCAAGCGGGCGAGTCCGAAGCACCGAAACGGCTAGCGGCCGCTCGAGCTCAGCGCGATGGTCCCGCGCGCCTCATGCATGATCGAGCTCACCCCTTGCGCGGCGCGAACGGTTGAGGGGGCCGCCGGCGCGCGGTTAGGACTCGGGCTCGATGCCCAGGGCCGTGGCCAAGCGCTCGAGCAGTGCGCGCTGCGCGTCCACGATTCGCTCGCCCGCCTGCGCGAGCGTGAACCATTGGGCGCGGTCGACCTCGGGGAATTCGCTGATGCGCCCCGAGCGCGGCGGCCACTCGAGCGCGAAGGTGTTGCTTCGGATCGCGCTCGCGTCGAGGTTGCCGGGAGCCCCCCAGGCGCGGACGCGCTTGCCGCCGCGCTGACGCACCTCGCCGAGGTCGACGGGGAGGTCCTTCGGCGCGGGCGAGCCGAGCTCCTCAGCGAACTCGCGCCGCGCGGCGGCCGCGGGATCCTCATCGTCGGCGAACTCGCCCTTCGGGATCGACCACACTCCGGCGTCCCGGCGCGCCCACAGAGGACCACCGGGATGCACGAGCAGAACCTCGAGTCCCACTGTGCCCGAGCGGCGGTAGAGGACGATCCCGGCGCTACGAGCAGGCATCGCTAGTCGCCGCGGCGGTGACACGAGGACGCGGAAGGTTTCCTGTCCGCAGCGCGTCTTCATGTTTCGTAGAGCACCTTCCGCCATCCAAAGGAGACCGCACGTGCACATCAAGCATTCAATCGTTGTCGCCGCCGTCGTGACGGCTGCCATCCCGGCTGGGCTACTCGGCGTCGGAGCCGGCGCCTCGATCGCCCATAGCGCAGTCGATCCGGTCGCCCACGCGGCGAAAGCGCCGACGGTGGCCCTGCGCAAGACGAGTCTCGGCAAGGTCCTCGTCGCCGGCGCCAGCGGCCGCACGCTCTATCTCTTCTCCGAGGACGGGAAGAACAAGAGCAATTGCACGGGCCAATGCGCCCAGGTCTGGCCGCCGCTGCTCGTGAGCGGCAAGCGGAGCGCAGGCAAGGGGATCTCGGCGTCGAAGCTCGGTGAGATCAAGCGTGGCGGCAGCCACCAGGTGACGTACGCCGGCCACCCGCTGTATGAGTTCGACGGCGACTCGGCAGCCGGTCAGACCAACGGCGAGGGCGACAACGGCTTCTACGTCGTCTCGGCGTCCGGGAAGGCCATCAAGTAGCCGGCGGCGACGGCGCGCCGCGGGCCGAGGCCGGCTCCCAGGAGTGGGGGGCCGCGGCCGCGCCGCCGCGAGGCGATTGGCTTCAGTGCTGAGCGAGCACGTGGGCGGGCGAGACATGGGCTGCGCGCCACGCGGGATACAGGCCCCCGAGGACGCCGATGAGCACGCCGACGAGCAGTGCACGCCCGAGATCCCACGCCGTCACTTGGGGGGAGACGAACGCCTGCGCGCCGAGGGCGTGGACGAGCAGCCCCGCACCGAGCACTCCGAGGAGCAGTCCGATCGCTGCTCCGATGACGGTCGTGACGATCCCTTCGGTGAAGACTCGGCCCGCGATCTGCGGGCCGCTCCAACCAACCGCCGACAGCAACGCGAACTCTGAGCGGCGCTCGATCACCGACATCAGCATGGTGTTCATCACGCCGATGCCTCCGATGAGGAGGGCGAGCACGGCGATGACGAGTGCCGCGTTGGAGATCAGCTGCCCGCTGACGCCGGCCCGGGTGGCCTCTTCTGCGTCCGAGATGACAAGAATCCCCGGGAACCGCCGGGTGATGATCCGTTTCGCGCTGGCCTGCGCCGTTCCTGAGTCGAGCTTCACCGGAATTGTCGTCGTCTCCCCGATATGGCCGCTGATCGCCTGAGCTGTGGCGAGCGGCATAAAGGCACCCGCGTCTTGGTAGGCGACCCCGATGTGGTAGATCCCGACGACACGCAGCTTGCGGTGAGCGACCGCGAGGGTCTCGCCCGGAGCGATGTGCAGCTGCTTCGCTAACTGGTCGCCGACCACGATCTCTTGCGAAGTGCGGTACATGTGCCCGCTGGTGAACACCAATCGCTGCGTCAGGAAGCTGTTCGGATCGGCTCCGAAGACGATCGCACCTGGCGCCTTTTTCACATCCTCGACGAGCAACACGAGCGCCGTCGCGGCGGCGATGCCGCGGGTGCGGCGCAGTGCCGGGATCAGGCTCGTGGGCAGGACCGAGGTTGTCGGATCGGCGGCGTCTTTCTGGAACAGGCCGAGGTCCGACGCGCCGAGGTGAAAGAACTCACCGGCGCTTTGCTTTGCGCCTCCGGCGACGGCGAGGAGTGCGACGATGGTGGCGATGCCCAGGGCGGTGCCCAGCGCAGTGAGGAGCGTGCGTCCGGGCCGATGTCGCAGGCTGCTGAGCGTGAGGAGAAGTGTGTTCACGCGACTCGTCCGGGCGCGAGCTGGCGCTCGACCGGCGGGACGATTCGACCGTCGACGAGGTGAACGGCACGATCCGCGTGCTCCACGAGGGTGGCGTCGTGGGATGCGATGAGCACCGTCGTCCCGCGGCGCAAACGCACGGACCTGAGCAGCTCCCACACCTTGCGCGAGGCCGTGGAGTCCAGCGATCCCGTGGGCTCGTCGGCCAGGATGAGGCGTGGATGCCCAGCGAGCGCGCGGGCGATGGCGACGCGCTGGCGCTCACCTCCGGATAGGTCCGCGGGTAAGGCGCGGGCGCGGTCGGCGAGGTCGACCTCCGCCAGCAGCTCCGCCGCTCGCTCGGCGCGCTCGCGTCGTGGCATGCGTGCCGCGACGAGCGGCAGCTCGACGTTCTGCTGCGCGCTGAGAGCAGGCAGCAGGTAGTGGAGCTGGAAGACGAATCCCACGGTCGCGCGCCGGAACCCAACCGGATGGGAGAGCTCAGCGACCGACACATCGTCGACGTGGATCGAGCCCCTCGTGGGACGATCGAGACTGCCGATGAGCTGCAGCAGTGTCGTCTTGCCCGAGCCGGACGGGCCGGTCAGCGCGACGAGCTCGCCCGGCTCCACGGCGAAGCTCACGTCATCGAGAACGAGCGCTCGCCCATAGGCGCGCGAGACGTGGTCAACGACAACGCGCGCTCCGGCCATCGACTAATGGCGAGCTTCGACAGCCCAATTGAGATCTGCGGTGCCAAACTTCGTCTTCACGATGACCCGCAGCGTCAGTGGCTCGCCAACCGCGTCGGCGGGAAAGAGCAGATTGTCGTGATAGACGCCGTGCCTGAAAGAGTGCCCGGGCTGGCTGCTGACGACCTGGCCACCGAAGAGGAACTGGTATCGAACGCTGCCGCCGAGCTTGGTCCGACCGCGCGTGGCGGTGACCGTGATCGGCCACTTCTTGCCCGCCGTGGGCGAATGATTGGGCGCGTGCAGCCGCGCGGTGAACGCCGCGGCCGACGCACCGGCGGGCAGGGCGAGCGCGAGCGCCGTGAAGATGAGAACGAGCGAGGCTCGCCACCTCGAATGTGCAGCAGCGAAGTGCTTGGGAGACCGCATCACACCCTCCTATTCGCGTACGGCGAAGCACGGAGTCCCCGCCGTTGCTTGTGGACTACCAAAACGTCCTTCTTACCCAAATGATATTAGATGGGACTACTATCCGACCTCCTATGAGCGCCCCAAGCGAGATGTCGGCGCCCGCCATTCCGGCTCACGCGACGGTGCTCATCGCCCGCGTCGCGCGCGCTGTGCGCCAGCGGTTCGAGCTCACGCTCACGCCCCTCGGTCTGCGCCAGCGCCACGTCGTCGCGTTGAGTTATCTCCGCGGTCACGGTCCCACGGCGCAGCAGACGCTCGCCGACCGGCTGTGCATGGACGCGAGTAGCACGGTCTGCCTGCTCAACGAGCTCGAAGACGGCGACCTCGTCGTGCGCCACCGCGACCGGAGCGACCGGCGGCGCGGGATCATCGAGCTCTCGCCCCAGGGCGAGCTCGCGCTGCGCGAGGTCGACCGTGCTCTACAGACGGTCGAGGACGAGATCCTCGCGAACCTGGACGCCGGCGAGCGTACCGTGCTGCACGGCTTGCTCGCGCGCCTGCACCGGGGCGAGCCGGACTACGGTCTCGCGGCCAGCGAGGGATGAGCTGAGCGAGGGCGCCGCGCGGGGAGCGCCCATGCGTGCCGACCATCTCGCCCACGTCAGGACCGTGAGCGCCCGTGCGTGCCGACCATCTCGCCCACGTCAGGGCCGTGAGCGCCCGTGCGTGCCGACCATCTCGCCCACGTCAGGGCGGCCCAGGCAGAACGCCCCGCCGCCGACGACCAACACGCCGATCGCCAGGACCGCGCCCCCGCCCGGCGTCGAGCTCCAGCTTTGGCGGCCGAGCAGCCCCACGAGCAGCACGGGAAGCGTGATTTGCACGCCGCTGACGATCGGCCCCACGCGGGAGGCCGGCAACCGCTGCAAGGCCGCGGACTCAGAGGCCACGGCCGTCAGTCCACAGACGGCGACGGCGAGAACGCCACCGATGGCGACGAGGAGACGATGCGACCAGGCGGCGGCGACCGAGTTGGTGGCCAACGCGACGAGCGTGTCGCCCGCCGCCGCCGCGCCAACGAGCCGCCACGCGGACGTGGCGCGACCGAACTGCGGCGACGCGAGAACGACCACGAGACCGGCGACAGCGACGGCACTCCACCCGTCGACCGGGAGGTTCACCGTGCCCCCGGGGGCACCGACCACCACGATCACGACACCGCCTGCGACCAACGTCACCCCCACGTATTGGCGCATACCGACGTGCTCCCCGAGAAAGACCCGAGCGCCGACGGCGAGTCCGACGAGACCGAGCGCCAGCAGCGGCTGCACGACCACCAGCGATACGAGCCGCAGCGCCGCGAGCTCGAGCACGAACGCCACTCCATTCAGTCCCATCGCTGCCAACCACCAGGGACGTCTCCCCAAGCGGCGAAGGAACGACACACCGGGCCGCGCAACGGTGCTCACCTGCCGTGCCTGCGCGGCGAGCAGCACGTAGGAGACCTCGAACGTACCCGCGGCGCCTACACCGAGCAGCACGCCGGTCGCCCGGACACTCATTCGCCGACCGCGGTCACTTCCCCGAGCGGACGGGAAGGCTGCGAGTGGTGATTCTCAGTGCGGACATAGGAGAGGGACACACTACGGCCGCTGGGCTGCAGTGTGGGCCCACCCCGGCATCGACATGCACCTGCTCTCCTGGGCCGAGTCCCGCGCCGAGGTCGACCGCATCGCCGGCCCCGGCCGTGCGATCGCGGTTCGCCCGCTCGTCGACCGGCGGTTCCGGCACGCGCCCCCTGGCGGCCAAGCACGACGTGCGATTGATCTCCCCGAGCGCGCGCCCGTCGTGCTCGTGTCCGGCGGCGGATGGGCGATCTGGGTCGCGCACGTCCGCAACCACGCCACAGACGCCGCGCCTCAGCTGGGGGCCGGCTCGGGCAGCGGGACCTCGCCGCGAGCGCCGACCGAGCCGCTCGCGCTCGCGGACCCTCCATCGCCTTCGATCCCCAGGTGCGGGAGGCGTCGCTCGAGCCCGCGTGGGAGCCACCAGTTCGCCTTGCCGAGCAGCAGCATGACTGCGGGCACGAGGACCGAGCGGACGATCAGCGCGTCGAGGAACACCGCGCTCGCGAGCCCGACGCCGAACAGGTCAATGATCCGGCTTCCGCCGAGGATGAAGGAGCCGAATACGAGCACCATGATCGCGGCGGCGGCGGTGATCGTGCGACCGGTGGCGGCGAGTCCGTGGCTGACGGCCTCGGAGTTGTCGCCGCGGCGATGCCACTCCTCGTAGATTCGGCTGACAAGAAACACCTCGTAGTCCATTGAGAGGCCGAACAGGATCGCGAACATGAGCACCGGCAGGAAGGCCTCGATCGGTCCCGTCTTGTCGATGCCGATCAGCGAGGCGCCCCAGCCCTTCTGGAATACCGCCGTGATGACGCCGAACGACGCGCCGGCGGAGAGCAGGTTCATCAGCGCGGCAATTGCCGGAACCACGAGGCTCCGGAACACCGCCGTCAGCAGCAGGAAGCTCAGCACCACGACGATTCCGATGAAGAAGGGCAGCTTTCTCGACAGCACGGTCGCGAAGTCGTCGAAGATCGCCGTCTCGCCACCGACGAGGACGTGCACGCCGGTACCGCGCTCGGCGCCCGGCACCACGCGATCGCGCACGGTGCTCAGGAGATTGGACGTCGAGACGGCCTGGGGTGATCCTTTCGGATAGACGTCCGCGGTCGCGACTCCGGCCCGCCCGTCGTGGCCGGGAAGGAAGACCGGGGTGGTCGATCCGACCGCGCCGTGAGTCCCGGCGACGGCACGCTCGACGCGGATGAAGGCCGCGCGCTGCGCTGCCGAGTCGACCTGGGCGACGAGCTGAAGCGGTCCGTTGTAGCCCGCGCCGAAGCCCTCGGCGAGCAGGTCGTAGGCTTTGCGCGTAGTCGAGCCCGACGGGTCGGTGCCGGCGTCGGAGGCCCCGAGCCGCATCGAGAAGAACGGGATCGAGAGCACGATCATCACCCCCGCGGCGATCGCCGCGAACGGCGCCGGACGGGCCTTCAGCCAGCCGGCCCAGCGTGCCCACGCCGGCGATTCGTCGGTGATCGTCAAGTTCCGTGCCCTTAGTCTGCGCCGCTCGCGCCGTCGCAGAACGCGGGAGCCGAAGAAACCGAGGAGCGCGGGCAGCAGCGTCAGCGCCGCGACGACCGTGAACGAGACCGCGATCGCGGCGGCGATCGCGACGCCGTAGAGGAAGCTGACGCCGAGTGCGAACATTCCCAGCAGCGCGATGCACACGATCATTCCGGCGAACAGCACCGCCCGGCCGGACGTGTCCACCGCCTCCACGACCGCGTCCTCGCTGCTCAGTCCGCGCAGCATTCCCTGGCGGTAGCGGGTGACGATGAACAGGGCGTAGTCGATGCCCACGCCGAGGCCGATGAGCAGTGAGAGCTCGGAGCTGAACGAGGCCATCGTGATGACGTTGGACAGCAGCCCGATCGCGGCGATGCCGGTGCCGAGCGAGAGACCGGCGGTCAGCAGCGGGAGCAACATCGCCGGGAGCGAGCCGAAGACCAGGAAGAGCACGATCGCGGCGGCGAAGAAGCCGATCCCGACATCCTTGGAGCCGCTCTGCGCCGCGCTCTCGGCAATCTGACCCTCGACCTCGACCTCGACGCCGTGACCGCTCCCCGAGCGCGCTGTGCTCACGAAGGTCTTGGCGGGCTGTCCGTTGACCGAGCTCCCGAGCACGTCGAAGGTGACATTGGCGAAGGCGATCTGACCGGAAGGCGAGATCTGGTGGCCCCCGCCCGGCGCGTACGGAGAGCCGACGACGGAGACGTGGGGCAGGCGCGCGACGGCCGCGAGCATCGACTGCACCTGCGAGCGCACGGCAGGAGCCGTGACGCGGCCCCGCTTGACCGCGACCACGATCTGCTCGCGGTCGCCCGACTGCTTGGGTGCGTTGCGCTGAAGCAGGTTCAGCGCTTCGAAGCTCTGCGTGCCCGGGAGGTTGAAATTGTTCTTGTAGTCGCTGCCGGCACCGACATGGATGACGGTCAGGCCGACCAGCGCGACGAGCCACGCGGCGAGCACGAGGCGGCGGTTCTTGAAGCTCCAGCTGGCGAGGGATCTCATTGGCTATCCGATGTAAAGGGCGGTCCGAGCGCGCGAACTGCCCGCCACTCGAACCGTCCGCCACTGGGCAGCAAGGGTAGGGATCGACCCTGACACAACTCTGACAGCGTCGAGCTCGCCCGCGGTTCCGGCTTGCTCAACCCGTTCGCTGCCGCTACCTTGCCGCCTGCAAATGCACACACCCGGGGGCGACCGCGCTCGACGGAGAGCGGAACGGCGCGAACGGCGGCGCAGCTACGGGCACCAAGCAAGGAGAGGCGCCTCATGTCCAGGTTCGACGATGATCCTTGGTCGGATCCGATCGGTCCAACGCCGGACCGACCGGCGCGTCGGGGGCCGTCACCGAAACTGATCGGGGGCGTTGCAGCGGCCGCGGCGCTCGTCGTCGCCGTCGTCATCGCAGTCGTGATCATCGGCGGCGGCAAGACGAGCCCGAACGGCAAGCCGATCGCCGGCGCGAGCTCCAACGGCAGTGCTGTCAAGACCGCGGCTGGAGGCGGGACCGGAGCCGGGACCACCGCGACAAGCGGAACCGCGGCGACGGGCGGGACCGCTACGACGGGCGGGACCACTTCTACCGGGGGGACCGCGGCGACGGGCGGAACGGCGGCGACGGGATCGAGCACCTCGGCCTCGGCATGCTCGAAAGTCGACCCCACCTTCGCGGGCTCCACCGCAAACGTCGGCGCGGGGACAAAGGTCTTCGACCAGCTGATCAACTACCAAGACTGGGCGGGTGGCCCAGCCAGCGATCCGTCCAAGATCTTCGCGTCCAACGTGGTCCAGTGCGGCTTGAACTCGCCTCGGTGCGGCATCGTCAGCGGCGTCAGTAACGTGGCCGCGGCGTACACGAGCTGGCAGAACGACGACAGCTCTGCCTTCGACTTCGAGATCAACGCCGATCCCACGGAGATCCCGATCAGCGGGGACACCGCGGAGGTCCAAACGACCTTCAACCTCACCGACGCGAAGAACGCGAAGGCTTATCCGATCGAGTTCGTGCTCGTCGACACGGGCGGGCAGTGGCTGATCAGCAATATCAGCGCAGCATGCGCGTCCTGAGTCGGCATGCGCGCGTTCCCCCTCAGTAGAGCAGGCCGACCCGGCCCAAGCGCCCGGCGGCGAGCCGCAATGCCTCGAACGTGCGCAAGCGCAGGCCCTGCTCCGCCTCCCAGCGCTTGACGATCTCGGCCTCCCCCGAGCGCGATACGTCGTCGAGAACGACGAGCGAATCGGTGTGCAGCGCCGGACGAAAGAAGCCGGCCGCCGGGTAGCGGTCCGTTCGGTGCCGCGGATCCTGCGCCGGCGGCCCGTCCACGAGCAGCAGGTCGATGGGTGAGTCGAGCAGCCGCTCGATCGAGGCCCGCGCGTACCACATCACCTCGCTGTCGCCCACGCGCATCTGCTCGAGCGGCGCGTGGACGAGCTCGACATGCTCGGAGAGGCGCTCCGAGGCGAGCAGGGACCTCGTTCGCTCGATCCAGGCCGGGTCGTGCTCGATGCAGATCAGGCGTCCGCCAATCGAGCGCAGTGAGCTGGCAAGGAAGACAGTCGAGATCCCGGAGCCGCACTCGACGGCGGACCGGAGATTGAAGAGGACGACCTGCTGGAGGATGAACGACATCGCGCTCGGCTTGAGCGTGCCGGCGTTCCAGGGCATGAAGCCTCGCACCAGCGGATTCAGCTGGATGAGCGCCGCCAGATCCGCGTTGTCGTACACCGTGCGGCACTGCTACCGGATCGGCGTTGTCCTCGCGCGCGACGCGAGGCCTCGCGCGGGGGACGCACTGCGCGGTCGCGACGCGTGCGCGCGCGAAACGTGCGGTCGCGAGGCGCTCGGACGCGACGCGTGCCCGCGGGACGCGTGCGCGCGCGCCGCACCGGTCGGCCCAGCATCGATCACGGCGGTCGTCCCAGCATTGCGTGGACGGCGTCGGCACCCATGCCCGAGAGGTCCACGGGAAGCACGATGCACAGGCGGTCCGGCCGCTCCTGGACCACCGTCACCTCCAGGCGCTCGGGCAGCTCCACACCGAGCAGCTCCGACACGGCCGCCCGCGGCGTCTCGAGTAGGCGCGCGCGAAACTCGGGATCGGTCTGCGCCCGCGCCAGGATACGTCGCTCGAGGTCCGTCCGACCCGTCGGCACGGGTAGGTATCCCATCCGCCTAAAGCTACCGTGCCATGGCGGCGACCACTACACTCGCCGCCATGCGAGCGAGAGTCACGAACGACTCGGCCGAGTGAGCGCGCTCGGAGGTCACCCGCAAGCCGCCGCGCAGACGGTGCATCCCGGCGGAACGAGCGTGGGCGCCGAGACCACGGTGCCCAAGAAGGATCCCCGGGTCGCGGCCGAGATCGAGCAGATCGCGACGCTCCTACACGCCGCAGGCCGCGAGAACGATGCGACCGAGATCGTCCGTCAGTTCAAGGCGCCTTCCCACGCCAAGCCCGCCCTGTTCGTCGCCGGCGAGGACAAGCGGGGCAAGAGCTGCCTTGTCAACGCCCTGCTCTCGCGCCCCGATCTCTCGCCGGTCGGCGTTGAGGTCGTCACAGCCGCGCCGATCACGTTCACGTACGCGAAGGAGCCGTGGGCGAAGGTGTTCCACTACGGCGAGACCCAATCGACACCGGCGGAGTTCGAACAGGCTCGGGCGCTGGCGACGGTCGCCGGCAATCCACGCAACGAGCAGAACGTTCGCGCAGTCCAGCTCGCGACCGACAGCCCGCTGCTGCGCGCGCTGAACCTGATCGACACCCCCGGCGTCGGCGGCCTGGACTCGGGTCATGGAGCGCTCACGATCCAATCGCTGCGATCGGCCGATGCCCTGGTGTTCGTCACCGAGGCGGGAGCACAGTTCCGCGCGCCCGAGCTGTCCTTTCTGCGACGGGCATCCGCCCGCGTCGACACCGTGATCCTGGTCCTGACCAAGATTGACCTCCACCGCGGCTGGCGGACGATCCTGGACGACGACCTCACGATCCTGCGCGAACAAGCGCCGCGGTTCGCGAACTGCCCGGTCGTACCGGTGAGCAGTGTGCTCGCGCTGCGCGCGCTCCAGGTCGAGGATCCAGAGGACGCGGACGAGCTCCGCAAAGAGTCGGGATTGACGCAGCTCGAGGAAGTGATTCAGCGCCACGTGGTGGACCGGGCATTCTTACTTCGGGACGCGAACCTGCTGCGGGCGGGACACGGCTCGCTTGGCGGCGTGATGCTCGGCGTCAGGCAGACGCTTGCGGCCGTCGGCAACGACAGCGCCGCGCGCGCCGCGCTCGAGAGCGAGCAGGCGCGCCTGCAACAGCTGCAGCAGGACCGCTCGAAGTGGCCGCAGCTGCTCGATAGCGAGATCCGCAAGCTCACGCTCGAGCGCTCGGCGCTCGCGACCCGTGGCACGGTGGAGATCAAGGGGCGCTACGACGAGCGGCTTCGGAACGTCAAGAAGCACGAGTTCGACTCGCTTCCCGGAGAGTTCGTCGCCGATCTCACAGCGCTCGCCGCGCGGCTGAACGAGACCGCCGCTGACCGCCTCACGGCACTCGTGGACAAGCTGCTCGCCGATCTCGACGAGACGACGCATCTGGACGAGTCGATCAGACAGGTCACCGGGGATGCCTTAACGGCCGAGCTGGCGGATTCGTCGCTGGGCGACTTCGGCATGAACGTCAACGACAAGTTCTCGGTCCTGTCGAGCTTCTCGAGCGGGCGTTCGCTGGGCTCGCTCGCCGGTGCCGCTGCGGGCGCGATCATCGCGCCGCCCGTCGGTCTCGCGCTCGGCCTGGGGTTGGGCGCGATGTTCGCCTTCTCCGCCTTCATGACAAAGGACCAGCACGCCTTCGTCGCCGCCTTCCAACCGTGGTCGCAGGCCCAGATCTCGAAGGCGCAGGTGACGATCAACACCAGCTTCCAGCGAGAGATGATCGACGTGCAGATGGAGCTGCGCGAGGCCGTCGGACAGACGCTGTCCGACCGGGAGCACGAGATCAACGCCTCGCTGAAGGCCGCCAAGGAGCTCCAAGCCGCTGAAGGCGGCAAGCGGAAAACCGAGCAGGCGCGACTGCAGAAGCAGTTCGACGACGTGCGCGCCACCCGGACCGCGATCGAGCAACTGCTCAAGGCACTGGCGCCGCGGATTGACGAGGCGGCCGTCGGGGCGGGTGCCGCGTCGGGGACGGGTGCCGGGACGCCTGCGGGCGCGGGGACGCCTGCGGGCGCGGGAACGCCTGCCGGCGCCGGGGCGGGTACGTAGACGGCCCGAGGCCGCTCCTGCCTCAGACTTTGAGAGTCGTGCCCCGATCGGGCTCGGGGCCATAGCCGAGCTGATGCGCCAGATCCATCGCCGCGACAAGCAGCCACGGGTCAACGAGCCATTCCGGCGGGAGATCGAGCGAGTCCGGTAGAGGCGTCGTGTGCATCACCGGGTCCCGGAGAAAGCCCGAATCCCCACCTCCCACCGCGCCGCTCGGGCCCAGCCCGGCGTGCGTTGAGCGCTCCGGATGGCACATGGCATCGATCGCCTCCTGGCCGACATCCACACCCAGCCACTTGCAGATCCGTGGCAGCACGTCTTGAGGGGTATTGAGCATGTCTTCGGACCTGACTTGCATTCCTCGGTCGGGCGGCAGCGCTTCGAGTAGCCGGTGGATCCGCTGATGCTGGAAGAACCACACTCCCAGGCAGAAGTTATGGAAGGTCTCCGGCTCGATCTCCCAGTAGCCGAGCTGATGCCAGCTCCTGTGCATGGACTCGACGGTGCTCAGCGGGTGTCGCGTCAAGTGCAGGAAGCGGGCACGAGGGTAGGCCGCCGTCGCCCTCGCCAGATAGTTGTCGCGGCTCGAGGTCTCGGGCGATTTCTCAACGCCGATGCGTGGCGCCACGCAGCCGAGCAGATGGTCGAGGACCATCTCCACGCGCCATGTCCGTCGCCCCTGGAGCCACACAAGCGCATCGGCGACGGTTCGGTCGGTCTGCTCTCCGTCGTGAAGCTGCGCGATCGAGCGCAGCATGCCGGACACCCTCAGTTTCGCAGGCGCTCCGCGCCAGCCCGGTGGATCGACCATCAGCTGAGCGACGGTATCTCGGCGGAACAGCGCTAGCTCCGGAAACCCGTATAGCTCCGGATGCATTCCGATCATCGTCGCCGCCACCGTTGAGTTCGACCTCGCCGGAGCGAGCACGAAGAGCGGCGAAAACCACAACGGGTCGCGGTCCGCCGGAGGCGGAATCTGCTCGGGTCGGGGTAGAGTCGTTGCCGGCGCTTGGGGCGGCGGCTGAGCGGCTGGTTCGGGCACCGCGCCGAATTTTGGCGCGAACCGCTTGTCCGTCGTCGCCTGGCCAATTAGTGTGTCCGACGAGACCGTCCGTTCGTTCATGTCTTCTCGACTCGACCAGGATCGTGCCCACTCGGCCTCACGCTCGCTTCCGCATGGTCTCGCGGCCGAGCTGATGAAGGCCATGAACGCCGCGATATCGGGACGGAACCCTGGGGGACTCGACAAGTGGAACCCGTAGCACCAGTTCCTCCGCCCAACACCGTTCCTCCGCCCGAAACTGTCCCGGCGCCGCCCGACACGGTTCCGACACCGCCCGACACGGTCCCGGCGCCCCCCGACACCGCCCCGACGCCGCCGGACACGGTCCCCACGCCGACGGACACGGTCCCGACGCCCACGACCGATCCGCAACCGTCGATCGAGCCAACGCCCGACCCGACAATCGTCGCGCCCTCGCCCTCGCCCTCTCCCTCGCCGGCAGACCCGGTCGGTGACGACCCCGCCTTCTCGCCCTCCCCGGAGCCGACCCCGAGCATCCAGCCGAGCATCGAGCCGTCCCCGCAGCCCACCCCGAGCATCCAGCCGAGCATCGAGCCGTCCCCGCAGCCC
>PMOY01000249.1 GCA_003165655.1 Solirubrobacterales bacterium
CCCCACCGACGCTACTGATCGTCGGGGAGAAGGATCACAGCGTTCCGCTCGGCAATTACGCTCCACCCGACGAGCTGACCAGATTGGGCGACTTCCTCGCGCTCTCCCAGGCCGCGGTCGCCGAGATCCCCAACGCAAGGCGCGTCGTCGTCCCCGACTGCGGTCACATCCCGCACATCGAGTTCCCGCAGCAGTTTCTCGACGCATTCCTTCCCTTCCTGGCGAGCTGACAGGGCGCCGCTTGGGAGACAGAGCACTCAGGGCTTCTGAACTGCCGACATCACCAACTGTGCGTTCCACCTCTGACCGACCCGCACAACGCAAGGACGGAGATCGATGTTCACATACCCCGAGGCACCCCGAACCAGCGAAGGCTCTGCGGAGATCGGTCCGGCTCCCTACTACCACCGGTCGGACTGCAACATCTGNNTGACGACGACCGTCCCGCCCGGTGACGAGGTCCCGCGCGGCGGCGCCGCGCGGCTTCGTGCCGAGATCGCCTGCGTGACGGGCATCGCGGTCAAGACCGTCTTTGCCCTCGCGCTCTTACCCCTCGCGCCCTCCCTGCTCGGGACTGATCCTGTGCTCCTGGAGGCGCTGCGCGGATCAACGTCAGCGATGGCATCCGGTGGCGCGTTCGCCCGAGTGGGCGAGGCATCGCTCGTGCTCGCCGTCCTCGCTCCGCTTCCGACGCTGCTCTTCGTCACGCCGTTCTTCTGGTGGGCGGGGCGGTTGTGGGGTCCAAAGGCGGCGGCCACGCTGGGCGGTGGCCACCCGAAGGCGGAGAAGTGGGCGCAGCGCTCCGGCGCTCACCTGGAACGCTTCGGCGGGCTCGCGGTCGCGTTGGCCCCATTCCTTCCGGTCCCCTCGTCGTTCATCTACGCGGCCGCCGGCTGGACAGGGATGAGCCTCCGGCGTTTCATGGTCTTTGACCTCCTCGGGATGCTCTCGTGGATCGGCCTGATCGTCGGCCTCGGTTACGCGGTCGGACATCCCGCGGTCCAGGTCGCCAAGGGGATCTCCCACTATGCATTGGTCATCACGATCGCGGTCGTGGCGATCGCAATCGCCGTCGGAGTACTGGGCACGCGCAGGGCCGCGGCCCGGGCGACCACACCGACCGAGCGATAGGCGAGGGACGCGGTAGAAACTCGATCAGAATCGGCTCGAGCCGCACGGCTGGTGAAGCGAGTGTCCGGCCACGCGACGGCGACCGAGATCCACATCCAGGCCAGCACGAAAGTCATCCCCCAGACCGGCGCGAACGGGTCCACCACGCCGCGGACCGGACAGGTACTGATCTCGCTCGATCCTGCCCAAACCCGCGCGGCCTTCCGGCGGACCCTCACGACCTGGCTGCTCGTGACACTCGCCCACGAGGTGGATCACAGCGTTCGAATCCAAGCCGGATCCGGCTTCGGCCTGACGCTGCTCGAGGACTTCATCAGCGAGGGCATGTGGTTCGACTTCGATATCGAAGTCGAACCCACGATCCGTCTTCCCTGGGTTTACGCGCTGACCCGCGGGGAGGAACGCACGATGTGGAACCGGGCGCGCCCACTGCTGAGCGAAACCGGGCGAGGACTCTACGACCAGTGGTTCTTCGGCGGTCGCGGTGTGCCATGTGGACCGGATTTCAGATCGGATACCACATCGTCGGTGACTACCCTCGCCAGGCATCCCCATACCACCGCCGCCTCGATCGTCGATCAGCCGGCCGCCGTGATCTCGCCGGCAGCCACTACGCGCCCTGAGCGCGCCGTCAGCCCGCGACTCCATTCACTCCCGCCCAACGGACCCAAGGCAAAACGGCCGGCCGGTTGCTTGTTCTGCGTGCTGCGCGGACCGACGCGCGGTCGAGATGTCGCGTGAAGGGATTTCGCTGCGGTCATCGAGCGCCAGCTCGGGCATGCCGACCTCGGGATCACGTCGGCCTGACGTGCGCGGGATCGATAACACCGAGATCATCCACACCGTCCACGAACGTCCCGCACCCATGATCCCCGCACCCCGCGAATCCCAGCCCGGAGCTGAGACCTCGTTGCGGCGGCAGACAACTCCGCCGGCTTGGTGAGGCCACGATCCGTCGCGGCCTCACCAACGATGACCAGCCGTTGGCGAAAGCAGGGGATAGCGCGGTGGCGTGTCGTGGTTGCATGCTGGACGGCGGGAGTGGGATGATCGACTGCGGTGCGCAGGACGGTGGCCATCGCAGTCGCGACCCTCACGGCGCTGCTTGGCAGTGGCGCGTTGTCTGACGGGCGGGTGTCGGTCGTCGCATCGATTCAGGCGCGTCCGAGTGGGTTTGTGGTGCGGCCGAACATTGCCGATCCTGGTTGCAATGGTGGCCGGGGGCTCGAGTGGGCTGCTCACCTTGGAGAGATCCCGGTTGTTGCTAGTTCGGCGCTGTCGGACGGTTCGACGTTAGTCGCGGTCTCGTCCGGCGGATTTCCGACTGAGAGGTCGGTTGTTCTGTATTCCGTCACGACGGCGTGCAGACCGAATCTCGCGTTCGGGAACGACGGCGTGACGACGCTCGGCCCAGCACAGCCCGAGCCGAAGGATCGGGTTCCTGGTGGGGCGCTTGACGGGTTGCAGATCGATGTCGTGGCGCCGGAGGGCGCAGGCGGCGCATTCCTTGCCGGCACCTACGGAGGCCACTGGATGCTCGGCAAGGTCACGCCGCAGGGGCAGCCCGATCTGAGCTTCGGCCACGAGGGCTGGAGTGTCCTGCCGTTCGGTGGTGAAGTAGCGTCGGTCGTTCAGGAGCCATCGGGAGAGATCGTGATCGCTGGCGGCAACGGCGGCGCCGGCTGCTGCACAACCAACTGGATGGCTGCCCTCTCGTCCACCGGCCGGCTTGACACTGCCTTTGGGGCGGGCGGACGGACAGGACTGCCGACGGGTGAGGACTCGGGAGTAGGAACGCCGGTCCTTGAGCCGAATGGCGACATCCTAGCCCCGGTCGGCTACGGGAACATGGGCTGCTGGGGCATGTCACTGGAAATGCTTGCACCGGCCGGCCGGCCGGTGCCGTTATTCCAGCGAAGACTCCGCCGGTTCTGGCAGGCGCTGCACGTCGGCGCGTTCGTCGGGGACGTTTACGCCGACGGCGCAGGCTTCACCGTGATCGGAACGGGACAGAAATCCTGCTACGGATCCAGACCCGCGCCGTCCTCCACGGGTCTAGTCGCACGCTTCACGGCGGGCGGCGAACAGGTCGGCCAGACGATCAAATTCCCGTCCCGCATGTTTGGATCGCTTCAAGCGTTCCCGGAGGGAAACGACACCCTGATAGCCGAGTTGCCGTATGCGAACTCCACCAGACTGACCGTCGAGGCACTGCGCCGCAACGCCTCGCTCGACACGGGGTTCGCAAGCAACGGACTCGCCGAGATTCGCACTCCCTGGAGCGGGATGAACGCGGCGCTTCAAACCGAGCTTTCGATCAGCGGGGCCGGCCCCGGCACAATCGTCATCGTCGCGCAAGACGGCGGCAACCAGCTGCAGCTCACACGTCTGGACGTCTAACGTGACGGTCGTCGGCTATGCGTCGCGCGCGGACAGCGCACAGCTCGCAGACGAAGGCATTCGTGTCTCCGGCGCCGAAGAGCTCGTGGCCGCGTTGGCGACATTCGAATCGCCAGCGACGAAGCTTCGGAACCTCGGGCGGCTGGGCCCGATCGGGGGCGCGAGCGGCACCCGGCGGCTGCGCGTCTCGCTCGACGTGGATTCAGACGACGGCCTACCTTTCAGCGTATGAGTTGGACCATCGACGTGCCCGTGGCTGCTGGTCCCGTGCTGTCGCCGCTGCCGAGCCCACTGTCGGCGGCGGTTGCCGACGCCCTGGCTCGGCCGGCTGCACAGCAGCCGGCGTGGCCCGACTCCGATTATCTTGCGCGGGTGCGGGGTGTGCTGGAGGCCGTTCCGCCGATCGCTGTCCCCTCGGAGGTCGAAGCGCTTCAGGGTCGGCTGGCCACGGTAGCCCGTGGTGAGGCGTTTCTGCTTCAGGGTGGGGATTGCGCGGAGACGTTTGCCGACAACA
This sequence comes from Solirubrobacterales bacterium, assembly GCA_003165655.1. Taxonomy (GTDB): domain Bacteria; phylum Actinomycetota; class Thermoleophilia; order Solirubrobacterales; family Solirubrobacteraceae; genus Palsa-465. Next base: position 4,046 of record PMOY01000249.1, read on the forward strand.
CNNGAGGCGCATCTGCGCGGCACGATCCGGACGCTGCTGCAGATGGCGGTTGTGTTGACGTACGGGACGTCGATGCCCGTGGTCAAGCTCGGGCGGATTGCCGGCCAGTACGCCAAGCCACGGAGTTCGAACATCGACGCCGCTGGCCTTCTGTCCTATCGCGGAGACATGGTCCACGGGCTTGAAGCAACCGAGGAGGCCCGGCGACCGGATCCGGGCCGGCTCGTCCGCGCCTACGCCAATGCGGCGGCCGCGATGAACCTGGCGCGCGCGATTACGGGCGCCGGGCTCGCGGATCTGCATCGGCTGCATGAGTGGAATATGGATTTCGTGCGTAACTCGAGCGCCGGCGAGCGTTACGAGCGGGTCGCCACCGAGATCGACCGTAGCCTGCGGTTCATGTCCGCCTGCGGTGTCGACGACAGCTCACTGCGCACGGTCCAGCTGTTCGCAAGTCACGAGATGCTCGTGCTTGACTACGAGCGTTCACTGCTGCGACCCGAGGGTGATCGCCTCTTTCTCCTCTCGGCGCATCAGCTATGGATCGGCAACCGCACGCGTCAGCTCGATGGCGCCCACGTGGCCCTGGGGGCACTCATCGCAAACCCGATCGGCGTCAAGATCGGTCCTACCATCACGCCCGAGGAGGCCGTTGAGCTCGTGGAGCGGCTCGATCCCCACCGTGTAGACGGCCGTGTGACACTCGTGGCACGGATGGGCAACGATGCGGTCCGCGACACGTTGCCGCCGATCGTCGACGCCGTGACCCGGTCCGGTCATCGCGTGGTGTGGCAGTGCGATCCGATGCACGGCAACACCGAAGAGTCGCCGAGCGGTCATAAGACGCGACGTTTCGACCGCATCATGGACGAGGTCGAGGGTTTCTTCGAGGTCCATCGACGAATCGGTACGCATCCGGGTGGTATTCACGTCGAGCACACAGGCGAGGAGGTCACGGAGTGCCTTGGTGGCGCGCAGATGATCTCCCACAGCCAGCTCGCCTCCCGGTACGACACCGCGTGCGACCCCCGGTTGAATCCTCAGCAGGCGCTGGAGCTGGCCTTCCTCGTCGTCGAGATGTTGCGGCGCACCGCCACCTAATGAAACGGAGCCCGCAACGACCCATCACCGGTCACCAGCGTGGTCAGCGGCGCGGTGCGCACCGATGCGCAGCGCTCCAGGCTCCCGCCGCCCCGGGCGCTCCCGTGCGCACAACGGCCGCCCGGCAGCCTGAGAAACAGATCGCCGGCAACGGAGACCGCGCACGACAACTTGACTTCGGCGTCGAGCATGCCGGAGAATAGGACGTGGAGAACCGAAAGGTGGTCAGGATGGAAGGAGTGAGCGTTGATCGACGTAGGCTGCTTGCTGGAGCTGCCGGCGTGGGCGCGGCTGAACTCCTGAGCACGGTTAGCCCGGCGTTCGCCAACAGCAGCAAGGGCAACAATGTCGCTGGTGTGTGGAGTGTTGTCGCGGTCTCCAGCAAGCCCGGCGCCTGGGGCCCTTTTCGTGGCGAGGGGATTGTCGATGCGGATGGTGGTTTTATCGGTAGCAACGCTGTACAGCCGTCAGCGAGCGTCGGGTATTGGAAGGCGCTCGGCGGCAAGTACTATCAGGCGGTTTTCACGGTGTTTCTGTTCGAGGCTGACGGTACGCCGGCCGGCTCGCTGAAAGCGACGGTGAACCTTACGCGCAGCAGCGCGACCAAGCTGACAGGGACGGTGACCTATCAGAAAATCGATACCTCCGGATCGGTCGTCAGTCATGGCGCCGGGACAGTGACCGCCGACCGGGTTGGCCCCTGATCGAACCAGGGCCGAGCGGCGAGCGTCACGCCGAGCCCGTCCATCGTCGCGCCTGGAGGTGCGGAACTCGGCTGTTTAGTGAAGACCAGCTCCCGCCCGGCGCCGGCCCAGCCCAGCTTGAGTTCAGCCGCACACGGAAGCACCTTGAGGTCAAGAGCTGGGCGTTCAGCTCAAGACAAGCCGCCAGGACGCAATCCCTGGTGTCCTCTGTGGCGGCTGTCGCGGGTTCGCGTTAGTGGTTGACGTACTCGTCGTGCCGGCGCCACCTGGGGCCGGCTTCGCTGCGACCGAGCGGCGTGCGGTCAAGCCACTGCAAGGGCATCACTGTCCTCTTGCGCCGGCAAGGCGGCTTCTCTGAGCTAAGCGCGCGGTAGCTATCTATCGATCTATGAGCTGCCGTCTCGACCGAAGCGCGACGGTCTGAATGCCCGCGGAACTGTCCGGTGGTCGATCGTGCGTGAGACGCCGGCCCAACAGCCCTCGGCGGATGGCCCCAGGGACGCCCTAGGCGCGTTCGGCGAGAAGGAGCTATCCGACGCCGACCCGTCGTGTGGCCGCAACAAGCACCGACGACCAGCGGCTCAGTGCGGTCAGAGACGCACGGGGTATGCCTGCCAGCTCTGGCCGCCGTTGGCGGTGCGGTAAACGACGAGGTTCGTCAACTTCGCCGCCCGTCTCGTCGTGCCGCGGTTGAGCAGGGTTACGATGCTCGCGGAATCCGCTGACTGGACCGACAGGATCGGCAGCGGGCTTGCCGTCAGTTTCGTGATCGGGCGGCTGAGCGGGGACACCCGGGCGTCCGTAGCTGACCAGACCGGCTGCCAGGTGGCTCCGGCGTTGGTCGTTCGCAGGAGCTCGCCTTCGCCGTTGAGGGCCCACGCGACATCCGCATTCACCGCCGCCAGCTGCTGCGGGCCATCGTCACCCCAGTCGACCGACAGTTGCCGCCAGCTCCGCCCGCCGTCGACGGAGCGGACGAGCCTCGGCGTCCGATCGTTGCCGCTGAGGCAGGTAAGCCAAACCGTCTGCCTGAACGCCGCATCGAGCCTGGCGAACGCGTACTTGCCTGTGCACGGCGGTGGCGTCAGCCGCTGCCAGGTGCGGCCGTCGTCGTGCGTCGCGAACGCCTGCCGGGGCACATCGGCGTTGACGACGTAGGCGCTACCGGCTCCGGCGCCCTCGACGTGGACGTTGGTGTACTCGCCCTGAATCGGCTGGGAGGCGGTTGCGGTCAACCGCTCTCCTCGTGGCGGGCTGCGGAGGATCGTGGCGTTGGAACCGAGGCCGACCGCCCACACGGCGCCGCCCACGAGTGAGGCGACCGATCCGCCCTCGTTCGGGGCTGCACTGGGGGCCACCGACCAACTGCGGCCGCCGTCGCGGGTCACGAAGTAGCGAGCGATCCCCGAACCTGGCTCCCACTCGGCCGCTCCGACGGCCTGCTTCGGACTCAGCATCTGCAACCCGCCGGCCCAGCCGTCCTGGCCCGCCAGAAGTGGACGCTGGATGTAATAGCCGCGTGCGGTGCGCGTCCAGCTTCGCCCGCCGTCACTGGTCGTGAGGAGCCATTCGGTGTCGGTCGAGTGGCTGGTCTGGTTTCCGTCCGGCTCGCAGCGCAGGCACTGCTGCAGGGAGATCACCCCGTCGCCCACGGAGCTGAACCCCGCGCCCCAGACGGTCACGATCCCAGACATCCCGCCGGCCGGAACCGACGGGGTGGGCGCCGACGTCGGCGCGCTCGTTGCGTTCGGAGTATGGCGGTGACCAGTCGCGACGACGCGCTGGCGGTTGGCGTTGCGACCGGCGCGCAGCGTCACAGCCACCACCATCACGCCGATCGCCACGGCGACGCTCACGGCCGGTAGAAGCAAGCCGAGCATGCGACGTCGCCGGTGGCGTCCGCGACGCCGCGGCATATCAGCGAGCGGTGCGAACACAGACTCGAATGGGGGAGCGATGCTGCCTTCCGGCAGCGGGTCGACAGCGCGGACACGGTCGAGCAGTTCATCGGTCATCTCGACACCTCTCCCCGGCCAAGCACCGGCTCGTCCTGGGAAGCAAGGGCTTCCACGAGCCGTTTGCGCGCGCGGTGCAGCCGGGTTGCGACAGCCGGACGGCTGACGCCGAGCACCGCGCCGACCTCCTCCTGGCGCAGACCCTCCCAAGCGATCAACAGCAGAACCTCCCGATCCCGCGGATCAAGCGTCGCCAGGGCCGCGAGGACGGCGTGATCGCCTCCCGTGTGCCCGGTCGGTGTGACGAGGGTCGCTTCGATGCGCGCGTTCAACGCCGCGGCGCGGGATGTGGCGCGGCGATGATTGGCGAGCGTCTTGCGCGCGACGCCAAGCAGCCACGGCAGCGGGTCGGGAGGGAGGGCGTCGAGCCGCCGCCAAGCGATGAGAAAGACCTCAGCGACGACCTCGTCCGCCGTCTGATCATCGGACCGTCGTCGCGCGTACGCATGCACCCGATCCGCGTGCGCTCGATAGAGCTGTTCACACCGTTGCTGATCGTCCATCGCTCCTCATATGTCCGGCAACCCGCAAACCATTACGCAGCCGCCGGAACGCGACGTGTCCGTCCCAGGCGATGCCCCGGTCGCTCGGCCTTCAGAGCTGAGTCGCCGTTGGAGCTGGCATTAGCCGGATCGAGGAGAAGACCGGCTGCGATCTGCGCGTCCTGGCCGACGTACAAGAGCTGCTGATTGCGAGCAAACTCGCGACCGGCCGCCCGGGTCCACGAGCGTAGCTCTCACGGTGGTGGTCGCTCCCGCACCCACGTTGGCCCAGACAGGCAGCGAACCTGGTCGAGATACGCGACTGTGAGTAGCGTTTCTCGACCCGGTCCAGGCTGCCGCGGCCAGAAGCGCGGCCGTCCCCGCCGCCGGAGCCGATGTAGCGGACCTTGCCCTGGTGGACGAGGTCGGTGAGCGCGGCGAGCGTCTCCTCGATCTCGACGTCGGTCTCGTAGCGGTGGATCTGGTACAGGTCGATCCAGTCGGTCCCGAGCCGCTTGAGCGAGTTCTCGACCTCGCGGATGATCCAGCGGCGCGCACAGCTTGCTGACCGAGACGCCGGTGCGTCCGAGTAGTCGATGCTCGATGGTCTTGCTCCTGATCCGAGCGCCGGTGCTGGTTCCGTTGCGCCGGCACTCATCGTGTCGGGGTGGTCTCGGATGAGCGCTCGCGAGGTGGCTAGGGCGCCGGCGCGGCGTTGTGATGCTCGTCGGTGACGTGCTCGCCCCAGGTGAAGGGGTGCCTCGAGGTGGGGCTACCTTTCGTCTCTGAAGGGCGGGGTCGAGCATCGGGGTCGGTCGAGGCAGAGCACGCTTGGCGGTCCTAGCGCAGCGGTAGCCGTTGTGGAGCTGGCCACCGAGGCTCGGCCGCGCTAACCGATCGGCGCCTTTGCCGTCTGCCAGACGTGGTCGGCCGGGATGTTATGCGGGTTCCCCGGGTAACGCGGATCGCCTGGTGAGTCGTACAGCATCACGCACAGCGTCTTCATGCCGGGCGCCACCTGTGGATTGGTCAGCGTGTACCGGTAGGCGTAGCGGCCCGTCTGGCGGACCGTCGCCCCGATGCCCGGGTTGTAGCCGAGGTCGACGTCGGCCAGCTCGCTGACGCCGCCTGTGGACTGCTCGATCGCCATCGTCTGATCGATCGCCGCCTGGTAGCGGCTGGCGCACGGGCGGTTGGTGGCGTACACCAGGAGCGTGTCGTGCAGGTCGTCGGCCTTAGCGCTCACGTTCACCGACAGCGTCTCGGTGGTGAACAGCGTGGTCGTGCCCGGTCCGGTATAGCGAGCCGAGTCGACCTTGAGGACGCGGGTGAAGACCGGGAGGCCGCCACCGGGCACGGTCCGATCCTGAGACGGGTGATGGGGCCCGGCCCGATGGATACCGGCGTGCGCGCTTGCCGCCAAGATGAGCACCAGTGTCACGACCGCCGCCGCGAGGCAAGCGCTCCGGTGAACGGCATACATGCGCCCCGACTCCATCCGACGGCCAAGTCTAGCCGGGTCGCCGACCCCACCCGGCAGCTCGGCGCGCGAGTGCTCGTGGGGCCGCGCGGTGGACCCCTCGGCTACGGCTGGGTTGGTCAGGATGGGGCGTGATATCGTTAACCCTATGGTTAACGATCCTTTCAGGGCGCTCTCGCACCCGATCCGCCGCGGCATCGTCGAGCGCCTCGCAGCCGGTCCTGCCACGGTCGGTGAGGCCACCACCGGCTTCGGGGTGTCCAAGCCCGCGATCACCAAGCATCTGAGGGTGCTCGAGGACACGGGCGTCGTGAGGCGCGTGGTCGAGGGCCGGACGCATCGTCTCTCGCTCGAGCCCGAGGTGCTCAGCCTGGCGGCCGACTGGATGGATCGCCAGCGCGCCCTCTGGAGGCGCCTGTTCGATGTCGTCGACGAGTACCTGAAGGAGGAAGCACACCGATGAACATGCCGCCGATCGTATCCCCGCAGGAGTGGGAGACCGCCCGCCAGGAGCTGCTTGTCAAGGAGAAGGAGCTCACTCGCGCCCGCGACGCGCTGGCCGCCGAGCGCCGCCGGATGCCGCGGATGGCGGTGGAGCACGACTACCGCTTCGAGGGCCCGACCGGCCCGGCGAGCCTGCTCGACCTGTTCGACGGGCGCCGTCAGCTGATCGTCTACCGCTTCTTCTTCGAGCCTGGCGTGGGTGGCTGGCCCGAGCATGGCTGCTATGGCTGCTCCTTCCTCGCTGACCAGGTGGCTCACGTCGCTCACCTCAACGCCCGCGACACCACGCTCGCGTTCGTCTCGCGCGCCCCGCAGCCGGACATCGAGCGCTGGAAGGCACGGATGGGCTGGGAGCAGATCCCGTGGTACACGATCACGGACCGCTTCGACGCCGATTTCGGTGTGGATGAGTGGCACGGCACCAATGTTTTCGCCCGTGAGGGCGACCGGATCTTCCGCACGTACCTCGTGAACAACCGCGGCGACGAGGCCGTGGGGAGCACGTGGAGCTACCTCGACCTCACGGCGCTCGGACGCCAAGAGGAGTGGGAGGACTCGCCGGTTGGCTATCCGCAGACTCCGCCCTACAAGTGGTGGAACCTCCACGACGAGTACGGCGAGGCCGCGTGATCGCTCGCGTCGCCGGCGTGCCGGTGAGAGGAACTCCTGGTTCCGGTAACCAGCGCGGGCGCCGGCTGATCGAAGTCGACTTCGAGGGGACCGGAGGCCGGCGCTCGGGCTCACTGGGGCCGCTCACGGACGACCTCATCCGGGCGCTTGTCCTCGCGTAGCCCGAGGAAGCGCGGCTGCCGGAGCCGCCCGTGATCCGTCCACTCGGCGAAGGCGATCTGGGCCACCAGCTCGGGCCTGGTCCAATGCGTCCCGCGTGGGATCGGTCGCGCGTCGACGAACGGCGACTCGTGAGTATTCAGCTCGCGCAGCCGAGCGCCGAGGTCGCGGAGCGCGGCCGCGGTGTACCCCGCGCCGACCTTCCCCGCGTATCTCAGCCGGCCGGCCTCGTAATAGCCGACGAGCAGCGCCCCGAAGTCCGTCCGGCTGCCGAGGGGATCGGTGTAGCCGCCGACCACAAGCTCCTGCTCCCAAACGCACTTCAGCTTCAGCCAATCCTTCGAGCGACCCGGCGTGTACGGCGCCGCGGCCCGCTTGGCGATGAGTCCCTCCCAGCCGGACCCGCACGCGTCGGCGAACCGCCGACGCGAGTCGCCGCGCCCGGCCTCGGTCAGCTGCAATGCGGCGCACGGCTGGATCGCCTCCGCCAGTCGCCCGCGGCGCTCGCGAAGCGGCCGGCCGGTGAGGTCCTCGCCGTCGATCTCGAGCAGATCGAACACGCACAAGACGACCGGATAGGTACGCAAGTGCTGCGGAGAGGGATCCGCGACCCCGAGGCGCTGCTGGAGCCGACTGAACGATGTCTGGTCGCCGTCGAAAGCGACCACCTCGCCGTCGAGAAGGAGATCCTGGTCTCTCTGCGCCGCCACCGCGGCACAGATCTCGGGGTACGTGCCGGTGAGGTCCTTCGCCGTGCGCGACTCGAGCCGCACGTCGCCGCCCTTCTTCCGCGCGAGGCAGCGCTCACCGTCGAACTTTCGCTCGAGCAGCCAGTCATCGCCGAAGTCGCGCCGGTCGGTGAGTGTCGCCAACATCAGCCCGTGCGCCATGCCGTCATCGTTTCACGCCGCGCTGCAGGTCGCGTCGCTCTAGACCGGTCGCATCACGGCGAAGTGACCTGCTCACGATCGCGACCAGGCAGTTACCGCCACGTCTGTGTTAGCGTCGCCGACTTGCCCGCAAGAACGCCTTTGCTGCGTCCTTTCAGACGCGAGCCAGTGTGAGTTCGACCGTCAGCGGTCTGTACCGGATCGTCGGCGGCAGCCGGCGTGGCGGGGATGCGCCACCGAGCCGTCCTCGGCTGAGCGGCTCGTGCTGGTTGATCGCCGCGGCGGGGTTCTTCGCTGTCTCCTCGTTGGTGTCGGCTTCGGCTGCTCGGGGCTCTTTGGCGATGGTGGCCGTGCAGCCGGCCGCTCGTGTCCCGCTCGGGGCGAAGAGGATCGGTCCGATGGCGAGCTCGGCCAGCGTAAGCGGTGCCGTCGTTTTGAGGCCGCGTGACAACGCGGCACTGGTGCATTTCATCGGTGAGGTGACGGACAAGTCCTCGCCGCTGTTTCACCAGTACTTGCCGGCGGGTGCCTTTGCGAGTCGGTTCGGACCGACGAAAGCGGTCATTGAGGCGGTGCGCGCGCAGCTTCAGGCTCACGGCTTGCTTGTTGGTCAAGTGTCGAGCGATGGAATGTTGTTGCGTTTCGCGGGATCGGCCGCGCAGGTCGAGGACGCTTTTCACACCCAGCTCGAGAGCTTTCGACTGGCTGATGGTGCGGCCGGCCACGCGACGACCTCCAGCGTCGCGGTCCCGTCGACGATCGCAGGCTCAGTTGTCGCGGTGGTCGGTTTGGACAATCTCGTGCACGAGCAGCGCTTGGGAATGGCGGCACCGCCTGCCTTAGGTCAGCGGAAGTTCGAGGCCACGAAGTCCAAACCGCTCGCCCATCCGCTCGGCTCGCCGACGCCATGCGCGGAGGCGCAGGCCGATGCCCAGAGCAATGGCGGGCTGACAGATGACCAGATCGCTCACGCCTATGGCGCGTTCGGGCTGTACGGCGCCGGCGACCTGGGTGCAGGGCAACACATTGCGCTGTACGAGCTCGAGCCGATCCTGCCGTCGGACATCAGGACCTTCGATACGTGCTATTTCGGTACAGCGCGGGCCGCGAGCATGCTCAAGCGGCTGAAGGTGATTCCCGTCGACGGCGGGCAGCCGACCGGACCAGGGAGTGGCGAGGCGCTCCTCGACGTCGAGGACCTATCGGCGATCGCGCCGGGGGCGAGCATCGACGTCTACGTCGGGCCTACTCCCGACGCAGATCCCAACGTGTACGACGCGCTTGACGAGTACGCCGCGATCATCGACCGAGACCGCGACCAAGTCGTGAGCACGAGCTGGGGGCTGTGCGAGCAGGCGGTGCAGCGCGGCCAGCCAGGTCTCCAAGAGGCAGAGAATGATCTCTTCGAGCAGGCCGCCGCCCAGGGTCAGACAGTCTTCGCCGCGGCGGGCGACAACGGATCAGACGACTGCACGCCGACGCTGGAGTCGGCTTCGACGCTGACGCCGGCGTCGGGCGAGAACCCGCTCTCGGTCGACGATCCGGCGAGCCAGCCATATGTCGTCGGGGTCGGTGGCACGACGATCGACGACGCCGTGAGCCAGCCGCCGCTGGAGCACGTCTGGAACGACGCCGCGGCTGAGGGCGCCGGAGGTGGTGGGATCTCGATGTCATGGGAGATGCCTGCCTGGCAGCTGAGCTCGCGGATTCCGGGGCTCGCCCTGCCGGGGAGCGACGACTATCGGAACGCGAACACTGTTGAGCAGGAGTTTGGGTACCCGTCGAACTTCTGCCAGGCCTTCGTGCCCAACGCGACCCCCGGTGCGCCGTGCCGGTTGGTCCCTGACGTATCGGCGCAGGCGGACGACTTCACCGGTGCGATCACGGTGTACAGCACGTTGTTCGCAGAGCCCTCCGCTCCTGACGGCTGGACCACCACCGGTGGGACCTCCTCCGCGGCGCCGACGTGGGCCGCGCTGCTGGCGCTCGTCAATGCCTCGCCGACGTGCGCAGACCAGGCGGCGACTCGCGACGGGGTCGGATTCGTGAGCCCGCTGCTCTATGAGGTGGCGTCGAATCGGAGTGACTACGCGGCGTCTTTCAATGACATCACGACGGGCAACAACGACATCTACGGCCTGCGCGACGGCTTGGTGTTCCCGGCGGGAGCCGGATATGACCTGGCGTCGGGTCTCGGGTCCCCACAGCTGACGGGAGCGAACGGAACCGCGGGACTTGCGTTCTATCTCTGCAGCGTCGCAGCGCAGGCGAGCCGGCCCGTGATCTCGCGCCTGAGTCCGGCGTCTGGCCCGACCGCGGGGGGTGAGAAGGTCACGATCACCGGTAACGGTTTCGAGTCTGGGGGTAAGTCAAGCGTCGCGTCGCTCCAGGTCGGCTCACGGCAGCTCCCAGCTGATCGCTTCCGCGTCCACGGCGCCACATCCATCACCGTACGTTTGCCGCCCGCGCGGGACACGCTGCCGCCCTCATTGCCGGCCTCGCAGGACGGTGCGGGACCCGCCGATGTGATCGTGAGGCTCAAGAATGGTGAGCCGAGCTCCTCCAGCCCGAGCTCGACCTTCCAGTACACGGATGACCAGCGGTCGCGCACGATCCCGAGCATCACCGGCGTGAGCCCGGATGGCGGGCTCGAAGCGGCGCGCGGCAACGTGGTGATTCTCGGATCCGGGTTCACCGGCGCCACGAAGGTCACCTTCGGGGGGGTCAAGGCGCCGAGCTTCGCGGTCAACAGTCCGTATCGGATCACCGTGACCCGACCGCGATACTCCTCGCACACCTCGTGCGGGCGCCTGCCGTCGAGGGGCGTGTTCGCCGGCGAGGATGCGCGCAATGACATCTGCCAGGTCGAGGTCAGGGTCTCCAACGCGTACGGCAGCAGCGCGACCGGATACATCCGGCCGCCACTGGAAGGAGCCATCGTCACCAACTCGATGGGTGATATCAAGCCCCCGTCGGACTGTCGCTGCGAGGTCGCCCAGGCGCCGAACGAGTTTGACTACCTGCCCAGACCGACGGTCTCGTCGATCTCCACCTCGTTCGGTCCAGCCAATCTCGCCAGCGAAACCGGCGGCACCCTGATCACCGTGCGCGGAACCGGTCTTAACCCGTTGACGATCGAGTGGGCGGATGTCGGCGATCCGACCCTCGAGTCCTCCGTCGACACCGACTACGTGTTCCTGACCGGAACCAAGATGCAAATCATCGCCCCGTCGGAGTCGGTGACGACCGATCGCGTCGCCCTACCGTTCAGCGTCCGGACGTTGGCGGGTCAGGCTCGGTCGTCTGCGGTCATCTACGCCGGCATCCCGACCGTGACAGCGGTCGTGAACACGGTCAACCACGCCCAGCTGGGCGGGACCTACGGCGGGCCTGACACAGGCAGAACACCGATCGACATCAGCGGCCGAGGGTTCGCCCGCCAGCTGCTCTATATCCAGTTCATCGATCACAGCCAGTCGGAGTTCTCGGTCGGTACCCAGTACCAGTTCACGACCGGCGGCGATCAGGGCCTGAGCACACAGACGGTGCAGGAGAACCCGGCGACCGTCGATGTCCAGCTCTGCACCGTCACGGGATGCAACCTGAGCTCACCAGCGGACCTCTTCGTCCTCTACCCGCCGGGCGACCCCGAGGTCGACTCGGTCTCGCCGACCTCCGGCCCTGCCGCGGGCGGGACGGAGACGGTGATCGGCGGTCAGAACCTCGGCTGTCCGTTGAATGTGTTCTTCGGCGCTGTCCAGGCCGCGTCCTTCGCTCCGGTCCAGGCGCTCCTGGACTGTGGGTCGACCACCTCTGTAGACGCGACCCCGCCGCCCGGCGCGGCCGGCACGACTGTCCCGGTCACAGTAACCACCCTCGAGAGCTACTTCACCGGCTCCGGGCCCAGCCCGACGACTGCGAGCTTCACCTACAAGTGATCCAAGCGCAGCGCTCAGCGGGAGCGGCGGCGAGGAGACGGCGGGAGACCCACCCGGGCGCGCTCAGTCCGGATCCTGCGAGCTGTAGGGGTCCTCCTCGCCGCGCAGGCCACGGTAGCGGCGGTCAAAGAGCTCGAGCACCGCGGTCACGTCCGCCGGCCCGTGGACACCGTGACTGACCCCGTCGGAATCGGGCGTCACATCGGCTGGCTCGGCATCGCCGTGCTCGATCAGCTCGTCGTACTCCGCGCCCAAGAACGGCAGCTCCGCCACCCCGCGGTCGCGGTAGAGCACGCCGAGCTCGAGATGCTCATAGCGCACGAGGGCGGCTCCGTCCGAACGTCGCTCGATGCGGACACCGGGCCAGGTGTCCAGCTCGTTGGCAATCTCATCGACGAGCGCTGCCGCATGGGACACGCGCCGATCGTACACGCTCGCGATCTCCTGACGTGGGCGATCGCGACTCTGCAGAGGTCTGCTAGCGCGTGTACCGGGCTCGCGCGTCCTCCTCAGATCCCGGTCCGAGGCGTGGTCGCCCGCAGCCGCTCGGTTTCGTCGTCGATGACCGATTCGAGCGTGGTGAGCAATCGGTTGTCACAAGAAGTCGGTTCGAGCCACTATGTGGGTAGATGGGTACGGTGCGTGATTCCGCCAGCGACAGCGAGTTGCTGCGCGGCTCGGCACACGATCCGGCCGCGTTCGAGCTGTTATACGAGCGTCACGCGCCATCGATGCGCCGCTGGCTCGTCAGCCGGGTGACGAGCGACGCGGTCGCGAACGAGCTGCTCGCTGAGACGTTCGCGCAAGCGTGGCGCGCTCGGAAGCGATTTTCCGGTGTGGAGCCTCATGACGGCGCGGCGTGGTTGTACGGCATCGCCCGGAACCTCTTACGTCAGCACTATAAGCACGGCCGCGTCGAGACCGC
>PMOY01000277.1 GCA_003165655.1 Solirubrobacterales bacterium
CTTCCGCGGATCCACGGCCTTGTGCCTCCGGGGCGCTCACCGGCTGGGATCACGGCTCGTCCCTCCGGGGCATGGGCGGCTGCGCTCGGGCTCACGCCGCGGTCGCTTCCAGCGCGGCATGCGCCGCATCCTGCTCGGCGTCCTTCTTGCTCCGCCCCGATCCGCGACCGACCTCCACCCCGCCGACGACGGCGCTGACCGAGAACACCCGGTCGTGGGGCGGTCCGTCCTCGCACACAACGACGTAGCGCACGAGCTCGCCCCGCTGCGCGAGCCTCTCCTGCAGGGCCGACTTGAAGTCGAGGGGATGCTCGAGCGCGTCGGCGACCTCTTGCTCGAATGCCTCGCCGACCGCCGCCGCGACACGGTCGTAACCGAAGGCGAGGTAGCAGGCACCGATCACCGCCTCGATCACCGACGCAAGCACACGCTCGGTCCGGAGCAGCGCCGGCAGGTTGGGTCCGGCGCCGGGCGGAGCCGCCGCCTGCAGCCGCTCGGGCACACCGAGCCGCTCGGCCACCGCGGCGCACGATCGCCCTGATACGGCCTGTGCGCGGATCTTGGTCAGGCGGCCGGCGCCGAAGCGCTCGGCCTCCAGCCGCGGGTACAGGTGCGTGGTGATCGCCAGCCCGAGCACCGCGTCGCCGAGGAACGCGAGACGCTCATAGGAATCAGAGCGCCGCGCCGTCCAGGAGGCGTGGGTGAATACCTGGTTGGCAAGGTCCTCGGGGAGCTCGTCAAGGAGCGCGCGGAGGCTCCCGTGGGCGACGTCGCTCGCGTGGGAGTCGCTGCGCGGAACATCCGATCCCCCGGTCTCATCAGCAGTTCGGTCGCCGGCACTCACTGCGTTACGGCCGTGGCTCGCGGTCGGCGGGGACGCCACCGACCGGCGCCCCAGCAGTGCTCGCGAGCACGAAGTCGACCGCCTGTCCAACGGTCCGGATCTGTGCCGCCTCCTCGTCCGAGATCTTCACGCCGTAGGAGTCTTCGAGCTCCTGGACGAGCGTGTAGAGGTCGAGCGAGTCGGCTTCGAGATCCTCCTTGAAGCGCGTGGCCTCGCTGATGCGATCCGGACCCACCTCGAGCTCAGCCACGAGGTGCGACTGGACCAGGGAAAAGACCTGCTCGCGGGTCATGATCGTGACACGCTAGCCGTCGGCCCGGATGGTCGCGGAATCTCTTCCTGCTCGGGCGGCATCGATCGCAGCGCTCCCGCTTCCCGAAGCGCCGACTGCGTCCGCGCGATCACATCCTCGTTCACGCCGCGGGCGGCGACTTCGATTGCGCGCGCGAAGCCTCGGCGGGTGAAGCGGCCATGCGCGACGACGCCGAGCTGACGGAGGCCGAGCATGTAAGCGCCGCCCGTCGATTCCGGATCGATCTCCTCCCGCAGCCGTCTGACGGACGGTCCCAGGAGCAGGCCCCCGAGCTTCCCCCGCCACGAGGTCATCGCCGCGTCGCGAACGGCGGTCATCGTGCGGCCCGAGATTCCCTCGATCAGCTTGAGCGTGATGTTTCCGGTGAAGCCGTCCATGACGACCACGTCGGCTGCACCGGCCGCGACCTGGGTGCCTTCGATGTTGCCGATGAAGCGCAGGCCGGAGCCGCCGGGGCCCGCCAGGCGTTCGTGCACGGTGACGAGGTCGGGCGTTCCCTTCGCCGGCTCCTCGCCGTTCGACAGCAGTGCGACTCGTGGCGAGTCGATACCCATCACCGCCTGCGCGAAAGCCGAGCCCATATAGGCAAACTGGAAGAGGTGCTCGGGGCGGCAGCTCACGTTCGCGCCCACGTCCAGCAGCAGCACCGGGGAGCCAGGGATCGGCATCGGAAGTGCGAGCGCCGGCCGATGGATGCCGTGATCGCGGCGGATATTGAAGAGCGCGGCCGCCAGCGCGGATCCGGTCGACCCGCCGGACACCAGCGCTTGAGCGCGACCGTCGGCGACGGCGCGCGCGGCCTGGACGATCGNNCGCCTCGGGCGTCGACCTGACCGCAGCCACCGGGTCAGACGCCTTCGCGATCGATATCGGAGCGTCGATGACCTCGACGCCGCTCGCGACCGGACCGATCTCACGAGCCGGCCCGAACAGCAGCACGGCGACGCCTTGCTCGGCTGCGCGCGCGGCTCCGGCGGCGACCTCAGCGGGACCGCGATCGGCTCCGCCTGCATCCACGGCGACCGTGACCACGGTCGTGTTGGCTACTCGACCTCGTCGCCCGCGGGGGCGACGACGGTACGCCCCTTGTAGCTGCCGCACACTGGGCAAACCCGATGCGGGAGCCGCGGACTGTGGCACTGCGGGCAGGCGTTGTACGTTGGCGCCGTCAGCTTGTGCTGGGCGCGCCGCTGAGCAGTGCGGGCGTGTGATTGCTTCTGCTTGGGGACAGCCATGGCGGGCAGAGTCTAGTGACCACGGCACACGGCCGACTTCACACGGGCCCTGATCGCCGAGTTCACGCGCGACCTGATGGCCGATTCCACACGTGCCCTGATGGCACGAGTTCACACGTGCCCTGATGGCCGAGTTCACATGGGCCCTGATGGCTGTCTAGTTGTCCTGGCCTTCGGCCTTCCGCGGGCGGGTGAANNGGAGCTTCCCCCGGATTCCCGGACTGCCGCTGTGAGCGCGACCATCAGACTCGTCTGTTCTGGAAGCCCCTGCGGGCAACGGTTCTGGCCGTGATCGACCGCAGGAGGCAGGATGGAAACGATCTATCAGCGCGTCGGCGCGCTTGACGTGCACAAAGCGCAGGTAACCGCCTGCGTTCGGGTCCCGGATGCTGTGGGGCGTCGTGAGCCGCATCTGGCGGAGTTTTCGACGACGGTCGCGGGGTTGATGGCGCTGCGCGATTGGCTGGCGGCTCATCGAGTCACCCACGTCGCGATGGAAGCGACCGGCGTGTATTGGCAGCCCGTGTGGCACATCCTGGAGGACGATTTCGAGCTGACGCTGTGCAACGCGCGGCACGTCAAGCAGGTCCCCGGCCGCAAGACTGATATCTCTGACGGGCAGTGGCTCTGTCAGCTGATGGAAGCCGGCCTGCTGCGCGGCAGCTTCGTGCCGCCCAAACCACAGCGGCAACTGCGGACGCTGACCCGGTATCGCAAGACGCAGATCGCCGAGCGTCAACGCGAGGCCAACCGGCTGCACAAGGCGCTGGAGGACACCGGCATCAAGCTTGAGCGTATTCCCCACCGCCGGACACCTCGCGTCCTGGGCCGGACGCTGCCCCGGCAACGACCAATCCGCCGGCAAACGCCGCTCCCGACGCACCCGCAAAGGCTCCAAGTGGCTCGGGATCACGCTCGAAGAAGCCGCCCTCGCCGCGACCCGCACCAAGAACACCTACCTCCAAGCCCAATACCAACGACTCCGACCAAGGATCGGACACGGCCGCGCGCTCGGCGCCGTCAAACACTCCATCCTCGTCGCCTACCGGCACATGTTCACCACCGGCGAGACCTACCGCGAACTCGGCGGCAACTACTTCCAAACCCGGGACCCCGAACGCGCAACCAAGCGCCTCGTCGCCAAGCCTCAAGAGCTCGGACACGCCGTCACCCTCCAACCAGCCGCTGCTTGACCCGAAGTCTATTTCCCATCAGTCGAATCGGAGCTCGGACAGCTTCGACCACCGGGAGTCGGGCTCTGGCCCGTGCGCGTGGTCCGGGCCCACCACATTGAGGTCGGCCCCGCACACCGGGCACAGGCCGGCGCAGTCAGCTCGGCACAGCAGCTTCTCAGGAAGGCTGAGCGCGAGCGCGTCTCGTGCCCATGCCCCGACGTCGAGGGTCTCGTTGTCGACGTACGGGCTCTCCAGCTCCTCGCCCTGGCCGGGCTGTGAGACCTCGAGCGCATCGACCTCGAATCTCGGCACCGCGGGCTCCAGGCAGCGCATGCAGGGACCGGCGAGAGAGGCGTCGAAGCGCAAGCGCAGGGCGTACCCGTTCCCGGTCGTCCGCGAGACGTCGACCCTCGATTGCACCAGGTCGGGCTCGACCACGTAGCGATCGCCCCCCAACACGAACGGCGAGATCGGGACAGCGATTTCGAGCCGCCGCCCTTCGCCCGCGGTCAACCGCAGGCGGTTCAGATCGAAGGTGTCGGTCCGCAGGGAGATCTCCCGAGATTAGTGCAGAGCCGTGCCCGCCGACGGGCCCGCGAGCTGCCGCAAGGCGAGCACTCGGACCACGTCAGGCGAGCGCTCGGGCTACGTCAGGCGCGGGGCAGCTCGAGTCCGGCGGGAACCACCCCCCGCTCGATCAGCGCGTGGATATCGCCGGCGCGCCGAGGGTTCAGGAACACATGACGCTGCCCCACGCTTGGCTTCGCCACGAGGAGGCCGGCGGCGATTAACTGCTCGCCGATCTCGATCGCCAGCGCCCGCTCGTTGCCCGCAAAGCCTCGGGCCAGGTGAGCGATATCGGTGTGGTAACCGCCCCACTTGCCCATGCCGGCAAGACGCTGGAGGATCCGCCGCGCGGCCCGCAATGAAGGATCCTGCTCCTCGTGCGGACGGACCGTGTCGATGCTCGCACCGAGCATCGCGAGGACCTCATCTTCGTGCTCGGCGACCGAGCTCTCGTCGGCGGGTCGACCGCCGAGACGCGCGACGGCCTCAGCCGCCCGCAGCGGATGGTCCTCGCCGATCGGTGGGCGCAGGTCGGTGACTGCCTCGAGCACGCCGGCCGGAACCGCATAGGCGCGCGCCCGTAGACGGTCGATCCGGGCCGACTCGTCCTCGAACGCGATCACCGCGAGCTCGGCCGCGTCGCCATCGTCCGCAACCGCGAGCGCAAGCGCGAGTGCGAGCCAGTCCCCGAGCGCGCCGGCCTGCAGGTCGAGCACTCGAGCATGCGCCGAGCTCGTCGCCTGGCCGCGAGTCGACGGACTGCGCTCGAGTGCTCCGGTCGGCGCCGGAGCCGACGCTGCTACCGCCTGCACCATCGCGCCGGCGAGCGCGGCGACAAGCAACCACGCCCGCTCGCCGACCGCCCCGGGGTCTGCTCGAAGCGCCTGATCGACGGGCGCTACAGAGATCAGCGAGCCGGCGGACCGGCCCGGGGCGACGGGTTGGGGCGAGCTTTCGGAGGGGCTCGGCGTACGACCGGAGACCACCGCGAATGCGACGGCGACCGGCCGCGCATAGCCCGAGCGGGTCTGCTCTAGCTCGGAGGCGCCGGCGATGAGCTCGTCGAGCAGCATCGCACGCAGCCCGGCGACGCGCTCGCGGGAGGCACCGACACCGCCGGCGTCAGCCAACGCCAGTTCAAGGGCGAGGTTGGTCTCGCGCCGGTGGGAATCCTCGGGCCACACGACCGGCCAGGTTACGACCGTCGCCTCCCCGGCGGGTCCGCCGACCGCGGCGCGAAGACCGCACTTTCGTCACCATTCACCCCATGTCGAACTGGTTCAGGGTCTACGGCTTCGCGGACGTGCAGGACAACCTGCTCGTCGGGGCCTACCCGCTCGATGAGGAAGATGTCCGCATGCTCGAATGGATGAGTATCGAGCGCGTGTTCAATCTCGTCGAGGACGAGGAATACGAACCCGGCGAGCGCGAGGAGGTCGAGGCCGCGCTCGAGCAGGCCGGCATCGAGGAGCATCGCATGAACCTGACCGACTACGGCAGGCTACCCGCTGCCGCCCTCGAGCAGGCGGTCGGAGCCGTTCTCGAGTGGCTCGATCAGGGACATCGCGTCTACCTTCACTGTCGCGCCGGGCGGCAGCGATCCGCGGCGGTCGCCGCCGGCGTGGTCGCGCTGCGAGAAGGCGTCGGAATCGAGGAGGCGCTCGAGCTTGTCCATCAACGCAAGCCGTCAGCCGACCCGCTGCCCCAGCAGCGCGATGATCTCGTGCAATGGTGGGATCAGCGTCGTTCAGAGCCGCACGACCGCGTCGGCGACGAGGTGACCGGCGCGCCCGACGCGAGCTGACTGAGGCCGAGCCGTCGTTGCAGAGCGCCGTGTGGCGCTAAGCGGAGTCAGCGGGACGCAGGCGCAGCCCCGGAAGCTCTTCGGGGGCTTCATGGTCCTCATCGACCGGCGCTACGTGGAGTGTGCGGGCACTGAGCGTTATCGGCTCGAGCTTCTCGGGCTCCCGTCCCGCCGCGACGACGCCGTGCTCGGCAAACCTGCGCGCTCCGGGAAGCACGCGTGCCTCGTAGGAGCCGACCGCTTCGTTGTAGGCGCGGACGGCGCTGTTCAGCCGGTTTCCGAGCGTCCCGAACAGTCCCGAGAGCTTGACCAGGCGGCCGTGCAGCTCCCGCCCCAGCTCGGAAACCGCCTTGGCGCTGTCCGCCATTCGCTCCTGCTGCCAGCCGTATCCGACCGCCCGCAGGATCGCCAGCAGGGTCGTCGGCGTGGCGATCAGAACCCGCCGAGCCATCGCGTCCTCGAGCAGCGCCGGGTCGGCCTCGAGCGCCGCACCGTAGAGATGCTCGCCGGGCAGGAACATGACGACGAAATCCGGGGCCGAGTCGAGTCCCTCCCAGTACGCCTTGTCGGCGAGCGTCTTGACGTGCTTGCGCAGGAGGCGCGCATGGTCTCTGAGGTGACGATCGCGCTCCTCCTCGTCCCTCGCCTCATACGCGTCGAGAACGCCCTGCAGTGGTGCCTTCGCGTCCACAACGACGTGCTTGCCCCCGGGCAGGCTGACGATCAGGTCAGGGCGCAGCGCCGTGTCCTCGCCCGACAGGGAGGACTGCTCGACGAAGTCGCAGTGCGCGACCATACCCGCGAGTTCGACGACGTTTCGCAGCTGCATCTGCCCCCATTGGCCGCGGGTGTTCGGCTTGCGCAGCGCGGTCACGAGCGCGCCCGTCTCTGTCCGGAGCTTCTCGCCCGTCTCCGTCAGCGCCCGAATCTGAGCGTCCATGCGACCGCGCGACTCGCGCCGGTCCTGGTCGAGCTTCACGAGCTGCGCGTCCACCCGCCCGAGCTGCTCGCGTAGGGGCCCCACCAGCTGCTCGACCGCCTGCTGGCGGCGGTCGAGATCGCCCTTCCCCTCTGCCTGCGCAGCGGTCAGCTGGGCGCGCGCGAGCTCGACCAGCTGGTTTTGGCTGGCCTGGAGCGCCTCGGCGCTCAGCGCCTTGAACGAGGCCGACAGGCGCTCCTGGGCGTCCTGCAGCGTGACCAGACGCTCCTCCGCTCGGGCTCGCTCGTGCTCGAGCGCCGACTGCGCACGCACAAGCTCGCGCTCGAGCTCGCCGGACCGCGCCGCGTCGACAGCCAGCGCGCGCAGACGCGGGCGCAGCATCAGCCCGGTCAGGCCGGCGCCGAGTATCAGTCCGAGCAGTAGCCACAGGGCGGTCATCGGGACTGATCAGCATTGCGCGGCCGGCGGACGGAATCGCCACGCGAGGTTGGGCGCGGCCGGCGGACGGAATCGCCACGCGAGGTTGGGACGACGGAAGACCTGGCTTGGAACAATCCTCATTCATGACCGATGTCGTCCGCCTCGGCGTCGTGGTCCGCGGGCGCGTCCAGGGGGTCTGGTTCCGCGGCTCCATCCGCGAGCGAGCCCACGAGCAGGGCGTCGCCGGCTGGGTCCGCAACCGGCCCGACGGAGCGCTCGAGGCCGTCTTCGAAGGACCGCGAGCAGGCGTCGAGTCGCTGGTCCGCTTCTGCCAGACCGGCCCTCCTCAGGCTCGCGTCGAAACCGTCGAGGCGCTTGAGGAGCAGCCGGCGGGGATCACCGGCTTTCACGTCTGCTGAACGTCGGGGGGTGGTTCGGCGCTCGGCAGAGAGTCTCGCCGTTGCCGCGGGCACGGTGGCGTGCCGCAATGTGGCCTCGCGCGGTGAGATTCGGACTCTTAGTGGCCCCAACGTGTGTGTGCGGGGAACCTGGTCGAGTAACGCTACTCACAGTCGCGTTACTCGACCATGTTCCCCCACGCGGCTGGCGGGCCGCCGTACTACCACCAGCACCCCCAGCGCGAGACCCCAAGCAGCGGCAACACCGCCAGCGCCCAGAGGGCTGGCCACGCGTTACGCCGCGCGCCGCACGAGACCGCCCGCCGGTACCCGGCGGCGAAGCTCGCGCTCAAACGCGACGCGCTTCCAGCGCGGCACCACGTTCGGCGGATCGACCTCGCGCAGGGTGAGCTCGGCGAGCGCAGCGCCGAGCCGGCCGGCCAGCAGACGCTCGGCCAGGGCCAGGCGTGTCGGCGTGGGCGCGAGCAGGCAGAGCTCCGGTCCGTCGAGGTCGACCATGATCCGGGCCAGGAACGGACGGGCCGCCGCGTCCTCCTCGCATAGCGTGTAGCGAATTCCCGGCTCGATCTCGATGGCCCGTGCGTGCGGCGGGTCCCAGAGCCAGTTCCAGCGCAGGATCCCTGCCTTGGCGTCCGGCCGCGCGCCGAGCGGTCCGAGCTCCGGATCGCCCTCCAGCGCCGCGACCGCCGCTGCCGGGTCCGCCAGGCGGAACACCGCTATCGACGCCTCGACGATCTCCCCGTTGCGGGTGTGCTCGCGGTCCTCCGGCCACGCCCAGGCCGCGCGTGCGAGCACCCCGCCGTGAACGCGCCAGAACTCGGCGCGCGGCGCGTCGAGCACGGCGAGCACCGCGTCGACCTCCGCAATCGCCGCGCGATCCACGACCGGGGCGCGGCCGAGGATGGCCCATCGCCCGGGGCCGATCGGCACCGATCTGGCGACGAGGATCGCGCCGGCCCGGAGGTCGCCGAGAGGGGGACGCACGGTCTCGAGCCGTGACCACCCGGTGCCCAGTGGGCAGAGCGCGCCGAGTAAGCCGGCGCCGTCCACCGACTCGATCCGCCACGCGCGCAGCTCCGAGCGTGCGAGCAGTTCAACGGCCCGGCCCGAGGCCCGCTGACGGATCCGTTCCAGCGGCGTCTCGCCACTGTCGAGCGGGCAGTCGAGCAAGAACCAGAGGTGGGCATCCAGGCGGGCGTCGGCGCCCGGGCCGGCGAGCCCGAACGCGTCGAACCCGCCGTCGTAGAACTCGGCGAAACGAGCCAGATACCAGGCTCGATCCTCATCCCAGATCCCCCGACCGAGCTCCTGCACGGTCCGCTCGAGCTCGGCGGTCAGCCGCTGCAGGTCGGTCTCTCGCTCGAGGCAGCAATGCTCATACGTGGCACCGCTCCCGCACGGACAGAGATCGTCGCGAGTGGCCGTCACTTGGGTTGGCAACGTAGCCGTCGCCGCGGACGGATCTGACCCACCTGCGCGCCGGAACTTCGGCGCCGGCCGAGCCCTCAGGCGGAATCGGCGTGAGTCGATGCCGCGGCGGCAGCCGAAACCACGTGTTCGAACGCGGCCCGCGCCCGGTCGCCCTGCACCGCGAAGACGATGCGGGTGGGCTCGGACCCGGACGCCAGGTGTCGGCGGACTTCGGCGACCTCGATCCGCGCCGCCTCCTCGAGCGGAAATCCGCCGACGCCGGTTCCGAAAGCCACGAGCGCCAGTGATCGGGCACCGAGATCACCCGCTTTCGCGATTGTGCTCGCAGTGGCGCGGCGGATCACCTCCGCCGATGTTGGACCGCCCAGCTCCATCGTCGCGGCGTGGATCACCCAGCGGCACGGGAGCTCGCCGCCCGAGGTCTCCACCGCCTCGCCCAGCCCGATTGGCGCGAGCGCGTGGCTCTCGCGCTGGATCGCCGGGCCGCCGGCCCGCGAGATCGCTCCCGCGACGCCCCCGTCATGCAGCAGCTCCGTGTTCGCGGCGTTCGCGATCGCATCGACCTCGAGCGTGGTGATATCCGTGTCGAGAACCTCGATCACGCCAAGATCAGGTTTCTGCCGACCGGACGGCGCGCGACAGGTCGAGCGCGAGACACAGCCGATCGATCACGGCAAGGCGACCTTGCGTCCTACGACACCTCGGCCGGTTCGTCCTTGCCGGCGAGCCGATCGCGGCCGCGCTGGACAGCGGCGATGAACTTCGACAGGTTGACCTCGAGCGTGTTGAGAATCTCGTCCGCGTAGTCCTCGGCACCGAGTCGGATCTCACGCTCGCGGCCGCGAGCGTCCTCGATGATGTCCTCCGCGGCGCGCTCGGCCTGCTTGGTCACCTCTTCCTCGGACACGAGGCGCTCTTGACGCTCACGCGCCTCCTTGACGATCCGCTCGGCCTCGCGCTTTGCTTCGGCGAGCATCTCCTGCCGCTCCTTGACGATCCAGCGCGCCTGCTTGATCTCCTCGGGGATCGTGGCCCGCATCTGGTCGAGGATGTCGTAGATCTCCTCCTTGTCCACGCGCACCTGATCGGTCAGCGGCACCTGCTTCGCGTTGTGGACGAGATCGTCGAGCTTGTCGATGAGAACCAGGACGTCCATTACGAACCTCTGTTTCGTCGGCGGCCGTGCTGTTCCTGCAAGGGCGCGGGGCGGTCGCCGGTGGGATGAGATCGCAGATCCTGTCGGCTGAGCGACGGGAACCTCGACCCCCGCAAACTGTACTTGCCCAGTCGATTCTCGTTCGGTTCGCGGAGGATTGTGCGCCTGGGCAAACGACTCGGGATCTACCACCAACGAGCAGCGAGGACTCAGCGCCCGAGCTCTTCGAGCAGTCTCGCGGCAACCTCCTCGGGAACGAGCCCATCGATCTTGCCGCCGAATGTGGCGAGCTCCTTGACTCCACTCGATCTGAGGAAGCTGTGTTTGGGCGACGCCATCAAGTAGACGGACTCGATGTCGGGAGCCTGCATCCGGTTGAGCTGGTTCATCTCGAACTCATATTCGAAGTCCGAGATCGCGCGCAGCCCCTTGACGATCGCCTTGGCGCCTTTGGCGTGTGCGAAGTCGACGACCAGCGTCGCAAATGGCTCGACTGAGACATTGTCGAGGTGACGGGTGGCGTTCTCGAGAAAGCGGACGCGCTCCTCGGCCGAGAACAGCGTCGTGACCTTGCGGATCGGTAAGTTCACGACGGCGACCACGACGTGATCGAACATCAGCGACGCGCGCCCGATCACGTCGAGGTGACCGTTCGTGACCGGGTCGTAGGAGCCGGGACAGACCGCGATTCGGTTATCGGGGACCATGGATCAGGATCAGGGTGTCGCCATAACGGCGCTCGTCGAGCAGCGGGAGATCGAGCCTGAGCGGTGCGCGCCGATCACTCTCTGCCACGACGCGGGCGACCGGTGCAAGCATCGGCGCCAGCGCGTTCGACAGCTCGACGCCGAGCTCGCTGGTGTGTCGGTATGGGGGATCGAGGAACACGAGATCGTAATGAGGTGCGCTGCGAGATGCCGTGCGGAGGAACGCACGGGCGTCTTCGCGGCGCACGACGGCCTCGAGACCGAGGGCCGCGAGGTTGCGGCGGATCGTCGCGATCGCGGTGGGCGCGCAGTCGACGAGCGTCGCCTGGGCGGCGCCGCGCGACAGCGCCTCGATCGCCAGCGCGCCCGATCCCGCGTACAGGTCGAGCACTGCCAATCCGGACATGTCGCCGAGGATCGAGAACACCGCCTCGCGGACGCGGTCGCTCGTGGGCCGCGTTGCGCGGCCTCTCGGTGCGGCGAGGGTACGGCCGCCCAGCGAGCCGCCGATCACCCTCATGCCGGGATCGGGGCCTCGGCCTGCAGACCCTGGGAGGCGCCGAGCGCATCGGCGAGCAGCGCATGCTCGGGGGCGACGAGCGACGCGTCGTCGCTGGCAATCCGCTCCGCCAGGGACCGAGCCCGTTCGAGCAATGAGGCGTCGCGCGGCAGCTCGGCGACGCTGAACTGCTGCAGGCCGTGCTGGCGCGTGCCGATCAGCTCCCCCTCGCGGCGAAGCTCGAGATCGATCTCCGCAAGCTCGAAGCCATCGCTGTGATCCGCCAGCGCACGCAGGCGTGGCGATCCCTTGGGACCGAAGAGAAGGCACAGCGAGGCGTGCTCCCCGCGCCCGATCCTGCCGCGGAGCTGATGGAGCTGCGAGATTCCATAGCGGTCGGCGTCTTCCACGAGCATCACCGTTGCGTTCGGGACATCGATCCCGACCTCGATGACCGAGGTGGCGACGAGCACGTCACAGCCCCCGGACGCGAATGCGGTCATCGCCGTCTGCTTTTCGCGTGGGCGAAGCTGTCCGTGCAGCAGGGTAACCCGGAAATCCGCCAGCTCACCGGCCGCGAGGCGCTCGTACTCCGAGGTCGCGGCGTGAGCCTGGAGCAGCTCGGACTCCTCGACGAGCGGACAGACGACGAACGCCTGGCGCCCGGCGCGAAGCTCCTCCCGGATGCGCTCGTACGCGCGGTCGCGCTCGGACTCGGTGGAGCACACGAATGTGGTGATCGGCTGCCGGCCGGTGGGAAGCTCGCGCAGGACGGTGAAATCGAGGTCCCCGTGGCGAGCGAGCGCGAGCGTCCGGGGGATCGGGGTGGCCGTCATGTGGAGCATGTGCGGGGCGACGCCGTCACCGCCCTTGGCGTCCAGCGCCGCCCGCTGGCGCACGCCGAACCGGTGTTGCTCGTCGACGATCGCGACGGCGAGCCTGGCAAAGCGCACTGACTCCTCGATCAAGGCGTGGGTGCCGACGAGCAGCGCGAGCTCGCCGGTTTCGAGCTTGCGCAGCAGGTCGGAACGGCGCCGGGCCGGAGTGGAACCGGTGAGCAGCCCGATCGGAACCGCCTCGCCGCCGAGCAGCGACTCGATCGTGGCGAAGTGCTGCTCGGCGAGCGTCTCGGTTGGCGCCATCAACGCTCCCTGGTGGCCATGCTCGATCGCGCGCAAGAGCGCGTACAGCGCGACCACCGTCTTGCCCGACCCGACCTCGCCCATCAGCAGCCTCTGCATCGGCCGTGGCCGTTCGAGATCGCCGTCGATTGCCCTCAGCGCCCGCTCCTGATCGCCCGTCAGGGCGAACGGAAGCAGACACCCGAGCCAGCGCGCG
Organism: Solirubrobacterales bacterium; assembly: GCA_003165655.1. GTDB lineage: Bacteria > Actinomycetota > Thermoleophilia > Solirubrobacterales > Solirubrobacteraceae > Palsa-465. The sequence continues at coordinate 12,849 of PMOY01000277.1, forward strand.
GTCAGCTCCCGCGGACTTGCGAGGACCGGGGCGGCGGCGCTCTCCTGCCGCTTGGCGCGCCGCCGCAGCAGCGCGAGCTGGACGAGCAGCAGCTCATCGAAGGCGAGGCGGCTGCGACCGCCGGCCTGGTCGCTCGGGAGCTCAGGGAAATGAACCGCAGCCAGGGCTGCAGCGCGACCTGGCAGGGCCTCGGCGGCAAGGAGCAGACCGGGAAGCGGATCGACGATGTCCGTCAGAGCACCGGCGTGCTCGCGGACGAGGGCGTGGATCTGCGTCGATGAGATTCCCTCCGTGGCGGGATAATGCGCGACGCCGTCGACCGACGCCGCAGCCTCGCTGGTCGGTGCGTGCGCCTGCACCCGGAACCGATTGCGCCCCTCGAGCTTTCCGTGCAGGACGATCCGGGCGCCCGGAGCGTACTTCTGGACGAGCCACGGCTGGTTGAAGAATGTCGCTCTGACCGAGCCGCTGCCATCGGCGACTGTGGCCTCGACAAGCGGTCGCATCCCGCGACGACGCACCGGCCGCGAAGCGATCGCCCGGACCTCGACGACGACTGTCGCGCTCTCGCCGGGCGTGAGCTGAGCCACGGCCCGAGCCTCGCGCCGATCGTGCGGCAGATGCTCGAGCAGATCGCCGACGGTGTGCAGACCGAGGTTCGACGCCGCCTCGGTGGCTTTGGGGCCGCCGACGTGCAGGCGTTCGGACAGCCGTTGGGGACGTGGGTAGCGAATCGGGGCATCGACCAACTCGGAGTGCTCGAGCGGTCGAGAAGATGCGAAGGACGTGAGGCGCATGGCCATGACCATGATGCCCGCCCCCGCGGTCACGCCGCACCACCAGCCCCCGGGCGCGGAGCCGGCCGGTCAGGGCGAGCCGGCCGTCACAGTGAGCGCTGGTATTTCGTGAACGCGCGCGTGGCGAACATCGCGCACACGAGCGTCAGTGCGACGAGCAGGCCGATGCGGCTACCGACCAGGCCCCAGTCGATCTTTTGCATCGCCGCCGCGCGGCCCGCCACGACAGCCCAGTTGACCGGGTTGAACTTTGCCACTGTCCGGATCCAGCCCGGCACGAGGCTCTCCTGCATCAGCGCCGTCGAGAGGAACGTCAGCGGCAGCAGAACCAAGGTGACGGCACCGATCAGCGCCTCGCGCTGGCGCGCGAGCATGGCGACGCCGTTCGAGAGCGACGCGAACGCCGCGCCGAGCAGCGCGGCGACGAGGATCAGCAGCAGCACGCCCCCCACTCCGCCGGCGTAGTGGGCGCCGAGCGCGAGCGCGAGGAGGACGATCAGCGCGGTTTGGACCACGATCATCAGTGCCGCATAGATGACCGTTCCCGCGTTCGGCGCGCCGCGCCACACGGGTGAGACGAGCACGCGATCCATCACGCCACCGTGGATGTCCTCGATGAACCCCATCCCGGTCCAACCCGCGGAGGAGACCGCGAGCATCATGACGATGCCGGGCGTGAGGAAGTCGATATAGGAGCCGCCGTGGAATCCCGGGATCCGGATGACCGCCTTGAACAGCGCTCCGAAGAGCAGGAGCCAGATGATCGGCTGTGTGAGCGTCATCGCCAGATACGCAGGATTTCGCATGAACACGCGGATGCCGCGCATCGTCACCTGCCAACTCTGTCTGAGCGGGGTCATGCCGCCACCTCCTCGGGTTCGGTTTGTGCCTGGCTGAATGCGCGACCCGCGTAGCGCAGGTAGACCTCATCGAGCGATGGGCGGGCCAGCGTGACCGACATGGCCTTGACGCCGTGCGCCTCGAGCGCGGCCAACACCGCCGGGATCGCCGCGCCGCCGTCGTGGGCTCGGGCACGCAGCGTGCGACCGTCGAGCCTGACCCGGTCGATCTCCGGTACCCGCTCGAGCGCGACTCGCGCGCCGGCGTCGTGCGCCTCAGCAAGCTCGATCTGGATCGTGTCGCCGTTGAGGTCGCTCTTCAGCTGGCTGGGCGCGCCCTCCACGACGACATGCCCGCGATCGATGATCGCGAGCTTCGAGGCGAGCCTGTCGGCCTCCTCGAGGTAGTGGGTGGTGAGGAGGATCGTCATCAGCTCCTCGCCGGCCAGCCGCTCGATCTCGCGCCACATCTCCACCCGCGCCTCCGGGTCCAGCCCGGTCGTTGGCTCATCCAAGAACAGCACCTGGGGTCGGTGCAGCAGCCCCATCGCGATGTCGAGGCGACGCTGCATGCCTCCGGAGTAGGTCCTCACTCGACGGTCGGCGGCATCGCTGAGTCCAAAGCGCTCGAGTGATGCGGCGACGCGCCGGCTGAGGTCCCGCCCGGTGATTCCGTAGAACTCTCCTTGGAGCACCATGTTCTCGCGCCCCGTCGCCTCCGGGTCCGAGCCGTGCTTCTGGCCGACCACGCCGATCGCGTGGCGCACGCGCACCGGGTCGGCGACCACGTCGATCCCGGCCACCCGTGCGCTGCCGCTGTCAGCCCGTGAGAGCGTCGAGAGCACCCTCACCGTCGTGGACTTACCCGCGCCATTGGGCCCGAGTAATCCGAAGATCGTGCCCGCCTCAACGGATAGGCTCAGCCCGTCGAGTGCGGTGACCGCGGGCGGATAGGTCTTCGTCAGCTCCTGTGCCTCGATCGCAGCTTCCATCTCATCTCCTGATCGCTTGCTAATGTCTCTCTAGACAAGTATCTTTATCGTAAAGAGATCATAGTGTCAAGACATAAGCGCCACGTCTTCGAGGAGCTGATCGACGAGATCCGACGCTCGCAGAACGCCACCGACCGCTTCGACCAGGCCGTCGCCGACGCGCTCGGCATGAACCGAACCGACATGCGTTGCATCGACGTCTTACAGCGTGAGGGCCCGGTGACCGCAGGACGGCTCGCGGAGGCGACCGGACTCACGACCGGGGCGATGACGACGGCGCTCGATCGGCTCGAACGGGCAGGCTACGCGCGCCGCACGCGCGACGCCGCCGACCGTCGCCGCGTGGTTGTCGAGCTGACCCCAAAGGTGTTTGACGACATCATGGGGTTCTACACCGAGCACGTTGCGCAGTCGGAGCGTCTGTACAAGCGCTACAGCGAGCAGCAGCTCGAGCTCCTGCTCGAGTTCGTGCGTCAGGGACGGGAGTTCAACGAGCTCCACGCCGCGCGGGTCGAGCAGCAGCACCGCGCGCGACGGGACGAAACCCCGTCACACGGTCACTCAGCAGACAGCAGCCACCAGTAGCTCGGCTGACCGCCGTGGCTCAGCTCGAACTCGACCTCGCCGGCGGCGAGCGCGTTGACCTCGTCGTCGTCGAGCGGCGCGTCCGCGCCGCGCAGACAGGTGATCAGTTCGGCGTGGTCGGCCAGGCGCTCGAGGACTCCCCGGAGGGTATCGCGAGCCTCGCCCCACACAACGAGCTTCTCATCGACGAACCCGACTGCCTCCCCCTGTCGGAAGCGGCCCTGGGCGTCGTCGCGGGCGGCCGGCGCCACCGCCCCCGTACGCACGCCCGTGAGCGCCCGCTGCATCGCCTCCGCGTTCTCCTGCGCGCTGCGAGCCGGATCGAGGCCTACGGCCGCGACGAGCCCCGTCTGCTGGGAACGGGTGGGTATGACCACGACTGTCTTCTCCGACAGCTCGGCCGCGCGCTCGGCCGCCATCACGACGTTCGGGCTATTCGGTAGCACCACGACCCCCTCGGCGGCGATCGCATGGATCCCGGCGAGCAGGTCGAAGGTCGACGGGTTCAGCGTCGGCCCGCCGTCGAGCACGGTGACGCCGAGGCTCTCGAACAGCGTCCGCATGCCGTCACCCGAGGTCACGGCGAGCGCGCCGCACGCCTGCGGCGACTGGGGCACCTCGAGTCGCTCACTGCGCCGCGCAACCTGCTCGCGCATGTCGGCGATGTCGAGGCGAGAGACGGTGCCGTCGGTCGCGAAGACGGCGGTCGCGGCGTCGGGATCGTCGGTGTGGACGTGGACCTTGAGCGTCGTGCGGTCACCGACGACCAGCACGGAGTCGCCCAGCTGCTCGAGCTCGAGGATGAACCGCCGCGCCTCGAGCCTCGTCCCGGTGACCGCGAAGTTGGTGCAATAGCGATAGGTGCTCGAGAGGTGCTGCGGATGGCTGACGCGAGCGGTCGCGTGGTGATCGACCGGGGGCGGCTCGGTGCCCCGCAGCGCCCCGACGATCCCCGCGAAGAGGACCGTCAGGCCGTGCCCACCGGCATCCACAACCCCCGACTCGCGGAGCACCGGCAGCAGGTCCGGGCCACGCCTGACCGAGTCCTGCCCGGCCTCCAGCGCGCGTTCGATCACATCGGCGATCATGGCGTTCTGCTCGCCGGCCGTGGCGTCGGGACCGAGGCGTGACTCGGGCATGTGGGCGAGCTCAGTGGCGACGCGGTGGGCCATCTCACGCACCACGGTCAGGATCGTACCCTCGGCTGGGTCACGCACCGAGCCATAAGCCTGGTCGGACGCTCGCGCCATCGCCGCGCCGATGAGAACCGGATCGATCAGCTCGCCTGGGCGGCTCGCCAGCTCCTCGGCCGCCCCGCGAATCAGCTGCGAGAGGATCACGCCGGAATTACCGCGGGCGCCGAGCAGTGCGGCGCGAGCGACCGAGCTGACGATCTCGTCGCGGCCGATCTCGTCGATCGTCCTGCCCTCCGCCGCAGCCGCAAGCCGGTCGAGCTCGCCCACGACCGCGCGGAGGGTGAGCACCATGTTGTCTCCCGTGTCGCCGTCGGCGACGGGGAACACATTGAGGTCGTTGACCTCCTCGCGACGCGTCTCTAGCTGTGCGAGCGCGGCCTCGACGACGGCGCGAAAGCGGACAAGGATCGAGTCTGACAACCGACCCCCGCTAACAACCGAGCGCTAGCGCGCCTTAGCGACTTTGCCTGCCTTGAGGCAGCGGGTGCATACGTACACGCGCCGCGGCGTCCCGCTATCGTCGATTCGCACCCGTTGGAGGTTCGGGTCGAAGCGACGCCGCGTGGCCACCATCGAGTGGCTGCGGTTGTTGCCGAAAGCGGGGCCCTTCGCGCATACGTGACAAACCTTAGGCATAGCGGGCGAGTATACGGCGTCACTCGCTGACGGCAAACCCGGCCTGGCCGCGCCGGCCGGCGAGCGCCTCCTTGACCACGAGCGACGCCAGGACCGCGTCGACGGCGTGCCTGCCCGTGTCGCGCTTGGACCCACCCTGTACGCGCTCTGAGGCCTGCTCGATCGAGTCGACCGTCAGCACCCCGAAGCCACAGGGGACGCCCGTCTCGAGCTGGACCTGTTGAATCCCGCGCGCCGCCTCGGCGCACACGTAATCGTAGTGGTCTGTCTCACCGCGGACGACAGCCCCCAGGCATACGACCCCAGCGTAGCGACCCGATAGCGCCGCGTATTTCGCGATCAGCGGCAGCTCGAACGCCCCAGGGACCTCGAACACGTCGATATCGGAGATTCCGGCCTCGGCCAGCGTCGCGCGTGCTCCCGCCTCGAGCTTCTCGGCGAGCTCATCGTAGAACCGCGCGACGCAGAGCGCGATGGGCTGATCAATCTTAACGCGTGTCGGCATCGCGGTTGCGGTCCCGCTCGTGCTCGCGCTGGATCATCTCCTCGTCGAGCGCGAGGCCCTGGTGGTGGAGCGTGTGGCCGAGCTTGTCCCGCTTGGTGCGCAGATAATCCTCGTTGTGGCGGTTCGGCACCGGCTGGATCGCGATGTGGTCGGTGACCGAGAGGCCATATCCGGATAGACCGGAGATCTTCTTCGGGTTGTTGGTGAGGATGCGGATGCTCGACAGTCCGAGGTCGACGAGGATCTGGGCGCCGATGCCGTAGTCGCGCAGATCGGCCGGCAGTCCCAGGCGGAGGTTGGCGTCGACGGTGTCGAATCCCTCCTCCTGGAGCTTGTAGGCGCGGAGCTTGTTGAGCAGGCCGATGCCGCGCCCCTCCTGGCTTAGGTAGAGCAGCACCCCCAGGCCCTCCTGCTCGATCATCGTCAGGGCGGCTTCGAGTTGCTCGCCGCAGTCGCAGCGCAGCGAGTGGAAGACGTCGCCGGTGAGGCACTCCGAGTGCACTCGGACGAGCACGTCGTCGTGGCCTTCGAGCTCGCCCTTGACGAGGGCGACGTGATGCTTGTCGTCGACCAGCGACCGATACCCGACGGCGACGAACTCGCCGAACTCGGTCGGCAGGCTGGTCGCCACGACCCGCTCGACCAGACGCTCGGTCCGCCGCCGGTACGCCACCAGGTCGGCGACCGTGATCATCTTCAGGCCGTGGCGCTCGCAGTACGGAACGAGATCGCGCACACGCGCCATCGTGCCGTCGTCGTTCATGATCTCGCAGATGACCCCGGCGGGGATCAGCCCGGCGAGCCGCGCCAGGTCGACCGCCGCTTCGGTCTGCCCAACGCGCTCGAGTACGCCTCCGGCCTTCGCCTTGAGCGGGAACACATGGCCCGGCTGAACGAGCTCACGCGGGCTGGTGGCTGGATCGATGGCGACCTGGATCGTGCGTGCCCGGTCAGGGGCGGAGACCCCCGTGCTGACGCCCGAACGAGCCTCGATCGAGACGGTGAAAGCGGTCTTGAAGGCCGATTCGTTCTTAGCCGCCATCAGGTCGAGGCCGAGGTCGTCACAGCGCCCTGGTGTGAGCGCCAGGCAGATCAGCCCGCCCCCTTCCTTACGCATGAAGTTGATTGCCTCGGGAGTGGCGAACTGGGCAGCGATCGTGAGGTCGCCCTCGTTCTCCCGGTTCTCGTCATCGCAGACCACGACCATCTTGCCCCGCCTGAGTTCCTCGATCGCCTCATCGATCGTCGCAAACGGCGTTCGTGTCGAGGTCATCGCGCTACCTCCATCGTCGGCACTCCCGGCTCCAGCGGCGGCCGTTTCTGTCCCTGGCCAGCAGGTGCCGCCCGTCCCTGACCATCAGCATCGCGCTCGATGCCGAGGTCGAACGCCGCGCCGCGCACCGCCTTTTCGACGTACTTGGCGATCAGGTCGACCTCCAGGTTCACGCTCGTTCCCGGGTGCGCGGCGCCCAGGTTCGTCCGCTCCAGCGTCTCGGGGATCAGCGATACCTCGAGCGAGCTCTGATCGACGGTGACGACGGTCAGCGAGACGCCGTCAACCGCGATGGACCCCTTCTCGACGACGTAGCGAAGTACCTCGGCCGGGGCGTCGATGGTGACCCGTCGTGCGAAGCCGTCGTCGACGAGGGCCGCGATCACCCCGACCCCGTCGACGTGACCTTGGACGACGTGGCCGCCGAGCCGGTCGGACGCCCGCAACGGGAGCTCGAGATTGACCTCGATCCCCGGGTGCACCGCGGTGAGGGAAGTCTTCGCCAGCGTCTCATTCATGACCTCGGCGGTGAACGAGCCGCCGTTCACCGCTGCGGCGGTGAGGCACACGCCGTTGACCGCGATCGAGTCACCCGGTTCGAGCTCGACCGCCAGCCGCGTCGCGACGCTGACGCGCACTCCGTCGGCGGAGCGATCGACGTGCTCGATGAGTCCGATGCCCTTCACGATGCCGGTGAACACGGCGCTACCACTCCTTCACACGAGCCGAGACGAGCAGATCCTCCCCCACCCGCTCGCAGTCGAGCGTCAGCGCGCGAACCGCCTGCGCGATCGCCTCGACGCCCTGACCCTCGAGCGGATCGCGCGCGGTCCGGCCGCCGAGCACCAGCGGGGCGAGGAACAGCCTGATTTCGTCGATCTCGCCCGCGTCGAGGAACGCGCCCGCGAGGTGCGGGCCTCCTTCGAGCAAGATCGAGCCGATCCCGACGGCGCCAAGCTGGTCGAGCGCCGAGCACACCCGAGCCGGCTCGTTCTCACCCGTGGCGACGATCACCTCGACGCCGTGCGTCTCGAGCGCGTCCGTGGCGGAGCGGCGCGCGGCGCGTGAGACGACCACGGTCAGCGGCGTCTCGCGGGCGTCAGCGACCAGATGGGCAGTGAACGGAAGGCGGGCCAGGGAGTCGAACACGATCCGCCGGGGCTGCCGATACACCCCCTCGACGCGGGCGGTGAGGAGCGGATCGTCGGCGAGCGCCGTACCGATCCCGACCGCGACGGCGTCGCATTCGGCGCGCCAGTGGTGTGCGAGATGGCGGCTCGCCTCACCCGAGATCCACTTCGAGTCGCCGGCGCGGGTGGCGACCTTTCCGTCCAGCGTCATCGCGGACTTGAAGAGGATCCACGGACGTCCGGTGCGGGCGTGCTTACGGAACGCCTGGATCAGCAGCCGCGCCCGAGCGGCGAGCTCCCCGTCCGCCATCACGACCTCGATCCCGTCGTCGCGCAGGTTCCCGAGGCCGCGACCGGATGCGTGCTCGCTCGGATCCTCGCAGCCCACGACGACACGTCGGATCCCTGCGGCGCGAATCGCGCTCGTGCACGGTGGCGTCTTCCCTTGATGACAACACGGCTCGAGCGAGACATACAAGGTCGCCCCCTCGAGCTCGCGGTCCCCGGCGGCGCGGATCGCCTCGATCTCCGCATGCGGCTCGCCGAACGCGGTGTGGTAGCCCTCCCCGAGTATCTCGTCATCGCGTCCGATCACGGCGCCGACCAGCGGGTTCGGGCTCACCCTCCCACGGCCGCGGCCGGCGAGCTCGATCGCACGGCCCAGGTGCTGACGGTCGGTGTCTGTTTTCAGCGGCATCCGGACACTGAGGATACGACGGCCCGCCACGGCCCGCCCACGTGTCCGGCCCGGCACCCCGCGAGGGTCCGCCACGGCCCGCCCACGTGTCCGGCCCGGCACCCCGCGACGGCCCGCCACCTCATTGACTAGGACGCGCACTTATCGCCATACAGCCTGTAGACCCTGACCTCCGGGCCCGGCAGCCGGTACTGACTCGGGTAGTAATCGATCGACCAGTCGAAGTTGAAGGGGACCGGACTCGCTCCCGAGCTGTAGGGGCTGATCTGGAACATCAGCTGGCCGTCCTTGGCGAGCGCCGCGTAGTACGCGATCGCCATCGGCACCGTCGGGTTCACGTATGCCCGGCCCGACTGGAGCGAGCCGACGATGACCCAGCAGTAGTCGTTGGCTATGTACTCGTGGAGCAGATGCGGCCGCAGCGTGCTCTCATATTGATCGGGTTGCACGAACCGGTGCGCGCCGGGGGGCAGCGCGACGTAGTTGTCGTCGATGTTGGTGTACGCGGTGCCGAACGGCTGCCAGCGCTGGCCCGTGGACGTCGCGGACAGCAAGCCGCCGATGTCGTAGACCCAGTTGGCGGGCACCATCGGCTCGACCACGATCCTGGCACCGGCGGGAATGTGCTTGACCATCCACGCGCGGGTCGTGTTGAGGGTGTTGGCCCGCGAGAGCACTTCGTCGTTGTGGACGACGGCGATCACGCTCTGCGTGAGCAGCAGAACCGCTACCGCGGCGGCGGCGAGGCTCACAGGAACGGCGCGGGCCCGCGAGAGCCATCTGATCAGCTCGACGGCGGCGTAACCGGCCAGGATCGCGACGATGGGGAAGACCGGCAGCAGCCAGCGACCGAAATACCGCTCCTGCTCGCCGATGAAGATGATGAACACGATCGGCGCCGGGATCAGCACGAGCGCCACCGACAGCTTTCGCCGCACCAGGAGCAGGAAGGATCCGATTACCGCCGCGACCGCCGGCACCCATCCGAGCCCCCATGTGAACGTCCACAGGTAGTAGTCGATCCCGCCCACCGGCGAGCTCCCCAGCTTCGCCGCGTCGGTCTCCGACGCCTGCCGAGCCACCCCGTGGATGAACGCCGAGAAGTCCAGCAGCGCGTACGGGTTGGCGATCAGGAACGCCGCAAGCGCGGCAGCAAGCGCGGCAGCGAGGCGGCGCAACACATGGCGAGGCTCGATGCCGGCCCCGCCACTGGCTGACGCGGCGAGGAGACAGATGATCGTGATCCCGCCCGTGTACTTGGTTGCCGCCGCCAAGCCGATGCCCACGCCCGCGATCAGGTAATCGCGCAGGTGACCGCGACGCAGGACCCCGGCGATGCCGTACAGCGACAGAGCGACCGGAGCCAGGGTGGGGACGTCGTTGAGCGCGAGATGGCTGTAGAAGATCGGCAGGAAGGCGAGCCCGAAGATCGCTGCCGCCACCAACCCCACCCCCCGTCCGAACAGCCGCTTACCGGTGAGGTAGGTCAGCCACACCGCGATCGTGCCGAGGACCGAGGCGACCACGCGGGCGACGACGTATACCTCCGTGGGGTTGCTTGTGTAGGCGCGCACGACGGCGTCGCGACTCCCGAACCACAGCTCGAACACGATGTTCAGGACGTAGCTGTAGGCGGGAGGGTTGAGGAAGTAGTAGGGGTTGAGGGGGTGGCCGAAGAAGGTGATCGCCTTGGGGACGAAGTGCGATTCCTCGTCGACGTTGTAGATGTAGGGCAGCCCCTGCTTGATCCCCCATAGCCGCAGGACCAGGGTGGCGATCAGGAGCACGGCCAGGGCAGCCGGGATCGCGTCGATGCGAAGGCGCCGTCGCCGCCCCCGGCGGGGTCCCGAAGGGGACGGCTGGGCGCGAGCCCGTGGCGCCGACCTCGTCATGGTGGCGACGGCCATCACGGTGCGATAGCGAGACTCGGGGCGGCGTTGGACGGTCAGGGGCGCAGGAGGGTAGGCGGGTTGGGTGGGCCAGGCTCCCGGAGCCGGCGAGCCATACCGTATATGCAGGCTCCGCCGTCACCCGGATCCCGCTGTGGACCGTGTGCACGCCTGTCGTCGTATCCCCGCATGGAGCTTCGCACCGAAGTCCCTTACGCTGGCAGGGCGTCTGACGGTCAGTCTGAAATACTGGCACGCGAGTTTACGCCACGCGCCGCAGGCGCTGCACTGGCGCCCGTCGCGCCCAGCCTAATGACTTCAGTCGTCGCCTCACCGGCCGCCACGCGGCCTACCATGACTCTCGAGCGGCGGACGCGGATGCCCCAGCCATGAAGCTCATCATCCAGATTCCCAGCTACAACGAGGAAGGGCAGCTCCCCCTCACGCTGTCGAGCCTGCCCCGGAGCGTCGACGGGTTCGATCAGGTAGAGGTGCTGGTCATCGACGACGGATCGACCGATCGCACCGTCGAGGTCGCCCGCGCCCATGGCGTCGACCACATCGTCCGCCTGACCAACAACAAGGGTCTCGCCGCGGCCTTTCAGGCGGGCATGGATGCAGGGCTCAAGCTCGGCGCGGACGTGATCGTCAACACCGACGCAGACAACCAATACAACGCCGACGACATACCCAAGCTCGTCGCCCCGATCCTCCGCGGGGAAGCAGACATGGTCGTCGGCGACCGCCAGATCGGCAAGAGCATGCACTTCTCGCCGCTCAAGAAAGGGCTCCAGCGACTGGGTTCGTGGGTTGTCCGCCAAGCCTCCTCGACGGCGATCCCGGACACCACGTCGGGGTTCCGCGCCTACAACCGCGAAGCCGCGCTGCAGATGCAGGTCGTCTCCAAGTTCACCTACACGCTGGAGACGATCATCCAGGCGGGCAAGCTGCTCGTCGCGATCGACCACGTACCCGTGCGCACGAACCCCAAGACGCGCGAGTCGCGACTGTTCCCGTCGATGGGCGCATACGTGCGCCGCAACATCCTCTCGATCTTCCGCATCTACTCG
>PMOY01000246.1 GCA_003165655.1 Solirubrobacterales bacterium
GCCGCTGCTGCGCCTGTGCCTCGAGTCGCTCGTCTCGCGCCAGGACATGGAGCGTCACCGGGACGAGGTACTGGCCATGATCCGTTCACATGACGCACGCGGACTCTGACATCGAGCGCGTCGAGCCCGACCGGGCATCGATCGGGCGCTGTCTGGGCCGGCGCCTCGCGGCGTCACCCCCGCCGGCGCCGCGGCGCGATTAGGCGACCCGCCGACCGTCGTCGTGGTCGAGCTTTCATGACTGCACCGGAGCGCGCTCCCGAGGACGCGCTGGCGCGCGCCGAGCGCGCCGGGATCCACCGGCTGTCATTGCCGACGCCGTTCCTAGTCGGTCGGATCAACTGCTACCTGATCGAGGACGAGCCGCTAACGCTGATCGACACGGGTCCGAACTCGGGCAAGGCGCTCGACCAGCTCGAGCTCGCACTGGCCGAGCGAGGGCACAGGGTCGAGGATCTCGAGCTGATTGTCATCACCCATCAGCACATGGATCACTTCGGCCTGCTCGACATCCTCGCCCGGCGCTCCGGCGCGGAGGTCGCCGCCCTCGACCTGCTCGCGCCCTACCTCGCGCGCTTCAGCGAGAGCATGGACGCCGACGACCAGTTCGCCGAGTCGTTGATGCGCCTCCACGGCGTGCCCGCCGACGTCGTGAGCTCGCTGCGCACGGTGTCGAGTGCCTTCCGCGCCTGTGGGTGCAGCGCACAGGTCACCAGGCGGCTGCACCACGGCGACGAGCTCGCCCTCCGCGACCGTACGCTGCGGGTGCTGCATCGCCCCGGCCACAGTCCGTCGGACACGCTGTTCTTCGACGAGCGGCGCGCGATCATGCTCGCCGGCGACCACCTGATCGCCCACATCTCCTCCAACCCGCTCCTGTCGCGCCCCCTCGAACCGATCTCCGGCGCGGCGCGCCCACCCGAANNGGCGCGGCGCGCCCACCCGAAGCGGCCCCCGGCGCGGCGCGCCCACCCGAAGCGATCTCCGACGCGGAGCGCCCGCGCGCGCTGATCACATACATCGATTCGATGCGCGCCACCCGGGAGATGCCGATCGAGCTCACACTCCCCGGTCACGGAGATCCGTTCCTCGACCACCGAACGCTGATCGACCAGCGATTCGCGATGCACGCCCGCCGCGCCCAGAAGATGCTGGGACTGATCCGCGACCGACCGCTGAGCGCGTACGAGCTTGCCCACGCTATGTGGGGGAACGTCGCCGTGACCCAGGCCTACTTGACGCTGTCCGAGGTCCTCGGCCACGTTGACATCCTTGTCCGCGATGGGCTCGCACAGGAGCTCTCGAGCGGCAACGTCGTCCGCTTTGGGGCCACGGCACCCGCGGTGGGTCGGTAGGAGTCCGCGTTCGGCATCGTCGATGCGCTGAATGAAGTCATGCTGCGTTTGATCGGCCTGGTCGTCTCAATCGGGCTCGCGGATTCGATGAACCCGAGCACGATCGCTCCGGCGCTGTATCTCGCGACCGGCGAGCGACCACGGAGCGACTTGATCCAGTTCACGCTCGGGGTATTCGCGGTCTACCTTCTCGGTGGCGCCGCGATCGCGCTCGGACCGGGTCAGGTGCTGCTCTCGCTCGTGCCGCATCCGGGACGTACGGCGCGATACGTTGTCGAGCTCGTCGCCGGAGTGGTCATGCTGATCGCCGCCGGCGTGCTCTGGCGCGACCGAGAGAAGCTCGCCCACCGCGAGCTCCCTGCCCCGCGAGCGGACGGCAAGTCGAGCGCGCTCCTTGGCGTGACGATTACCGCCGTCGAGCTTCCCACAGCCTTCCCGTACTTCGCGGCGATCGCCGCCATCGTCGGATCGGGATTCGATCCGGTACGTCAGCTGATCCTGCTCCTGCTCTACAACGTGTGCTTCGTGCTCCCGCTGATCGTGATCATCGGGACGATCACATTCGCCGGAGACCAAGCCGAACGCATCCTCGCGACAACGCAGGATCTCCTACAGAAGCATTGGCCCGCACTCCTCGCCGGCCTGGCGCTGTTCGCCGGCGCGTTCGTGACCTTGCTCGGGATCACGGGACTCGCGAGCGGAGGACACGGCTCCGTTGCGAGCCTTTCGAGGCGATTCCGGCGCATCTTTCACCACTGAACGGTCGCGCTCTCTGCCCAGGGTCTTCATTCCGCGCCGTCGCGCGTGCCGGCAACCAGCTCGCGGCGAGCGGGTGACACTCATCCACGCCCAGCTACTCGCCGGATTCCGCGACTGAGTCAGTCGCGAGCCCTAACGCAGCAATTTGGTACGCCAATCTTCCACATTCATCTATCAATATTTGCGCTCACTCTCATCAGGAATAGCGTGAGCGCTGGAGGGCATGGTGTGAGGTCGGCCTCGTGTGAGGCGGGCAGCGCTAGCTGACTTCTCGAGGTGTCGTCAACCCAGGAGGTCACGTTGGCTGATGCGGAAGTGACTCGAGATTCGAGAGCGGCGCAGCTGAAGCTCGCGATCTCGGCGGCGATGATCGAGCTGTACTCGACCTTCTATCAACACGATCGTACGACGGCGAGCACATACATCAACGACAACATCGTCGTCTGTGTGCTCGAGAACATCTTGACCGAGCGCGAGGCCGCGCTGATCGCCGAAGGGGCGCGGGGCACGGTGATCGACGGTCGTGTCGCCTTTCAGACCGACACCGAGGATGAGTTCACCGCCGCGGTCGAGCGTTTGACCCACCGTCGGGTGGTCGCATTCCTGAGCGCGAACCAGACCAAGCCCGGCATCGCGTGCGAGCTGTTCTTCCTCGACGCCGCGCCCCTCGCGGTCGGGAGGGGAGGCGAAACGTGAGTCTCTCGAGCACGACTGGAGCCAGGTTCGCGCTCACCGACGCCCAGCTGATGGTCGAGGTCGGCGTGGGCAGCCTCGACGCCTTCGGCGAGCTCTACCACCGGTACTGTGACCGCGCCTATCGTGTGGCACTGTCGGTTTCTCGTGACCACGGGCGCGCCGAGGACGCGGTGCAGGAAGCCTTTCTCTCGATCTGGAACAATCGATCGAGCTACCGCTCGCAACAGGGCACCGTCGCGGCATGGTTGTTGACCGTGGTCCGCCATCGTGCGATCGACGGCGTCCGCCACAACGGAAGCTACGACACTCGCCGGGCGAGCGACGATCAGCTCCAATACCTTCCCGCGCCCGACGACGTGTGCGAGACCGCCATCCAGCGCGACGAGGATGATCGCTTGCACGCCTCCTTGGCCATGCTCCCCGAGGCCCAACAAGAGGTGATTACGCTCGCCTACTATGGCCAGCTCTCGCACACGGAGATCGCCACCCACCTCGGCCTACCATCCGGAACCGTCAAAGGTCGCATGCGACTCGGCCTGAGAAAGCTCCGCGCAGACATCGAATGGGCCGAAGCTTGAGGGCCCCGTTGACCGAGCGGGAGGCGCGGATCGACCTCAGTCGAGACGACCTGCGGCAGGGCCGAGAGCGCGTCCCCCACTCGGCCTGCTTTCCGCGTCCCGGGCCCAGGCGCACAGCACCGTAGCAACCCGGGTGTCGCGCCCCGGACCGCGGACGTGCCGTGACGCCTCGTGTTGGTGAGTCGAGCGGCCGTCCACGCCCCCACGTGCCCACAACGCGGGTCTTGGCGGTGACAACGAGCTCCCCCGCTTTACGCTCGCCTTAGGTCCGACTCGCTACCAAGTTTTGATGTCGAGTTTCGCGCCCCGGAAGCATCGTCCGGAATTGACCTACCGCGGCGGGCTCGACGGCTTACGCGCGCTCGCGGTCATCGCGGTGCTTCTGTACCACGGCGGGGTCTCGTGGATGGACGGCGGGTTTCTGGGGGTCGAAGTGTTCTTCGTCCTCTCCGGCTTCCTGATCACGTCACTGCTCGTGGTCGAGTGGGAGCAGTCCTCGACGATCGCGCTGAGGGCGTTCTGGGCTCGACGGGCTCGGCGGCTGCTGCCGGCATTGTTCTGCCTCGTCGCGGTGATCGGGATCTATTACGCGATCGGCGGCCAGGGCAAAGCCATTCCCGGACTCGAGAACGACGGCATCGCGACCTTGCTCTACATCGGCAACTGGCATCAGATCGCCACCGGGAGCAGCTACTTCGCCGCCACCGGACCGGTTTCCCCGCTCACGCATACGTGGTCGCTGGCGATCGAGGAGCAGTTCTACATCGTCTGGCCGATGCTCGTCCTCGGCGTCCTCTGGATCACCCGCCGCCGCGGGCGTAGGGGCAACCGCTCACGGCAGGGACCACTCACCCCACTGTTCGTCCTCAGCGTCACCGGCGCAATCGCGTCCTGGGTCGAAATGGCGCTGCTGTTCGACGGCGGACATGGCCTGAACCGCGTGTACTACGGCACCGACACGAGGGCTGGGAGCCTGCTCGCGGGTGCGTCTCTAGCCATCGGATTGGCGATCCTCCGCCGCCGGGGCAGTTCGCCCACCGCGGTGCCGGGAACACGGGCGGCGCGGGTGCTGGGGCCGGCCGCAGCACTCGCGCTCGCGATCGTGCTCGTGATGGCGCGGCTCGCCGACGGCAGCGCCGCCTGGCTCTATCCGTTCGGGCTCGTCGGACTCGACGTGGCCGTGGCCGTCGTCATCGCAGCCGCGGTCCTCTGTCCGGCGTCGCTCGTCGGGCGTGTTCTCTCGGTGCGACCGCTCCGGGCGATCGGCAAGATCTCCTACGGGCTGTACCTGTGGCATTACCCCCTGTTCCTCTGGTTGGATGCCAGCTCCACGGGTGTGCGAGGCCCTGCGCTGCTGCTCCTTCGGCTCTCGGTGGCCCTGCTCGTCAGCCTGCTCTCGTTCGTCTTGGTCGAGCAGCCGGTCCGCCGGGGCAGGCTACCCAGCTGGCTGGTGCGTTCACTGGCGCCGCTCGCCGCCGGCGGCGCTGTCGCTTCGCTCGTGGTCGCCTCCACCTCAGCGGCGCTGCCGCTCGGCGACCCGTCAGCTTCGACGCTACCGCAGCCGGCACCGAAGCTCCAGGGCACTGATCCCGCGTGCGCGGTGGCGCTCAAGGACACCAGCCAGTACGGCCTCGCACCGCTGCCGCCCAACCACGGTGCTCAGTTCGAGTACACCTCGCTCGCCAAGCATCGTCTCAAATGGACCGGCTCGAGCAGGGAGACCTTCCACACCTGCCCACCCGCAAAGGTGCTCCTGGTCGGGGACTCGCTGGCATTCACGCTGGGAGTCGGGATGCTCCCTGGCGAAGAGCGCTACGGCGTCGAGCTGGCAGATGCCGGGATCCTTGGGTGCGCCTTCACGAACCAGGGTCAGCTGAACGTCTCCGGCGTCTGGCAGGGCCAGTCGGCCGGTTGCCCTGACGCGCTGCAGACGTGGGCGCGGGAAGAAAAGATGCTGCATGCCAAAGCCGTGATCGTGGAGCTCGGCTACCGGGACCAGTTCGACTGGCGCTTGAACGGACGCCAGATGCATCTCGGGCAACGAGCGTTCGATGCCTACGTACAAGGAAGGATCAATCAGTACGTCAAGGTCCTCGGTCGCGGCGGCACGAAGATCCTCTTCCTGTCGGTTCCCTGGTCCAAGCCTCCGGCACAGCCGAACGGCTCCCCGAGCCCCGCCGGATCCTCGGCTCGTCACGCGTTGATCAACTCGATGCTCGAGGCGGCCGCTCGCCGCGACCCGAATCAGGTGCAAGTGCTCGATATCGACAAGACAGTCTCGCCGGGCAACCATTACCAGGCCAGTGTCAACGGCGAGTTTTGCCGCTTCGACGGGATCCACTTCACCCTCTACTGCAGCGAGCTGTTGGAGCCCTCCGTGCTCGGCACGGTACGCAAGCTGATCGGTTAGCCACCCGATTTTCACGCGCCCCTCGGCGGCGTTGGCGTAAGGTGTGCCCACCGAGATACCGGGGGCCGGCCACGATCCCAACTCGCTCCCGATTGAGATTTGAGTCATTTCACAGGAGGCGTCTGATGGCATCTGCAGACCAGTCATCCGCGGGCCGGGTCGCGATTGCAGGCAGCGACCGCGAGCCCGATCCCCAGCACCCCCGCGTCGGCGATCCAGACCCCAAGAGCGAGCTCGAGGTAACCGTCTACTTGCGGCCCCGCTCACCGCTTGACTGGGTCGATCAGGAGGCGGCGAAGCTCCCGGCCCAGCGACGCACGCTCTCGCGGCAGGAACTTGCCGACGCACACGGCGCCAGTCAGGACGATGTACAAGCGGTGCGAGCATTCGCCTCGGAATACGGCCTTGATGTGACGGACGTCGACCTCGCTCGTCGGAGCGTCAGCTTGCGCGGGACGCTCGCCGCCGTCGGGCACGCATTCGAGGCGCAGGGCCTGGGCTCGTTTGCCCATCCGACCGCTGGCGTCTATCGCGGACGGCGCGGACCGCTCACCGTCCCCGCTTCACTCGCGGGCGTCATCACCGGCGTGTTCGGAATCGACCAAAGGCCGCAGGCGCACCCGCATGTGCGCTTTCACGATCAGGCAGCGCAGAGCATCGCATATACGCCCGTCCAGGTCGCGCAGGCCTACGGCTTCCCTTCAGGAGTCACCGGCGCCGGCCAGACCGTTGCGGTGATCGAGCTCGCAGGCGGCTACAGCGAGGCGGACCTCAGCACCTATTTCACAGGCCTCGGACTGTCCGCTCCGACGATCAGCGCTGTCGGCGTCGACGGCGGCAGCAACTCACCGGGTACGAACTCGGACGCTGATGGCGAGGTGATGCTTGACATCGAGGTGATCGCCGCGGTCGCGAACGGAGCCTCGATCGTCGTGTACTTCGCCAACACTTCCGATCAGGGCTTCCTCGACGGTGTCTCCACCGCCGTCCACGACACGACCAACAAGCCGTCCGTGGTCTCGATCAGCTGGGGCGGCTCCGAGGACTCGTGGACCGCACAGGCCCGTACGCAGATGGAGCAGATCCTCACCGAGGCGGCGGCGATCGGCGTCACCGTCACGGTCGCATCGGGTGACAACGGATCCACCGACGGCGTCACCGACGGCAAGCAGCACGTCGACTTTCCCGCCTCGGCGCCCCACGCACTCGCCTGTGGGGGCACCTCGCTGCAGATCGAGGGTGGCGCGATCTCGAGCGAGACGGTCTGGAACGACAGCGCCGGTGCCGGCGGCGGGGGCGTGAGCATCGAATTCGCCGTGCCCAGCTATCAGACGGCCGCCAACGTGCCGACGAATATCGACACCGGTCAGGCCGGGCGCGGCGTGCCCGACGTCTGCGGCGACGCTGACCCGGCAACCGGCTACACGATCCTCGTCGACGGTGCCGATCAGACGATCGGCGGCACAAGCGCGGTGGCACCGCTGTGGGCGGGACTGAGCGCGCTGCTCAACCAGGCGCTCGGCACGCCCGTCGGGTTCCTCCAGCCCCAGCTCTACGCGGCCGCGACGCAGAGCGCCTTCAACGACATCACCAAGGGGAACAACGGCGCCTACCAGGCGGGCCCGGGCTGGGACGCCTGCACTGGGCTTGGTTCGCCCAAGGGAGCAGCGCTGCTGCAGGCGCTCGGGGGCACGGCACAGACGACCGGGACGGTCCCATCGGCGGCAGGCGGGGGTGGAGACCCGGTCCCCTCGGGGTCAGCCGCCGCCGGATCGTGATCTCGGCGGTCGATACGCGCTGAGAAATGGATGGCAGGCCGCGGACGCGATCACCTCCCGCCCCGACCAGGGGCACTGGACATCTTCGCATGGCCACACGGCCCGCGCCGGCGAGCGCGCCCTAGCGCGAGAACGCTGTCTCGGCGGGCTGCAGCGGCGATACCGTCGCCTGCCCGCGGCACTCGTACGCCCCCTGTGGGATCGCTGCCCTCGTCGTATGGGTGTCCTCGGGGGCGATCACCTGGAGTCCGTAGGCGGTCGTGCACCCGTTGGGGCTACCGCCGCCGTGGCTGACGCCGAGGCGGAAGGAGACGCTCGCGCGGGGCAGGACCACGAGTTCCGTCTTGCTCGTCTGACCGAAGAAGTCGACTGTCGTATGCGTGGGAGTCGTCGGCAGCGCTCGTCCGGCCATGTCGAGGAACAGGATCCCCGGATAGCCGTACGTGCGGCACGAGTGGCCGCCGATGTTGCGCAGCGCGAAGCCGACCTCGCCATGACCCGTGGCGGCCTCCTCGCCGAGGAAGCGCAGCGCGAAGTTGGCGGTCACGCAGGGCGGCGGTGCGGCGGCCGAGCCGGTGGTCGCGGGGGCGGTGCTCGCCGACGAGGTGCTCGCGGGCGCCGTGCTCGCCGAGGTGGTGCTCGTCGTCGGCGCGGCGGTGCTCGTGGGGCCGCCCGGCGCCGTCACCGGGACGGTGGCGGATGTCTGACTGCTGCTCGACCCGCCGCAAGCGGCGAGCACGAGCGCAGACAGCATCGCGCCGATCGTGACTCTCAGACCCATTCTCATCTCCTTTGCGGTGCCCGGCTCAATTCCTCCCGGCTGCGCTGGTCACGCGCTCGCAGACCTCGCGTTCATCATCGGCGAACGCGAGTAGGTCGAGCTCGGCGGACGAGATCTTGCCCTGCGCCTGCACGGTGTCGCGCAACCACGCCACCAGCGGCTCCCAGTAGGAGCGCCGCACGAGTACGACCGGCGGACTGTGGACCTTATGCGTCCGGATCAGCGCGGCCAGCTCGAACAGCTCGTCGAGCGTCCCGAATCCTCCGGGGAAGATCACGTATGCCGCCGCATAGCGGAGGAACATCACCTTGCGCGTGAAGAAGTAATGGAAGCGCAGCGGGATGTCGAGGTAGTCGTTGACCTTCTCCTGAAACGGCATCTCGATCGGCAGCCCGACCGAGAGCGCCGCCGCATCGCGGGCGCCGCGGTTCGCCGCTTCCATGATCCCGGGNNGGCCGAGACGGTAATCGGGGTCCTCGGGCGAGGTACGCGCCGAGCCGAACACGGACACGCCTCGTTCCAGGCCCGACAGCGCAGCGAAGCCCTCTGCGAGCTCCGCGCGCATCCTCGCGAGACGGAGCGCATCGCCCTCTCTCGACGCCCGCGTGCCCGGCGCCGGAAGCGAGAGCAGCGCCTCGTCGTCGGTGCGGTGTTCGCTGGTCATCAGATCCGAGTATCCCAGGCACCGGTGGCGGTCCGGCCGTGGCTGCGGCCGGTGGCGCGGTCCGGCCGCACGCGGCGCCATTATCTTCGGGACGAGATGGCCNNCACGACGCCGAGGCCGCCCTTCGGGAGGCTGAGGTTGTTCGATCGCTGGCTGACCGCGGGAATCCGTTCTGGCCCGCTCAGGCCACAGTGCTCGCCGCACTCGTGCTCGACCTCGGCCTTCCGAAGCGGCTGACGATTGGGCCCCGATGGCTGCTTCCGGTCGTCGAAGCGCTGCTCGTCATCGGGCTCGTGATCGCTTCCCCCAGGCCCAACATCAAGCACGCCAGCGTGCGCCGGCGCGTGGCGATTGGGCTGATCGGGCTGGTCAGCGCGGT
>PMOY01000130.1 GCA_003165655.1 Solirubrobacterales bacterium
CCGAGCTTCGTGATGTCGAACTCGTTCACCAACCAGGTGATCGCGCAGATCGAGCTCTTCGGGGACACGGAGGGCTACCAGAAGCAGGTGTACACCCTCTCCAAGCGCCTCGATGAGAAGGTCGCGCGGCTGCACTTGGACGCGCTCGGGGTCAGGCTGACCGAGCTCACCCCCGAGCAGTCGGCGTATCTCGGGATCCCGGTCGACGGCCCATATAAACCGGATCACTACCGCTACTGAGATGACGGGCCGCGGATCGCCCGGCGCGCCCGTGGAGGCGCGCCGGAGCCGCCCCGCCCACGCGGTCGCCGACCTCGCGCTCGCCCCCTCGGGTGCCGCCCGAATCGAGTGGGCGGATGCCCAGATGCCGGTGTTGCGCCAGATCCGTGATCGGTTCGATCGCGTCCGCCCGCTGGACGGGTTTCGTATTGCCGCCTGCCTGCACGTCACCGCCGAGACGGCGAACCTCGTCCGTGCCCTCCAGGCCGGGGGCGCTGAGGTCGCCCTGTGCTCGGCCAATCCGCTGTCCACCCAGGACGATGTCGCGGCGGCGCTCGTAATCGACCACGGCATCGAGGTCAGGGCGGTCCGCGGTGAGGGTCTCGATCAGTTCGCCGAGCACGTCGCTGCCTTGCTCGCCGGGACGCCGCAGCTCACGATCGACGACGGCGCCGACCTGCTCGTGACCGCGCACGCGGCCGGCGGGGAGGCGCTGGCGAGGTTGATCGGCGGCACCGAGGAGACGACGACGGGCCTCGTGAGACTGCGGCGACTCCAGCACGCGGGCGAGCTCGCGTGTCCGGTCCTCGCCGTCAACGAAGCGCGGACCGAGCGGGCGCTGAACGACCGCCATGGCACGGGTCAGTCGGCGCTGGACGGGATCGTGCGCGCGAGCAATGTGCTGCTCGCGGGGCATACGCTGGTCGTGATCGGCTATGGGTGGGCCGGCCAGGGTGTCGCCGAGCGCGCCAGAGGGGCGGGCGCGGCGGTGATCGTGTGCGAGATCGATCCCTTGCGCGCGCTCGAAGCGCGCATGGCCGGCTACGAGGTGATGCCTGCGCTCGTGGCGGCCGAGCGTGGCGACATCTTCGTCACCGTCACCGGGTCTCGTCGGGTCCTGCGCGGTGAGCACTTCGAGAAGATGAAGGATGGTGCGCTGCTCGCCAACGCGGGCCACTTCGACGTCGAGATCGACCTCGACGAGCTCCGCGCACACGCCACCGGTCCCGGTCGCGAGGTACGCCCCCTGGTCGAGCAGTACGACGTCTCCGGCCGCCGTCTGAATCTGCTCGCCCACGGTCGCGTCGTCAACCTGGCCGCCGCCGAGGGGCATCCGGCCGCGGTGATGGATGTCTCGTTCGCGCTTCAGGCGCTGTGCGTCGAGGAGCTCGTGCGCCGCCACGGCGAGCTGGGGCCCGGCATCCACCCGGTCCCGGCCGCGATCGACGAGGAGGTCGGCCGGCTCAAGCTCGCGGCGCTTGGCGTGAGGATCGACGAACCGACCCCCGAGCAGGCCGACTACCGGGAGTCCTGGCTGTGAAGGTCCGCCCTCCTGGCGCCGCGTCCCGACAACCGGGCGTTGGGCAATCGACAAAATGCGCGGCTGGGTCTACGCTAGAGAAGGCTCGTTCACACCCAACCCATTGAAGGGGGGTCAGTCGATGCGCATCGAGGTAAAGGGCCGCAACCTGCCTGTCTCGGACGACCTGCGGGAGCACGTGACCAAGCGCTTTCGGAAGGTGTCGCGGCAGGTCTCCGAGCTCGCGGAGCTCGAGGTCGAGGTCTTCGAGGAGCGGAACCCGGCGATCGCCGATTCGCAGGTCGCCGAGGCGACGCTGCATCTCAAGGGGATCACGCTCCGATCCCGCGACGCCTCGCCCGACATCGTCCACTCGATCAACCTGTGCGCCGACGAGCTGTCGGTCCAAGTCAAGCGCCGTCGCGACAAGCGCCGCAAGCGCCGCGAGTCGCGCTCCGCTGCCCAGCCCCCGATCTCCGGAGACATCTCGCCGGCCGCGTAGTCCTTATTTTGCGGGGGATCGGCCACGACCGTGGCAGGCCCGCTGCTACCCTCACCCTATGTCGTTCCTGGACCGCGCGCTTCGCATGGGCGAAGCGAAGAAGTTCAAGTCCTACGAGCAGCGGGTTGGTCGGATCAACGCCTTTGAGCCCGAGGTGGAGCACTACTCCGACGCCGAGCTTCGGGAGGCCGCCGACGCGCTGCGCGAGCGGGCTCGCAACGGCGAGAAGCTCGAGGAGCTTCTCTACGAGTGCTTCGCGCTCGTGCGCGAGGCCGGCAAGCGCTCGATGGGGATGCGCCACTTCGACGTCCAGCTCATCGGCGGCATGGTGCTCAACGACGGCGCGATCGCCGAGATGAAGACGGGCGAGGGGAAGACCCTGACCGCGACGCTCCCCGTCGCGCTCAACTCCCTTGGAGGCAGGGGCGTGCACATCGTCACGGTCAACGACTACCTCGCCCGCCGCGACGCGATGTGGATGAAGCCGATCTACGACGCGCTCGGAGTCAACGTCGGCGTGCTCCAGAACATGCAGCCCTACGAGGACAAGCGCGCGGCCTACGCCGCCGATGTCACCTACGGGACGAACTCGGAGTTCGGCTTCGACTACCTGCGCGACAACATGGCGACGTCGCTGGAGGAGAAGGTCCAGCACGGCGGTCGCCCGAAGCCCGAGGAGGGCCAGTCGCCATACCACACGTTCGCGATCGTCGACGAGGTAGACAACATCCTGATCGACGAGGCGAGAACCCCGCTGATCATCTCGGGCGCGCCGGAGCAGGCGGGCGACCTGTATGCGAAATTCGCCCGCCTCGCCCCGAAGCTCGAGCCCGGCGACACGCCCGACGGAATGGACCCGCGGATGAAGAAGGAGTTCATCGCCGACTTCGACTACGAGTTCGACGAGAAGCATAAGACGATCGCCGTCACCGAGCGCGGCGTGGCCAAGGCCGAGCGCTTCCTCGGCGTCGACCACCTCTACCGCGCGGAGAACGGCCACCTCGTCAACCACCTGATCCAGGCGCTGAAGGCCGAGTCGCTGTACAAGCGCGACGTCGACTACGCGGTGATCGACGACGAGGTGAAGATCATCGATGAGTTCACCGGTCGCATCCTCGAGGGTCGTCGCTGGTCGGAGGGGCTCCACCAGGCGGTCGAGGCGAAGGAGGGCGTGCGCGTCCAGGAGGAGAACCAGACGCTCGCGACGATCACGCTGCAGAACTACTTCCGCATGTACGACAAGCTCGCGGGCATGACCGGGACGGCGCTGACCGAGGCGACGGAGTTCATGAAGATCTACGAGCTCCCGGTCGTCCAGATCCCGACCAATCGCCCGATGGTCCGTGGCGACAACAACGATCAGGTCTACAAGACCCGCGAGGGCAAGTGGGCGGCGGTGGCGAAGGAGATCGAAGCTCGCCACGCGTCGGGCCAGCCGGTGCTCGTGGGAACGATCTCGGTCGAGGTTTCAGAGCTGCTCTCCGAGCGCCTGAAGCGGAAGGGGATCAAGCACACCGTGCTCAACGCCAAGCCAGAGAACGCCGAGCGCGAGGGCGAGACGATCGCTGAGGCCGGCGCGCCCGGCGCGGTCACGATCGCGACCAATATGGCGGGCCGGGGCGTCGACATCAAGCTCGGCGGCAACCCGGAGCACCTCGCGCAGCTCGAGGTGGCAAAGCTCGGCCTCGAGCCAGGCGAGCCCGATTACGATCAGCACTTCGAGAACGTGCTGCCCGGGGTCGAGCGGCGCCTCGCGGCGTCCCGCGAGCAGGTCCTCGACGCGGGCGGACTGTTCATCCTCGGCACCGAGCGTCACGAGTCGCGCCGGATCGATAACCAGCTGCGCGGGCGCGCCGGTCGCCAGGGAGACCCCGGCGAGTCGCGCTTCTTCCTCTCGGCCCAGGACGACCTGGTGCGCCTGTTCGCCGGCGAGCGAATCTACAAGATCCTCGATCGTCTGGGCACCGTCGACGAGGAGGGCAACGAGGAGCCGATCGAGGCCGGGATGCTCTCCAAGCAGATCGAGAAGGCGCAGCGGAAGGTCGAGGAGCAGCACTTCCTCCAGCGCAAGCACACGCTCGAGTACGACGACGTGCTCAACCAGCAGCGTGATGTGATCTACCACTATCGAGACGAGGTGCTCGAAGGCCGCGACATGAGTGAAGCGGCACGTGAGGAGGTCGGCAACCTGATCGAGCGGCTCGTCGAGGAGTACACCGCGAGCGACTTCGTCGAGGAGTGGGACCTCGACGGCCTCGTCCGCTGGGTGGAGGAGATCCTCCCGGCGCACAGCGGGATCCAGTCCTTTGACACGAGCCGGCTCGACCGTGCGGAGCTCACCCAGCAGCTTCAGGAGGAGACGCTCGCGCACTACGATCGCCGCGAGGAGGAGCTCGGCGAGCCGGTCATGCGCTGGCTCGAGCGCGTCCTGTTGCTCTCGATCATCGACCAGCGCTGGCGCGAGCACCTGTACGACATGGACTACTTGCGTGAGGGGATCCACCTGCGCGGGTTCGCTCAGATCGAGCCGCTCGTCGCCTACAAGAACGAGGCATTCGACCTGTTCCGCGATTTGATGAACAGCGTCTGGGGCGATTTCGCGCGGATGATCTTCCACGCCGAGGTCACGATCCAGGGCGAGAATGGCGACCAATCGGCTCCCGCCCAGTCGATCCGACCGAGCAAGACGGTGAGCTCCTCGACGGCGGGCGGGAACGTGAGCTACTCGGGAGGCGGGTCCCAGCAGCAGGGCGCACTCGCGATGGCGGCCGCCGCCACCGAGGCCCAGGCTCCGCCCGGCGAGGAGCCTGTGCCGCGCCATGTGGAGCAGCGCCGCGTCGACGAGGCGGAGCAGACCGGTCGTAACGATCCCTGCTGGTGCGGGTCGGGCAAGAAGTTCAAGAAGTGTCACGGCGCCTAGCGCCATGAGCGATACGACGGATCTGCGCATCTCCGATGATGACCGCGAGCGCGCGGTGCGGGAGATCCAGGAGCACTTCGCCGCCGGACGGCTGACGCAGGATGAGCTCGACGAGCGGGTGCAGGCGGCGTACCGCGCGCGGACTCAGAACGAGCTGGGGACGATCCGCCGCGATCTGCCGCGTCTGCCGCCCTCCCCCGCGCAGCGCAAGGCGCAGCTCGCCGAGCGCCGCGGCGGGCTGCAGAGACGGCTGGTGCAAGAGGCCGGTGGGGGGATCGTGCTGTTCGCGGCGTGCGCGGGCATCTGGCTCGCCGACGGCGCCCACGGGCAATTCTGGCCGGTGTGGATCGCGCTCGTGTCGCTGCTTCCGTTGCTCCGCAGCGGCTGGCGGCTATATGGCCCGGCGCCCGAGTTCGATCGCGTCGAGCGCGAGCTCGAGAGTCGCGAGCACCGACGCGATCGCCACCGCGAGTCCCGCGAGGACCCCCGGCGGCTGCGCTGAGGTGCTGCAGACCACTCGGCTCGCCCGCTGCTAGGGTTGGGTGAGATGTCCACCGCCCCCTCAGAGCCGCTGTCACAGCGCCTGGCGGCGATCCGCGATCAGTTGAAGCTGCTCGCGGACTATCTTTGACCCAGCTGCGCTGAGCGAGCGCGCGAACGCGCTCGAAGCCGAGATGGGGGCCCCGGGGTTCTGGGACGACCAGGAGCGGGCGGCGCGTGTGAGCGCCGAGCATGCGCGGATCACGCGCAAGCTCGAGACCTACAACGCGCTCGATCGCGACGTCGAGGACCTCCAGCCGCTCGCCGAGCTCGCCGAGGAGGATCCCGACCTGGCGGTAGAGCTCGAGGAGCAGGTGCTGGCGGTGGAGGCCCGACTCGACGCGCTCGAGGAGGAGCGGCTCTTCTCCGGCCGTTACGACGCCGGCGACGCGCTCGTCACCGTGAACGCGGGGGCGGGGGGGACCGATGCGCAGGACTGGGCCGACATGGTTCTGCGGATGGAGATGCGCTGGGCGGAGAAGCGAGGCTTCCAGGTTGAGTTGCTGGAGCTCTCACCAGGTGAGGAGGCGGGCATCAAGTCAGCCACGTTTCGTGTCAAGGGCGAGAACGCATACGGCCTCTACGGCGCCGAGAAGGGCGTGCATCGCCTCGTGCGACTGTCGCCGTTCGACTCCGCCAACCGCCGGCAGACGAGCTTCGCCGGGGTCGAGGTCTCGCCCGTGGTCGAGGGGACCGGCGACGTCGAGATCGACGACGACGATCTGCAAATCGACACCTACCGGGCCAGCGGCGCCGGTGGCCAGCACGTCAACAAGACCGACTCGGCGGTCCGCATCACCCACCGACCGACCGGAGTCGTCGTCCAATGTCAGAACGAGCGCTCGCAGTCCTCGAACAAGGCCACCGCGATGGCGATGCTCCGCTCGAGGCTGGTCGAGCTCGAGGAGCGCAAGCGTCGCGAGGAGATTGCGCGCGAGAAGGGCGAGGCCCAAGACGTCAACTTCGGCTCGCAGATCCGCTCCTACGTGCTGCACCCTTACACGATGGTGAAGGACCATCGCACCGACTACGAGATGGGCGACGCCAATCGCGTGCTCGCCGGAGACCTCGACGGGTTCGTGCGCGCCTACCTGCTGAAGGCCGCGCGATGACGCGGCGCGGCGCACGAGCACAGGCCGCGCGGTGACGCAGCGCGGCGGACGAGAACAGGACGCGCGGTGACGAAGCTGCGCAGGCCGGCGCACGAGGACGCCCCCGAGCAGCCGGTCGCGCCCTATCTCGACGCCGTCACGGCATACGGCTTCCGTGGCTCGACACGTTTCCACATCCCGGGACACAAGGGCGGCGACGGAGCCGATCCGGGGCTCCGTGCCGCCCTCGGCGGCCGCGCGCTGCTGCTCGACCTTCCGCAGGATATTCACGGGATCGACATGGGCCCCTCGCCGACCCCGTACGAGCGCGCTGAGCGCCTCGCGGCGGAGGCGTACGGTGCGGGTCGCACCTGGTTTCTCACCAACGGAGCGACCCAGGGCAACCACGCTCTGTGCCTCGCGCTCGCGCCACCGGGCGAGCGGGTTGTGCTCCAGCGAAACAGCCACGCGAGCCTGATCGACGGTCTCGTGCTCAGCGGCGGCGTCGTCGGTTTCGTCGTCCCCGAATACGACAGCGAGCTGGGAGTGGCCCACGGCGTCACGCCCGAGGCGCTCGAGCGCGCGCTCGCGCAGACGCCCGGTGCGCGGGCCGCGTTCGTGGTCTCACCCACGTACTACGGGATGGCCGCCGACATCGAGGGCTGCACACGTGTCGCCCACGCCGCGGGCGCCGCGCTCGTCGTCGACGGAGCTTGGGGCGCGCATTTCGGCTTCCACCCCGACCTGCCCGAGTCGCCGTTGCGCCTTGGCGCCGATGCCATGCTCGCCTCGACCCATAAGATCGTCGGCAGCCTGACCCAATCGGCGATGCTCCATGTGGCGTGGAACGGTCTCGTCGATCCCGGCGCGGTCGCCCGCGCGGTCAGGCTCGTGCGCTCGACGAGCCCGAGCTCACTGCTGCTCGCCTCGCTCGACGCCGCCCGGCGTCACCTGGCCGTTCACGGCGAGGACCTCCTCGACCGCACGCTCGTCGCCTCGGCGCATGCCCGCGTGGCGATCGACGCGGTGCCGGGATGCTCGGTCGTGGGTGGCGAGCTCGTCGGCCGCCCCGGCGTGGCGGGCTGGGACCCGCTGCGGATCGTGATCGACGTCAGGGGGACCGGCTGCACGGGGTACGAGGTCTCCGCGGCGCTCCGCGCCAGCTACGACATTCACATCGAGCTGGCGACGCACACGACGATGGTGCTCGTGCTCGGACTCGGCTCCGACCCCGAGCCGCTCGAGCGCTTCGCGCACGACCTTGCCGAGACCGTGCCGCGGATCGCTCGCGCCGGCGAGTCGCGCGCGGTGCCGCTGCCACCGTTGGCGATCGAGCACGGGACCGTTGTGTCGCCGCGCGAGGCCTTCCTCGGTGCGGGCGAGACCGTCCCCGTGGAGGAGGCGGTCGGGCGGATCTCGTGCGAGGCGATCGCGGGCTACCCGCCGGGGGTGCCCTCGCTGCTTCCCGGCGAGCTCGTGACGACCGAGGTGATCGCCTACCTGCGCGAGCTGACCGCGGCCGGAGCACGGCTGCACGGGGCGGCCGATCCGAGCTTCGCCACGATCAGGGTCCTCGCGGCGCGGCCGAGCAACTAGGCGACAGGGCTGCCGACGTTGGCCGTGAACGAGGAGGTCATCCGTGAGGCGGCGGCGCGCGCGCTGGCCGAGGACGTCGGTACCGGTGACATCACCACGGCCTCGACCGTCGATGGTCGCGCGTCGGCGCGGGCGCTGATCACCCAGAAGGCTCCTGGGGTGGTGTTCGGGCTCGATGTCACCGAGGCGACATTCCTGAGGCTCGATCCCGGCCTGCGCATCGAGCGCCTCGCGCCGGAGGGGGAATGGCGCGACGGGGGCTCAGTGCTACGGCTCGAGGGCCGTGCACACGCACTGCTGAGCGCCGAGCGGACCGCGCTCAACTTCCTCCAGCGCCTCTCGGGCGTGGCGACACTGACCGCGCTGTACGTGCGCGAGGTCTCCGGGACCGGCGCCCGAATTCTCGACACGCGCAAGACCACGCCCGGGCTGCGGGCGCTCGAGAAGGCCGCGGTCGCCGCCGGCGGCGGGACCAACCACCGCGCCGGCCTCTACGACGCGATCCTGATCAAGGAGAACCACGCCGCGCTCGCGGGCGGCGTCGGAGAGGCGGTGCGCCGGGCGCGCGCCGCCGCGTCGGACCTCCCGCTGGAGGTCGAGGCGCGCAACCTGGCGGAGGTCGAGCAGGCCCTCGCGGCCGGTGCACCCCGGATCCTGCTCGACAACATGAGCATTGCCGAGCTTCGTGATGCGGTGCTCTACGTCGGCGGTCGCGCGGAGCTCGAGGCGAGCGGCGGGTTCACCCTGGAGACGCTCAGGGACGCCGCATCGACCGGCGTAGACTTCATCTCNNGAGAACATCCCGGCGCTCCAGGAAGAGGTGCGCGCGCTCGCGCGGGAGCGCGACGCGGTGATCCTCGCCCACAACTACCAGCTGCCCGAGATCCAGGACGTCGCCGACTACGTGGGCGACTCGCTGGGGCTCTCGCAGCACGCAGCGAGAGCGGACGCCGGGACGATCGTCTTCTGCGGCGTGCACTTCATGGCCGAGACGGCCTCGATCCTGTGCCGCGAGCGCCGGGTCCTGATCCCCGACCTCGACGCCGGCTGCTCGCTCGCGGACTCGATCACGGCGGAGCAGCTGCGCGAGTGGAAGGCCAAGTTCGCCACCGCCCGGCCGATCGTCGTGATGTACGTGAACACCACCGCCGAGGTCAAGGCGCTCACCGACTACTGCTGCACCTCGGCCAACGCGGTGGCGGTCGTCGAGCACATCTATCGCGAGCATGGCGACGATGTCAGCATCCTGTTCGGGCCCGACATGTTCCTCGGCGCCTACGTGGAGAAGACGCTCGGCCGGTCGATGGAGGTCTGGGACGGCGAGTGCCACGTGCACGCTGGCATACGGCCGGCGGACATCACCGCGGTGCGCGCCGCGCATCCCGGCGCCGACTTCTTGATCCACCCGGAGTGTGGCTGCTCGACCAGCGTGATGGAGTACGTCGCCGCCGGCGA
>PMOY01000074.1 GCA_003165655.1 Solirubrobacterales bacterium
CCGCGGCGATCGGCCTCGCCTGCTGGTTCGTCCTCGTACCGCTCAGGCTGCGAGGCGCCATGATGCTCGCGGTCGGCGCTGCCGGGGGCGGCCTGGTGGTTCTCTGGGCGCTCGGCACGCCCGCGATCACGAGCAGCGGGAAGTCGATGCACGCACAGACCGTGGCCGGGCATGCGTTCGGTCTCGTGCTCGTCGCGATGCTCTTGGTCCTGCTCGCGGCGGGGTTCCTCGCAGCGTTCGTTGCCGATCGTGTCGAGCTGAGCCAGCACGATCGACGGCGCGCAGGCACGGCCCTGCTCGCGCTGCTTGCGTGCGTGCCCGTGGCCGCGGTGATCGCGCTGTCGGTCTCCTCGCGCGGCCTCACCGGCGAAATCTCGAACACCTGGAGCCAGCTGACGACCACTACCGCGAACGGCGGGGGCACGAACGCAGGTCGGTTGCTCGCCGCGGACAACTCGCATGGGAGCTACTGGAGGGAGGGTCTCAAGGTCGGCGAGCACGCCCTGCTCAAGGGCGCCGGNNCGGCTACGGGACGGCGAGCCTACGCTTTAGCCGCGGCGACGCGACCGCGGCCCACGCGCACAGCTATCTGGTCGAGACGTTCGCTGACTTCGGGCTGATCGGACTGGCGGTAAGCGTCGCCCTCCTCGTCGCATGGTGCGTCGCCGTGCGCCGTACGCTCGGCCTGCGACGGCCGACGCTGGTGTGGCTACGGAGCCGCNNGCGCTCCGGCGCCGGAGAGCCACTCCCCGAACGCGCGGCCGAGCAGGCCGGGATTGTGACCCTGCTCGCCGTGGTGGTGACCTTCGGCGTCCATTCGGCGATCGACTGGACGTGGTTCATCCCCGGGGTCGCGGTACCGGCTCTCGTCTGCGCCGGCTGGCTCGCCGGGCGCGGACCGCTAGCCGATCCGGTCGGGCGGGCGCGGCGACGGGATCGCGAAGCGGAGCACGAGCCTCGCGACGGTGCCCCCTCGCGGCGCCAGATCCTCGGCCCGCTGAGACGGACCGTCGCGTCCGGCACGCTGAGGATGACCACCGCAACCTACCGTGCCTTCATAGCCGCTCCCGGCCGGGCGGCGACAATCGCGTCGATCGCGGCGATCGCGCTGATGTGCGCGTGGACGATCTGGCAACCGCTCCGCTCAGCCAACGCCGACGCGGCGGCACTCGTCGCGCTCAGCGCCGACCACACCGGTGCGGCGCTGGCTGACGTGCGATCGGCCGCCGTCATCGACCCCTTCTCGACGCAACCGCTGCTGTACGAGTGGCAGATCTACAGCTTCGAAGGCGACACGGCCTCTGCGCGCGCGGCGCTCGAAGCGGACGTCGCGCTCCAGCCTGCCAACCCTGACACGTGGCTCGGGCTCGGCGAGTACGACGCCGATATCGGCAAGCCGCGGGAGGCGATCGCCGCGCTGGAGGCTGAGCTGTACCTGTTTCCCACCGACCCGAACACGGCGAGCGTGCTCGCCCAGGCCCGAGCCGAGCTGTAGGCGGCGCGCGCCGCGGGCACGCGACTGCGAGAGGACGCGGATATCGCCGAGGCGTTCCACGTCACGGCCCGTCCGATGCTCAATCCCTGACAGTGGTGTCGAACTCGAGCTGCAGAACCGACGGCTCCAGTGGCTCACTGGTCCCTCGCGGCCGGCCGCGCTTCGCCCAGTGCCCGACGACCTCATGAGCACGGCATGACCGGTAGGTGATCCGGCGATCCAGCGGCTGAATGCCCAGCCCATCCGCCGCGTTCCCGCCCACATAGGCGTGAAAACGACGTCCGAGCCGGTCAACCTCGACGATGTCGCCCGCCTGAATGCCCTCGAGTCGCACGCGGACAAGCGTACGCACCGGGGCGGCGCACGCCCGCTTGCGGGTCGTCCCGCCGTTGCTCGTAGACTGCGGTCGCTTGCCATACCACCTCGCTGAGCTGAACGTCGCTCTGCCGCTCGAGCCGATCGAATTCGCCGCCGGCGGCGAGCTGATGACGTGACTGCTCAGCAGAGCGGTGGGTCTCTGCTGTCGGTCGCGGTCGTCGGCCACGTCGAGTTCGTGGAGTTCCTCGAGGTCGCGCGCATGCCGGTGACGGGCGAGATCGTGCACGCCCGCCGCACGTTCACCGAGCCGGCTGGAGGCGGCGCGGTGGCGGCTGTGCAGTTGGCGCGGCTCGCCGGCGGTGCGACGCTGTTCACGGCACTCGGTGACGACATGCTCGGCAGGCGCTCGGCGGAGGGGCTCGAGCGCCACGGCGTGCGCGTCCACACCGCCTGGCGGGAGATGCCCCAACGACGCGCGGTGACGTTCATCGACGACGGCGGTGAGCGCACGATCACCGTGATCGGAGAGCGCCTCGCGCCGGTCGGCGCTGACGAGCTGCCGTGGGACGAGCTCGCCCAGTGTGACGCCGTCTACGTGACCGCGGGCGACCCCGCCGCGCTGCGCGCCGCGCGCTGCTCCCGGGTGCTCGTGGCAACGCCGCGGGTCGGCCCGGCGCTCGCCGAATCTGGGGTCGAGCTTGACGCCCTGGTGCACAGCGCCCGCGACCCCGGCGAGCGCTACGCGACGGGCGACCTCCGCCCGGAGCCTCGGCTCGCGGTTGCGACCGCGGGTGGCGCCGGCGGCACCTACGCCACCTCCGAGGGCACTACCGGGACGTGGCCGGCGGTCCCGCTCCCTGGCCCCCTGGCAGACACGTACGGTGCGGGCGATTCGTTCGCGGCGGGCCTCACCTTCGGCCTGGGGGCGGGCCTCGACGTGGAGGCTGCGCTTGACCTGGCTGCGCGCTGCGGGGCGATCTGCGTGACGGGCACCGGACCCTACGGCGCACCGCTGAACGCCGCTGCGGTGGGGTACGGCGGTACCCGGTGAGCTTGCGCCTCGGGTCCGGGCTGCTACCGTTGCACGCGTCGCTGCATGCCTGACGACGACCCATCCCGAAGTAGCGGCGCCCAGGGCGGCGCCGTAACACTTCCTGAGTGAACGCGCTGCTCCTCATCGCCACGGGGCTGCTCGTTCTCGTGAACGCGTTCTTCGTGATGGCAGAGTACGCGCTGGTCCGCTCGCGCGCCTCCCGACTGGAGGCGATGGCTGAAGCGGGCGCGCGCGGGGCGCGCCTGGCGCATGACCAGATCGAGGAGATGGGCGACTACATCGCGGCGTGCCAGATCGGGATCACGATGGCCTCGATCGGCATCGGCGCGCTCGGCGAGCCCACGATCGCCCACCTGCTGGAACCGGCGCTGGGCGGACCGCTCGGGCACACTGCGGCGGTCGCGATCGCGGTCATCGTCAGCTACCTGCTGATCATCGCCGCGCAGAGCACAATCGGGGAGATCGTGCCCAAGCTCTACGTGCTCCAGCACGCGGAGGGGGTCGCGCGGCGGCTCGCCCGCCCACTCAAGTTCTGCCGGACGATCTTCCACCCGTTCATCGTCGTGCTCAACCTGTCGTCGCGATCGATTCTCAAGGCGCTCGGGACCGACCCGGACGCCGAGGACGCAGACAATGGAACGCCCGAGGACATCAAGCGGATCATCGCCGACTCGCTCACCGGCGGCCGGATCGACCGGGGCGAGGCCGAGATGCTGACCGGCGTCTTCCACCTCCACGAGCAGGAAGCCCGTCAGGTGATGACGCCGATTCCGGCGGTTGTGACGGTGGACATCCACGACACCGTCGAGGAAGCCCTCCGGGTGTGCGTCTCGACTGGTCACACGCGGCTGGTCGTGACGGAGGCCGGGAACCAGGATCGCGTCCGCGGGACCGTCCACGCCAACGCGTTGGTCAAGCTCCTGATGACCGAGGGGGCGGAGGCGCAATTCGAGGCGCTCGTGCGCGAGGCGCCGATCATCCCCGAGACCAAGCCGCTCGATGACCTCCTCGCCGATCTCCAGCGCGAGCGCACGGAGCTCGCGATCGTCATCGACGAATACGGCAGGACCGCGGGCATCGTCACGGTCGAGGACATCATCGAAGAGATCGTGGGGGAGATCTCAGATGAGACCGACCCGGCCGGCGGCGCGGTGCGGCGCCTCGCGAACGGGGACTGGTTCGTGCGCGGCCACGTCGCGGTCACGGACCTCGAGGACTACGGGCTCGAGCTGCCGATCGACACCGACGCCTACAACTCCGTCGGCGGCTTCGTGTTCGCGGAGCTGGGACGGCTGCCCAAGCGTGGAGATACGATCTCGGCCAACGGCTACTCGATCCGCGTGGAGTCCGTGCGCGAGAACCGGATCGAGGCGGTTCGGATCAGAGAACGCGAGCGAAACCGTGCCGCACCAGAGCGGACGGGCGGGCCTGGCGTGTGAATGTGAACGGGTCCTGAACGGGTCCGGCGCATGAACTCGCATCATTTGTTACATTGCCTGCGCATAACACGGCCGTGCGGCCCAAGCGCCGCGCCCCGGGTCTCGCCCGGCGGCTGCGAGAGGAGAGTTGAGGCCGGCCCCGAGGGGGCCGGCTTCGTTTAAGTAAGGGGGGTGCCGCGAGGTGGCCCGGACAGGGGTGCCGCGAGGTGGCCCGCACAGGGGCCCCGCGAGGTAGTCCGTACAGAGGCCCCGCGAGGTGATCCGTACAGAGGCCCCGCGAGGTGGCCCGTACAGGGGCCCGCGCGGTGTCCGTCGGAGCCGCGGCATCCGTCGAAGCTCGGCCGCGCGAAGCCCGCCGCGCGATTGCCCAAAAAGAAACCGGCCCGCGGGGACGGGCCGGTTTCGGTGCTTCTGGGGAGGAGGTGCTGCTATGAGGTACGTCGCAAGCGAGAGTGTGGTGCCCGCAGATGAATGGTCGTTAAAGCTTTACTCGTAGGTGTAGAAGCCTTGTCCCGACTTGCGTCCGAGGCAGCCCTTGGCCACGAGGGCACGCAGCTTTGCGGGGATCGTGGCGCCGATCGCCTCGCCGATGGCCTGGGCGACGTCGAGCCCGACGAAGTCGAGCAGGGCGATCGGGCCCATCGGCTGGCCGGCGCCCAGCATCATGCAGTTGTCGACATCCTCGGGCGACAGCAGGGTCTCCGACATCAGCTCGACGGCGCTGAAGAGATATGGAAAGAGCAATCGGTTGACCACGAAACCGGGGATGTCGGGCACTTCGACCGCCGTCTTCTCGAGCGCCTGGCACAGCGCCTGAGCGCGCGTTCGAGTCTCCGTCGTCGCGGTGTGCGGGAAGACGAGCTCGACGAGCTTCATGCGCGGCACGGGGTTGAATACGTGCAGCCCAACAAATTGCCCGGGTCGACGCGCGGCGAGCGCCAGGTCGGCGATCGAGAGCGACGAGGTCGTTGTCGCCAGCACCGCGTCGGGCGCCGCATGGTCGGCGAGGTCGTTGAGCAGCGCGGCCTTGTGTCCTTGATCCTCGACGACCGCTTCCACCACGAAGGTCGCCGTGGCGAGCGCCTCGAGGTCTGTGACGACCCGAACCCGTTCCGGATCCACGGGATTGCCCTCGAACTTGGCGCACGTCTTCGCCACCCGCGCGCGCGCACGCTGCGCGGAGCCGTCCGACCGTGCCCAAAGCACCACCTCGGCGGTGCGCGCTGCCGTCGCCGCGAGGCCGCACGCGATGGCGCCCGCGCCGGCGATCCCGAGTCGTTCGTCCACTGTCAGGTCCCTGTTGCTCAGCCCTGCTGCTCGGTCGGCCGAACGAGCAGCTCGTTGATCGCGATGTGCCGTTCTCGCGTGACGATGTAGCCGATCGCGTCGGCGATGTCCTCGGCGTGGAGGCGCTCGATGTCTGCGAAGCGGCCGCGGATCGACTCGAGGATCTCGGGGCGGTTGTNNACGCCGTGCTTGGTCAGGTTGTACACGCCGCTGCCCTCCCTTGCGACGCGTCCGGCCACGGAGCTGATGTTGACCAGATCGGCGACGCGACGCGGGCCATCCTCGGCGGCGCGCAGGAGATGGGGGAGGGCGGCGTGCGAGCAGTAGAGAAGGCCGAGGACGTTTACTTCGACCATGCGCTCCCACTCGTCCAAGGGCGCGTCGAGCACCGGGCCGAGCAGCATCATTCCGGCGTTGTTGACGAGCACGTCGAGCCGGCCGAGCTCGGTCACGCAGCGAGCGACCGCATCGGCTGCCTGCGGCTGCTCAGTGATGTCGGCCTGCACGACGAGCGCGGTCCCACCGTCCTCGCGGATCCTGCCCGCGAGCGCCTCGAGGCGCTCGGTGCGCCGAGCCACAAGTGCGACAACGGCGCCACGCCCGGCCAGATCCAGGGCGGTCGCCTCGCCGATGCCGCTCGACGCCCCGGTGATGAGCGCAACGGTGCCGTCCAGGGCCGCCGCCTGCCGGGGATTACTCGTGCCCATCACGGCAATTATGAAGCATCCCACCGAAATCCGGTGGCATCGGCGGCGACGGCGAGCGGGCTCGAGGGGAGCCCGTCGGCGGGATCGTTGACGTTGTAGCCCGCAGGCGCGAGGTCGTTGGGGGAGTCGGGATGGAACAGCGAGGCGAGGTACTGAGCCTGGCCGCGTCCCGGCCCGAGCTCGAACTGGCCCCCGCCGTAGGCGCCGATTCCGTGTTCGGTGCAGTAGTCGTAGGTGGCGCAGAGGTCGGGCAGGGAGCCGATCCGCGAGGGCTTGATGTTGACCATGCGGGGGGCGAACGGGAGCGCCTCGATGTCTGTGATCGAGTGGATCGGCGCATCCCAGGTGATCCGGTCGTGGTGGCCCGTGAGCACCGCGGCGGTACCGAGGTCGACGACGTCCGGGTCTTCGACCCACGCGTTCGGGAACGCCTCGAGCACCCGGCGGTAGAGCACAGGGTCCGGTGGCTGGTCGACCACTGTCCCTCGGTATAGGCTCTTGAAGTCGACCGAGTCGACCGCGTCGGTCGCGACCAGCGCCGCGATCAGTTCCGGATCCCAGGAGCTCGTGGGGTCGAGCTTGAAGCGCAGCGTCGGATAGCGCTCGAGGAGGCGTGACACGGGATCGAGCGTCGCCGGCTCGCCGAGGCGGAGCGACACGACGAAGGTGACCGGCCGCGGGTCGCGGCCCAGGACTTCATGCAGCGGCCGGCCGGCCTGGCGCAGGGCCAGGTCGAGCGCGGCGCTCTGGAACGTCCAGCGCCGGTAGAGGCGCGAGACATCGCGCTGGGGCTCGACGGGAAACAGGTCGAGCGAGTCGATCAGGGTGCAGAAGTCCCCGAGCAAGTACCGACCCGCGAGGGCGTGGACCGGGCCGGCTTCCTGGAGTGCTGTCTGATCGACGCCGTCGTAGACGACGTCCTCGCCGATCCCCTCCTGTCCAGCGCCGCTCAGGCGGACAACTGTGGTCAGACGCTCGAAGCCGCTCGAGACCTCGGCCAGCAGACCTTCGAGCGTGTAGCCGTCGACCTCGACCGGGAGATCGGCCAGGGCATCGAACGTCGTCATCGATCCTCCTTCACCAATCCGGTCATCCGGTGTCCTCGCGCGCGCCTGCATCGAGTCGCTCGACGAGCTCCTCGAGCCGGAGCTCCTCGAGCCCCTTGCCCACCGCCTCGAGCTCAGCGGCGCAGTATTCAACCAGCTCGCGTCCCTCCTTGACGAGATCGAGCGTCTCACGCAGGCCGGCCTCGCCTGAGTCGAGGCGGCGGATGATCTCCTCGATTCGCCCCGCGGCGGTCTCGTAGGTTCGCTCGTTCACGACCGGGAATCCTCCGCCGGATCGGTGAGATCCGCGACTCGGGCGCGCACGCGGCCGTCGTGGAACCGTAGGCCCAGCTCGCCGGCGGCGACTGCCCCCGCCGCCGAGGTGACGGGCGCGCCTTCGGGATCCTCGACCAGGGCATAGCCGCGCGCGAGTGCGAGCTCCGGGTCGTGGGCCCCGAGCGCGAGCGCGAGGCGCTCGAGATCCGCGGCGCGGCGGATGCTCGCATCGGTCCCGGTGCTCGCAAGCCGCTGCGTACGCCTGCTCAGCTCGGTCAACCGGCGCTCCCGATCCAGCCGGGCAACGCCGGCCTTGCGTTCGAGCACGACGAGGTGGACGTTCGCGAGTCGGCGCCCGTCACCCACTCGGCGGCGCGCGCTCGCTCGCAGCTCGCGCAGGCGCTGGTGGAGGTGCCGGCGATGACGGGCGACATGCTCGGCGGGCGCCCTGGAGAGCTGTGCCAGTGTGCGGGCCCGGCCGAGCACGGCGACGCGTCCGTGGCGCTCGAGCTGGCGGGCGCTCGCGGCGAGGCCGGTCCGGGCGGCGCGACAGTCGATCAACACCGCCGCCTCGGCTGCGTGCGTCGGTGTGGAGCAGGAGACGGCGGCGACATCGTCGATCAAGGTGCGATCGGTGTGGTGTCCGACGGACGCAATCACCGGGGTGCGGAGCAGCGCGACCGTTCGGCACAGCGTCTCGTCGCAGAACGCGAGCAGGTCCGCCAGTGACCCGCCGCCACGCGCGACGATGACGACCTCGACGTCCTCGAGCGCGGCCAGCTCGCGCAGGGCCGCGGCGATCCGTGGCGCCGCATGACGGTCCTGTACAGGGACGAAGGCCCACACCAGCCGGCCCGCCCATCCCCTCCGCCTCAGCCCCGCGAGCACGTCGTCGCGCGCCTTCCCCTGCTCTCCCGTGACGACGCCGATCGTCCGCGGCACCAGCGACCGCGGCAGACGCTTCTGGGGCTCGAAGAGACCCTCGGCATCGAACTGCCGGCGCAGGCGCTGGAGCGCCGCCAGCAGATCGCCCTCGCCCGCGGCACGTAGTTCGAGCACAGCGAACGTGAACGACGGCGAAGAGACGGCGCTGCCGGGGTAGTAGTCGCAGCCGCCGCCAACGACGACCCGGACGCCGTCCACGAGCGTCGTCCCGAGCGACTCGAAGTCGCTTCGCCACATCGAGCAGGGCAGCGCCCCACGGGCGTCGCGGAGCTCGAAGTAGACCCGCGCTCGGCTCGTCCTGAACCCCCACACCTCACCGACGAGTTGGACGCGAGCGAACTCGAGCAGGCGTTGCTTGAGCTGGGCGGCGTAGGTCCCGACGGGGTAGGGACCGGGTAGGGTCGATCCGGCGACGGAATCGGTGGGGCTGGCTTGCGCGTCGGTCATCGTGCTGTCGCGAGGCTACCCGACGCGTGCGACTCCGCTCTGTCGCGAGGCTACCCGACGCATGCGACTCCGCCCTGTCGCGAGGCTACCCGACGCGTGCGACTCCGCCCTGTCGCGAGGCTACCC
>PMOY01000412.1:0-220 GCA_003165655.1 Solirubrobacterales bacterium
TGGAGCGCGTCGAGGCGGAAGATCTCGAAGGAGCGGTCGCCGACGGTGAGCGTGGCCTTCGCGTCGAAGCTGTTGGCGGACATGCAGTCTCCTGTGCTCGGGTGGAGCCACGTAACTCTAAGCGGGCGCCGCCATCGGCGCCGCGCGATGGGTCACGTGGACGAGTATCGGCGACCACCGCCGTCGGGGCGGCCCCGGCCGCGCGATGGGTCACGTGGAC
>PMOY01000412.1:250-3038 GCA_003165655.1 Solirubrobacterales bacterium
CTGTTCTTCGACCTCGTCTACGTGTTCGCGGTGACGCAGCTCTCCGACCACCTATTCGAGCACCTGACCGCCCGCGGGGCGCTGCAGACGCTCGTGCTCTTCATGGCCGTCTGGTGGGCATGGAACTACACGGCCTGGGCCACGAACTGGATCGACCCCGAACGTCCGCCGGTCGCCCTGCTGATGATCGTGCTGATGCTGATCAGCTTGCTGATGTCGGCGGCGATCCCTGATGCCTTCGGTCACCGCGTCGCCGACCTGCTGCTCCTCAGCGCCGCGGTGACGGTGGTCGAGCTCGCGCTGGCGGTCGCCGCGTCCCGGGCGCCGCCGGTCACCGAGCGGTCATAGGACGCACGGCGGATCTGCTTCGTCGCCCGCAGTTCGCGCCGCCTGGCGCCCACACGACGGTGCGCCGATGTGATTGTCTTATTTCCCGATGGATTCGCTCGAGCCGAGAGCCCGCCGCGGCGAGCGCTCGCGCCCGCGTCAGCACCGCGACGATCGACGCCGGCCCGTGCTCACCGTCCTTGTCATGCTCGCGCTCGTGCTCGTGGCGGCGACCGTGGTCGTCGTCGTCCTCTCGACCATCGGCGGCGGCGGTTCGCCGGCCGCGGCGCGGCACCCGCGCTCGGCCGCCATCCCCCGGGCGCGCAACGGGAGTGCGAACGCAGCCGGCGTCCATGTCGTCACGACCGGCGGCGTGATCTCGACCGTGTCGCCGACCGCCCGCGGCGACGCGTCCGGTACGACTCCTGTCCCGGTACTGATGTACCACGTGATCGCGGCGCCCCCGACCGGGGCGCCGTTCCCCGGCCTGTACGTTCCCGCGAGCGAGTTCGCGGCGCAGATGCGGGCCTTGAAAGCGGCCGGCTGGCACGCGGTCACGCTCGACCAGCTCGAGGCCTATTGGTCACGCGGCGTGCCGCTCGGCCCGGGCAAGCCGATCGTGCTCACGTTTGACAACGGCTACCACTCCCAGTACACCGAGGCCTTCCCGACCCTCCGCCGGCTCGGCTGGGTCGGCAACGAGAACATGCAGCTGACGGGGCTGCCGCCGTCGCAGGGCGGCCTCACCGACGCGCAGATCCGGGCCCTGGTTGCCGGCGGCTGGGAGCTCGACACGCAGGGCATCAGCCACGCCGATCTCATCACGCTCGACCCCGCCGAGCTCACCGACCAAGTGGCCGTCGCCCGCAGGACCATCCAGCGACGCTTCCACGTGCCGGCCAACTGGTTCTGCTATCCGTCCGGCGACTACGACGCGACGGTGGTCGCGGCCGTCCGCGCGGCCGGCTTCGTCGGCTCGACCACGGTCGTTCCGGGCTGGACACATCGCACCGACGATCCCTACACGCTGCACCGACTCCGCGTCCTCGGCGGTACGACCCCGGCGGGCCTGCTCGCGCAGATCGCGGGAGCGCGGGAAGACCCGCCGGCGCCGCCCTCGTACTCGGGCTGACACGGCGTGCCGGCGCTGCCGCAGATCGCCGCGACCCGGTACGTCTCGCCATTGCGCGAGGGCGGATCCCTCCCCGGTCTGCTCGAGACCGACGACGATGGGATCTATGTCGTGAAGTGGACCGGCGCCGGGCAGGGACCGCTGGCGCTCGTGGCCGAGGTGATCGGCATCGAACTGGCGCGCAGGGTCGGCCTCCGTGCGCCGGACCTCGCGGTCGTCGAGGTCGACGGACGGCTGGCCGAAGCCGAGCCCGATCCCGAGATCCAAGAACTGCTCCGAGCGAGCGCGGGCATCAACCTCGGCGTCGACTTCCTGCCCGGGGCCGTTCCCTTCGAGCCGCCGGTGTCCCCGTCGCTCGCGGCTGACGTCGTCTGGCTCGACGGCTGGCTGATGAACGTCGATCGGACGCCGCGAAATCCCAACCTGCTCACCTGGCACAAGGAGATGTGGCTGATCGACTTCGGCGCCGCCCTGTATCCCCAGCACGCGACTCACGACCTCGCCGCCGAGGCGCTGCGACCGTTCCCGGCGCTCAGCGAGCATGTGCTCGGTGCAGCGGCCGAACCACTGCAGACCGCGCACGAGCGACTTGCGGCGCCGGCGATGGCGGCGATCGAAGAAACGCTCGCCATGGTTCCCGAGAACTGGCTCGTCGGCCCTCCCCGCGCGGCATATACGGACTTCCTGCGCGCGAGGCTAACCGCCGCCCCCTGGCTCGCGGAGGGCAGATGAGCGAGGCCTACCAGTACGCGCTCTGGCGAGTGGTACCCGACGCGGAGCGTGGAGAATGCGTCAACGCCGGGGTCGTCCTCTACAGCCCGCGGTTGCGATTCCTCGGCGCCCGCGTCGCGGTCGACGAGTCGCGCATCCGCGCGCTGGCGCCCGAGGTCGACCTTCCCGCGCTGAGCACCGCCTTGCGCCAGCGCGCGTCCGTGGCGGCGGGAGACGCGGCCGCCGGATCGGTGGCCGCGCTGGCGCCCGGGGAGCGCTTCGGCCTGCTGGTGGCGCCCGCGAGCACGATCGTCCAGCCCGGCCCGGTTCATACCGGACTATGCGACGACGCGGCGGCCACGCTCGAGCAGCTGTTCAGGAGGCTCGTGCTCCGGGCACACACGAGCCCCCGAGCGTGAGCGACCCGTCCTGCCGCGACCGACGCTCGCCTACCGCGCCCGACCCCGCTTGCGCCGGCGACGCTCCCCCGGGCTCGGCTTGCGCGGCTTCGGGCGCGGCTTGGTGCCTGTGCGTGCGCCCGCGCCGGCGGTCGCCGTCGCGGCGTGTCCGCGATGCGGTGCCCGCTGGCGGGCATCGCGCCAGATGAAGAACGAGATC
>PMOY01000187.1 GCA_003165655.1 Solirubrobacterales bacterium
CCGAACAGCTTGAGATCGAGCGCGGGATTGGCCGCAAAGGATGCGAACACGAACACCATCACGGCGCCGGCGGCGGTGATCACGCGACCGGTACGGGTGAATCCCT
The DNA here is from genome assembly GCA_003165655.1 of Solirubrobacterales bacterium. Lineage (GTDB taxonomy): Bacteria > Actinomycetota > Thermoleophilia > Solirubrobacterales > Solirubrobacteraceae > Palsa-465. Next base: position 107 of record PMOY01000187.1, read on the forward strand.
CGCGGATGGCGGCCGAGCTGTCGCGGCGCTCGAGCCATTGCTCGCGGATGCGGGACACGAGGAACACTTCATAGTCCATCGAGAGTCCGAACACGATCGCGAACAGGAGCACGGGGATGAACGCGTCGATCGGTCCGGGCTGGATGCCGAGCAGGCCGCCGAGCCAGCCGCGCTCGAAGATCGCCTGCACGACGCCGAGCGACGCCCCGATCGAAAGCAGATTCATCGCCGCGCCTTGGAGCGGGATGAGCAGCGAGCGGAAGACGAGCATCAGGAGCAGCGCCGCGAGCGCGACGACGATCCCGATGAATAGGGGCAGCTTGCTGGCCAGGACATGGGAGAAGTCGATGCCGGTGGCGGTGGCGCCGCCGATGTCGACGGTCACATCGGTCGCTTTCGCGATCGGCGGGATCACCCGGTCGCGCAGCTGGTTGACCAGGTCGGCGGTCTGCTCGCTTTGGGGCGAGGTCGTCGGGTAGGCGGCGATCGCGGCGACGTCGCGGGCCGGGTTGAGCTGGGCGGGTCCGACGGCCGCCACGCCCGGGGTCTGCGCCACGGCGCTCCTCAGGCGGGTGAGCGCGCCGGTTTGACGGGGCGAGGGGAGGCGCACGGCGAGCAGCAGCGGTCCGTTGAAGCCCGGCCCGAATCCTCGCGCCAGCACGTCGTAGGCCTGGCGGGTGGTCTGTCCTGCCGGGTCGTTACCGGCGTCGCTGGTGCCGAGCCGCAAGCCAAGTACAGGAGCGGTGAGGATGAGCAACAACAGCGTTGCGGCGAGCGCCGCGACGACTGGTCGACGCTGGATGGCGCCGACCCACAACGAGCGCGCCCGCTACGCCCCGTTGGAGGACCTGATGGCCGAGGCGATCGCCCAAGACCTCCACGCCGGTCCCGACGACATCCGCCCACAGATCGTCGCCGCAGCGATATTTGCCGCCTTTAGCGCCCTCCAAGACACGGACTCGCCTGCCCCGCCGCAGCCTTTCTCACTGGAGCACGCGATGGCGGTGATCAACGACGTCATGACCTTCCTGCGCGGAGGCCTCGAAGCGCTCCGGCACCACTGACCGGCGCGGGCGGCCTCCGCCGCACGACCGGCGTCTTCTGCGCTGCCCGTGCGGGCGCGCGCCGACCTTTGACCCGTGAAGGAGCGGTCGGGCCCGCGAGGTTGACCCAGGGCGGGCGCGCGAGGTTGACCCAGGACGATCGCGCGAGGTTGACCCAGGGCGGGCGCGCGGTTACGGTTGCCGGCGCTGGCATCGGCCAGACCGTCGACGGGGGACTGGAGCACGACTCTGCCCGGAGGATCGGGCGACTCGAACGAGGAGGATTCTGCGATGGCGTTGAGCAACTACAGGGTCGGCGCAGTCGTCGCCGTGTCGGACATGAACATCGCCAAGGACTTCTACGAGGGAAAGCTTGGCCTGGCTGCGCACGGTGATGATCCTGACGGCGGGCGCACGTATCAGTGCGGCGAGCACACCATCCTCCATGTCTTTCCGTCCTCCGGTGACGCTGGAAGGTCGCACGCGACGGTCGCTGGCTGGTACGTGGATGACGTCGAGGAAGTCGTCGATGATCTGACCGCGAACGGCATCACGTTCGAGCGCTACGACCAGCCGCCGGTCACGACCGACGAGAAGGGCATCGCAATCCTCGGCGCCAGCAAGGGCGCCTGGTTCAAGGATCCCGACGGCAACACCCTCGGTCTCCTCCAGGATTAGGCCGAAGCCGGGCCACGGCGTAGCTCCTCTTCAGATCCCAGGCGCCTGCGCCGGAGTGCTGCGGCCTCTGAGACGAGCTCAGAGCATTCGGGGCTCGGTCGTCATATCGCCACCGGCATCCCCCGTGTTGACGGTGGCGTTCGGCTCGATGAGCAGGACCTCGGTCTCCTCCGCGGCGTCGGGACAGTGCTCCACGCCGCGAGGCACCACGTAGAGCTCGCCGGGCTCGAGGTCGATGTCGCGGTCTCGGAGGTGAATCGTCAGCCGACCCCTGATGACGAGAAAGAAGTCGTCAGTCTCGTCGTGCTTGTGCCAGACGAACGGACCTTTGACCTTGACGACTTGGAGCTTGTAGTCGTTCAAGTAGCCGACGATCCCCGGCTCGTACGCCGTGTCTAAGAGCGCTAGCTTCGCTGCGAGGTTGATCTTCTCGACCATTCATCGCTCCGATTCTCGAGCCCCTTAGGTCGGCTCGCCCCACTAGCCGTCACCATGATCCCGCGAGCGTTCATCAGAGATCGCCTGGGAGCTTTCCGGACCGTAACCCGCCTGCTTGAGCATCCGCCGAAGATCCACCACCATCTGGACGTCGACGTCCTCACCGTGCGGCGCGGGGAGCACCTCGGTCTCGGGGCCGAGGGTAACCTTGAGCTTGCCGTTGTGCTCCTGCGTGACGGTTCCAATCGTCTCCAGCAGCGACGCGACCTGGCGCCACTCGATGTTCCGGCTCGCCGGATGGCTGAAGATCTTCTCGACCGTGTCGCGATGATGGCTGCTGAGGTGCGCTTCCATCATGATCCCTTCGTCGATGTGAATCTGTGCCAGCGATTCTCGCGAGTCATGATGATCCCACGATCGGCCATTGGGCCGCCGGATTCTCGCCGCCGGTGACTTCGTGAGATCCTCGGAGGCGAACAACGACCACTGGAAGGGCACACGTGGAATCCGACCCAACCCGCTCGACGGCGGATCTGTCAGCCGAGGAGCGCCGGCGTCTGCGCCGCGCTCACGAGAACCTCCGGTCCGCATCGCAGGAGCTCGAGGCTCTCGTGGCCACCGAGCCGTTGCGTCATCGCTGGGAGCCCGAGCCGCCGCCGCCCCAGATTCTCGCGGCCGCGCGCGCGGAGCTCCGCCGATCCTTCGAGCATCTCACGCGCTGCCACGAGGAGATCCTGCGGGCTCCGGTAGCAGCGCCTGCGGCGATCCCTGAGCCGGACGGAGATCCGGCCGCTCGACCGCCCGGCGGGCGGGCCTAGTCGGCTCGGCTTCGCCGGCGAACGATTTCGACGACCCCGCCGGCCGCGATCGCCGCCGCCAGGACGGCTAACCCGACCGTCCCCACGTCGTCGAACAGGTCCTCGACGGGTGGCCCGATCAGAAACGCGCCCACTCCGATGCCGACCGCCCAGATCGCGGCCGAGAGCGCGTTCGCGGGCAGGTAGACCGGCCATCGCACGCGATGGATCCCGGCCAGCCATGAGGGCGTGAGAATCACCGCGATCAGGGCGCGCCGCTCGAAGATCTTCTCGCCCCTGGCGAGCACGCGCAGCCGCGCGTGGCGGAAGGGACCAGGCGCGGTGACCAGCGCGCGCCCGGCCTTGAGGCCGACAATCCAGCCGATGATGCCGCCCACGTTGGCCCCCGCCCAGGCGACCAGCACCACCTCCGTCAGATCGAGCTTGTGCTTGGCCGCAAATAAGGCGGCCGCGATCAGTAGTGGCTCACCCGGACCGACCCCGGCGATCCAGCTCGCAACAGCCCCGGCAGCGAGGCCGACGTAATCGATCGGCGCGCCGCGGAAGTGGTGGAAGTGGAGGTGCAAATGGAGCCGGAGAACGGCCACCATCAACGCCGTCACGTCACCGTTGGGACGCGTAGGCACGGATCACAGCTGGGCTGCAAAGAATCAGCGAACGGTGGGACGGCAAGGTTCGCCTCGATCGTTGCACACCATCGGACCGTAGAGCGCGGGATGCGTCCCTCGGTCGATCGCCCGCGCTCTTCGAATCCTGCCTGTTTCATCGCGATTGCGGGCGTTTCTTGCACCCGCAGGACCGATTCCGCCGCTCTGAGCGAAAACCGTTTATCCGTATGTCCAGGTCGCCCATTCGTTTGCTGGACGCGAGGCCATAGAACCCTCTTTGGAGCTGGACAAACCTTCCGCCCATCCAAAAATAGGGCCGACTGGGCCAGGGTGTCGGTCGGTCCGCCCGCCGCGCGAGCGGTGGCTACCACCCGTCCCCGGACAAGGAGATCCATGGTTCCCACAGGAGTTCCCGCTTGGCTTAACCCCGGAGACAACGCGTGGCAAATCACCGCCGCGACGCTCGTCGGTCTCATGAGCGTGCCGGGCCTCGTCGTCCTCTACGGCGGGGTCATGCAGAAGCGCTGGTCCATCAACAGCATGATGCTCACCTTCGGCACGTTCTCGATCGTGCTGGTCGTCTGGGTTCTGTGGGCGTTCAAGATGGGCTTCGGTCATCCGATCGGTCATGGACTGGGCTTCTTCTCGACATTCATCGGGAAACCGGGTGAGGTCTTGACCCAGTCACAGGAACAGGGACGGGCGAGCATCCCGTTAATCAGCGGGGCGGCGCCGAACTTCAGATTCCCGGAGTCCTCCCTCGTCTACTTCCAGTTCGTGTTCGCCGCGATTACGCCGATCCTGTCGCTGGGCTCGGTACTCGGGCGGGTGAACATCAAGGCGTGGATCCCCTTCTGCGGCCTGTGGATCACGTTCGTCTACGCGGTCGACGCGTTCCTGCTGTGGGGAGGCGGCTGGTTCTCCCACAAGGGAGCAATCGACTTCTCCGGCGGTTACGTAATCCACCTCTCGGCCGGTGTCACGGGATTCGTGGCCGCGGCGGTGATCGGGCCTCGATTGCAACGAGACAGAGAGATCGACGCGCCGAACAACGTGCTGATGGTGGCGACCGGTGCGGGTTTACTGTGGCTGGGTTGGAACGGCTTCAACGGAGGCGACCCGTATTTCGCGGGCGCAGCAGCCTCCGCGGCCGTCGTCAACACCAACCTGTGTACGGCCGTCGCGTTCCTGGTCTGGGTCCTCTGGGACTACGTCACGGGGCGCAAGCCGTCGCTGCTCGGAGGCGTGAACGGGATGATCACGGGCCTCGTCTGTATTACGCCGGCGGCCGGCTACGTGAACGGGTTCGGAGCGATTGCGCTCGGCGGGATCGGGTCGACGATCGTCTACATGTCGATCAACTACCTCAGCCGCGTCCGGCCGTTCCGCAACGTGGACGACACCCTCGGAGTGATTTACACGCACGGGATCGCGGGCCTCGCCGGTGGTCTGATGACCGGCATCTTCGCCGACCCGCACATGATCCAAGCGTTCGGCCCGACCGGGACGACCGCCGGTGACGTCACGACACCGAAGGGACTCATCTACGGTAACTGGACCCTGCTCAAGTGGCAGCTGTTCGCGGGACTGTTCGTGATCGTGTTCTCTGCCGTGATGACGTTCATCCTGCTGAAGCTGGTCGGGATATTCGTCCCGTTGCGGATGAAGGAAGAGAACATGGAGATCGGCGATGTGGCCGAGCATGGCCACGAGGTGTATCCGTCCGACGTCCCGTCGCTTGGGTTCCCCGGCGGTAGCACGCCAGGCCTCGCCACGGGCGCTGCAGGAGCGGCTCCGTCGACCGCATGATCAACGGCGCGGGGAGCTCTGGCCCTCAGGCGCGGACATGGTAGAGCGCGCCCGCCCGCTTGAGAGCGACTCGCCAGATGACGACCGGGCGGCGGATGAAACCGCCGTCCGGTCGACGTCCCTAAAAACCGATGAAGCCGCCGCCCGGTCGACGCCTCTGACGATGGTCTCGGGCGTCATCGCCGGCGATGACCTCGATCAAGTAGCCGCTTCCGCGGCGAACGCCCTCGCGCGTCCCGTCGCGATCTCGATCCCGACCCTCGGCGAGCCGGTCGTGTCTCCGTCGGGCGCCATCTCCGAGGACGACGTCCGGGCGATCGTGGCGTACGCGACCGCGGTGATCCGCGGCGAGCTCCCGAGCCCGCCCGGCGTCCTCGCCGGGATGGTCGAGGTACGACTCGCGGGAGACGTCGTCGGGATTGTCGCGGCCATGCGCCGGTCCGGAGAGGGCGAGGTCGGGACCGAGCTCCGCGCCTGGCTCGAGGCCGGAGCGGCCGCGGCGGCGGTCGCGGCGATGATGCGCGACGCCCAGGAGGGCGGCCTGGAACGGTCTCGACGGGCGCTCCTGCAGTCGCTCCGTGCCGGTCCTCCCGCCGACGTTCCCGTATTTCTCGAGCACGCCCGCCGACTCGGCTTCGACCTCACCTCAGGCGCGGTGGCGGTCTGCGCCGAGCCCCGCACTCCCGGCGATGCGCCCGCGCTGAGTGACCTGACCGGGGCGCATCGAGCGCTCATCGTCGACGTCGGCGGCGGGCGCCTGTGCGGCCTCGTGCCGCTCGGGTCCTCGTTGCCGGGCGGCAGCGCGGAGGCATTGGCCGCGGAGCTGACCGGCTGCGGCATGCACGTCGCCGTGTCCACTTCGCATCGCGATCCGTCGGGCCTCCACGACGCGCTGCGCGAGGCCGAGGTCCTGGTCGAGCTCGACGTGGCGGTTGCCGGTCAGGAGGAGACCTACCGCCTGCTGATCGGGATCCTGCTCCGGGATCCCGACCAGCTGGAGGACCTCCGCACCCGGACCATCGCGCCGCTGACGATCTACGACGCCGAGCACGACACCGACCTACTCGCCACGCTCCAGGCCTTCCTGGCCCATCACGGCTCGACGACGGACACGGCCGAGGCGATGAGCCTTCACCGTCACACCGTCGGCTATCGCCTCGCGCGCGTACACGAGGTCTCCGGTCTCAGCCCCTACGAGTCGGACGGACGCGAGCGGCTCGGCCTGGGGCTGAAGGCTCACCACATTCTGGACGCGAACCTGCGGCTCGGGTAGGGGCGCGGCGGGCGCGGGCGCGAGGCCCGGCGGGGCGAGGTCAGTGCTGGGCGGGCAGGCCCTGCGCTATCCCAGCACGATCTCCGCGGCAGTCCGTAACGTCGCCGGGTCACCCGCGATCAGCAGCGTGGTGACGATCGAATCCCGCCAGGCCTCGAGGTCATGGCGGATCTTCTCCTTGGAGCCGATCAGGGTCAGCTTCTCGATCAGCTCGGTGGGTACCGCCCCCGCCGCCTCCGCCTTGTCGCCGGAGAGGTAGAGCTCCTGGATCTTCGCGACCTCGGCCTCGTAGCCCATCCGAATCGCGACACTGGCGTGGAAGTTGGCGCCCTTCGCGCCCATCCCGCCGAAGTACAGGGCGTACATCGGCCGCATCGCGTCGGCGGCGCCTTCGACGTCATCGGTCACGATCAGCGGCACGCTGGCGGTGACCTCGAAGTCCTCCGCGGTCCGGCGGGCTCCCGGGCGCGCCAGGCCCTCGTTCAGCGCCTCGCGGTAGAACTCGTCGTGGTGGGGCGAGTAGAAGAGCGCCAGCCAGCCATCGCACAGCTCGCCGGCAAGGGCGATGTTCTTCGGGCCCTCGGCGGCGAGGAAGATCGGGATGTCCTCGCGTAGCGGGTGGATCGAGGACTTCAGCGGCTTGCCGAGGCCCGTGCCACCGGGGAGCGGTAGCGGGTAGTGGGGCCCGTCGTTGGTGAGCGGACCCTCGCGCGCCCAGATCCGCCGCAGGATGCCGATGTATTCCCGCATCCGCGCGAGCGGCTTGGCGAACGG
>PMOY01000266.1 GCA_003165655.1 Solirubrobacterales bacterium
ATCAGATGCATCCAGTCGACGCTCGTCTGGCCGAGCCAGGAGAGGAACATCCCGCCGGCGCCCACCGCGACCAGCCGCTCGGTCCCCGGGGCCTTGGCCCGCCGGCTCCAGCGCCAGAGTCCCCACAGCGGGCCCGCGAGGAACAGGACGAGGGCCAGCCCGCCAACGATGCCGAGCTCAGCCAGCGTCTGAAGCTCGAGCGAGTGGGGCTGGGTGATGTCCTCCGTGGTTCGCCGATCGCGGTAGTAGCCGACGGTGTAGTTGCCGGCGCCGACGCCGCGCACGGGCGCGTGCTCGAACTCCAGCCACGCCACGCGCCAGTAGTCGTAGCGGTTGCCGCCGCCGGAGAACAGCCGGAAGGACGCGGGCGACGGCGACAGTTTGACGAAGGCGTCGTACTCCGTGCGGACCCGATGCGTGATGTGGCCGGCGTTCGCTGCGGCGACTGCCGCGCCCGCCAGCGCGAGCGCGATCAGGCCGGCGGAGGAGGCGTTCGTGAGCCGGCGGCTCCACTCCCCACCCCGGGAGCGAATCAAGGCTGAGCCGCCGAGGAGCAGCGCCCAGACACAGCTGGCGCCGACGCCCGCGAGCAGCGTCGCGAGGGCTGCGTGGTGGATGTTGTGCACGCTCGCGGCGCCGCTCGCACCTGGATGCTGGAAGAGCGGCGAGATCGAGCTCGACGCGACCGCGACGCCCGACGACACCGCCACGAGTACCCACAGGCGCGGCCGCCTGCCGGGAACCAGCGCGAGCAGCAGCAGTCCGGACACAACCAATGCCAGCAGCGAGCCGCGCCTCTGGGACGCCAACAGCAGCCCACCGAGCACCGTGGCGCCGCCGATCGCGAGCACCGAGGGCAGCCTCCTGCGCGTATCCTGCGCGATCGCGACCAGCGGCCAGAAGCCGAGCAACAGCAGGTTCGCCTGGCCGTTGGCGTAACCGATCGGGCTGTTCAAGTTCGTGCCCAGGAACAGCTGTTGAGCGCTTGGGAGCAGCATCCGCACGAGCACGTACCCCGCGATCGCCAGCGCGCCGGCGCTGCATGCGCCGACGAGGACGAGCGCGACCCGTCGCCGGGGGCCGACGAGCAGCACGAGCGTGGTCATGACCGCCGCGTACAGGGCCCAGCGGTTCGCCGCCACGAGCGCGAGGTCGGCGCGGTCAGACCAGCCCTGCGAGATCAGCGACCACAGCCACAGGCCGGCGAGGCCGCTCACGGCCGCGAGCGCGGCGACGGACGGTCGCTCGCGCGCGGCGATCACGAACGCCAGCGCCGCGGCCAGGAAGCCGAGGCTCGCCGGGCTCCAGAGCGCGCTGTCGTAGAACCCCGACCAGAAGGCACTCAAGCCGAAGAGCAGTCCGCACAGAGCTGCGAGCCCGCAGCGAGCACGCTGCCCGTTCGGCCACGGACGGGTCGCAGACATGGCGCGCGAAAGTATCGCGCCGGGTCCGGGCGCTACGACCGGGCGCTACGACCGTCGCGCCCGGACATCGCGCCGAGACACCGCGCCGAGACACCGCGCCGGAACCTGGCGCTCCGAGCGGCGCGCGCGAACCGACGCTTCCCGGGGCCGGCAGCCAGCCTCGCTAGATTGCATGGAGTGCGACATCGCCGCTCCTCAGCGTCGCTGGTGGCTGCGATCGTATCTGTCGGCGCGGCGGTCCTCATGGCCCGGCCGGCGCTCGCACTCGAACCGGGCGTCCACGTCAGTCCGAGTAGCCCCGCGGGGATCGAGTACGCCTTTCCCTTGGGCAGCACCCGCGGGGAGCTGAGCGGGACGCCGCCGAGCTCATCCGTCAGCTCGACCTACTCGGCCCCGCTGTTCGGGGTCGGCATCACGCCAGGCGTCGTCCGCGGTCGCACACCGGCGCGGCCCAAGCAAGCACTGTCCGGTGCTGCCGGGAGAGCGCGCGAGCTCGAGGCGACGGTCCACGCAGGGTCGCTCGGAGACCTCGTCCTCCTCTTCGTCGGCGGCGTCCTCCTCGCAGGGGTGCTCGGCGGCGTCCTCCTTTCAGGGGTGCTCGGCGGCTCGCTCGGACCGATGCTCCGGCGGCGCACAGTTGACTAGCCCACCGGCGGCGACCCAGAAGCTCGCCGCCGGCCTGCTTGCGCTCGTCGCGACGTCTGTCGCGGCCGCCGCACTGGCCGCTGCCCCGGCCGCGGGCCATTTCTCGGCCCGCAAAGCGATCTGGGGCCCTGCGGTCCATGGCAGGAAATCGCTCTGGCCGACCTACCACACGCTTGGCATAGGCATCTACGAGGACACCCTCGACTGGAGCTTCGTCGCGGCACGGCGTCCGCACGATCCGACGAATCCACGCGATCCCGCCTATCTCTGGCCGGCCGAGGTGACGAAGGCGGTCGCCGAGGCGAAGCGCTATCACATCCGTGTCGCGCTGATGCTGACCCGCGCGCCGCGGTGGGCGAACGGCAGGCGACGGAGCCAGTGGGCGCCGCTGCATGCGAGCGAATTCGCCGACTTCGCGATCGCGGCCGCCCGGCGCTACCCGAGCGTGCACCTGTGGATGATCTGGGGCGAGCCGACACGCGCGGCGGCCTTCGAGCCGCTGGCGACGGTCCGCCCCGGCGCCAAGCTCACCCCCGCGCAGGCACGGGGACCGCACATCTACGCCCGCATCCTGAACGCCGCCTACCATGCGCTGAAATCGGTCAGCCGAAAGAACCTCGTGATCGGGGGCATGACGTTCACGGGCGGGAACATCGATACCCAGCAGTGGATCGAGAACCTCCTGCTCCCCGACGGTAAGCCGCCGCCCCTCGACCTCTACGGACACAATCCGTTCAGCTATCGCGAGCCAAACCTCGCCAACCCTCCGTCCCCGGACGGCCAAGTCGACTTCTCTGATCTGGGCCGGTTGGCCGGCCTCGTCGATCACTACCTCGGACGGGGGCGCCGCATCCCGCTGTTCCTCTCCGAGTGGACGATCCCGACCAGGCCCGACCACGAGTTCCGGTACTGGGTCGACCCGGCGCTGCAGGCGACCTGGATCGACTCCGCCTTCTCGATCGTCGAGCACTGGTCGCAGATCTACGCGCTCGGTTGGATCCACCTCTACGACAATCCTCCAGAAACCTACGGCGGCCTGCTCACGGCGCGGGGTCAGCCCAAGCCGGGCTTCTTCGCGTTCGAGAGCGGCTGATCGACTCGGCGCGCTGGGCGGAGACGGGGATGACACCCCGGAGCTAAATCGCTGATTCAGCGACGCGTGGCGGCGACCAGAGCTGCTCGATGCTCCGAAGCGCTCGGGTCGTGGAGCGTGCCAGTGGTGGGAGCCGCGGGAGGCCACAGTCGGTCTCCCACCCCGGCGAGAATGTCGTCGATCGTCCCAGGCCGTACCGGCTTTGAGAAGAGATATCCCTGGCAGTGCGTACAGCCCATCCGCATGAGCGACTCTGCTTGCTCGCGGGTCTCGACGCCTTCGGCGATGACCGCGACGTGCAAGCCCCGCGCCATCGCGATTATCGCCTCGACGATCGACGCGTCCGGTGCCGGCCCGATCAGGTCGTTGACGAAGCTGCGGTCGATCTTGAGCGTGTCGATCGGGAATCGCTTGACATAGGCAAGGGAGGAGTAGCCGGTGCCGAAGTCGTCAAGCGCGACGCTGACACCGAGCTCCTTGAGGGCCTTGAAGCGTTCGATGTTCCGCTCACTCGGGTCCATGAGCACCGACTCGGTGACCTCGAGCTGGAGCAGGGTGGGATCGACGCCGCTGTCGGCAATCGCCTCGCGAACCATGTCCAAGAGCGTTCGATGCGTGACCTGACGAGTGGACAGGTTCACGGCCACCGGAAGCCGGCGCCCGGGGTTGTGATCTCGCCAGAGGACGGCTTGTCGGGACGCCTCCCGCAGTGTCCACCGGCCGAGCGGGATGATCAGTCCTGTCCGCTCGGCTGCCGGAATGAACTCGTCCGGTTCGAGCAGGCCGAGCCGGGGATGGCGCCAGCGAACGAGCGCCTCCACTGAGTCGATCTCCCCCTCGGGCAGCACGACCACAGGTTGGTACACGAGCTGCAGCTCGTCGCGTTCGATCGCTGAACGGAGCTCGGTCTCGATACGCAGCTGACGGCCGGCCTTCAGGCGCATACCCTCGTCGTAGATCTCGTAGCGGTCCCGGCCACCCTGCTTGGCGCGGTACATCGCCTCGTCCGCGTCGGCGATGACGTCCTCGGGATCGCGACCGACGGCGTATGTGAGCGCGACTCCGACCGAGACCGAAACGGTCTGCTGGCTGCCGGCGATCTCGAACGGGCGGCCGAGCTCGTCGATGAGACGCCGGGCGATGTCGGCGGCGTGTCGCTGGTCTCTGAGGTCTTCGCAGATGAGCACGAACTCGTCGCCGCCGAAGCGCGCGACGGTGTCAACGACGCGGCGGTGCGCCTCCAGTCGCGCACCCAGCTCCGACAGCAGCGCGTCCCCAGCCGCATGGCCCAATGAATCGTTGACAGACTTGAAGTGGTCGATGTCGAGGAACATCACAGCGACGATCAAGCCTCGGCGCGTGGACCGTTCGATCGCCCGCCCGAGACAGTCGACGAACTGGCGCCTGTTCGGAAGGCCGGTGAGCACGTCGTGCATCGCGCGGTGGCGCATGTCCTGCGCGTGGCGCTCGTGCTCGGTGGCGCTCGCGAACAGATTGGCGATGGCCCGCAGCGTATCGACCTCGTCCACTCGAATCTCGTGCGGCTGTCGCCAATTGACGACCATTGCGCCAAACTCTCGGTCTCGCTCGATGATCTCGACGGCGAGCGTGGCGCGTGCGCGAGCGTCGCACAACAGTGCCGGACGCGCGGGCCCGTGGAGGTCCCAGTCGGGTACGACGAGCTTGCGGTCGGCGTCCATGATCAACGGCTCGAGTCGCGGCGTCTCGAGGCTCGCGCCATCTGCTTGGTTAGCCAGGCCGTGGCTCGCCCGGATGCGAACCGCCGATCGCGCGTCGTCGTACTCCGAGATCACGACGCTGTCGGCCTCGAGCGCCGCCCGGGCCACCTCGGCGATCTCCACCATCAGGTCCTCCAGATCGCCGATCTGCATCGCGTGTACCCCAAGCCTGGCGACAGCTGCCTGTCGGCTCGCTTGCCGCGCGAGCGCGGCGTTGGCCGAACGCAGGCCCTCGCGCGCTGCGTCCAGTGCCTCTGCCGCCCGCCCGGCCTCCTGCTGCACCTGGTTGAACGAGTCCGCCATCATGCCGAGCTCGTCGTGCTCGCGCACCTTGACGGGAATGACGACGGCTCCGGCCCGGGCACCGTCGAGATCTCCCCGGCTGAGTGCCTGCATCGCTCTGGTCAGCTCCGCCAGCGTGCCGCCGGCGAGCCGGGTGGCGCCGACCACGATCTCGTCGATCGCGTTGGAGACGATCCCGGGGAGCACCACCCCTACGGTCATCGTGACCAGTGCTACCACCACGAAGATGTCCTTGAGAACCGTGACCAGCACCAAGTCTCTCGAGGAGGCGTACGTGATCGCGATCCAGTAGCCGGCACCGTCGAGTAGGCCCACGGAGAGCATCGCCAGGGTCAGCCTGGCGTGCAGCGAGGAGGTGGATCGCCACGCCCCTCCTCCGCGTCCATCACGCCAGCTTCGCCAACCGAAGAGGCCGACGCTCGCGGAACATATGACCAGCGCCGCGATCATCGTCGGCAGCCCGAACTGCTCGAACCCGAGCACGACCACGGTCAGCCAGCCGATGGCCGCAGCGACCCCGAGGCCGATGGTGCCGCGAGGCGCTCTGTACGGACGCTCGCGCTCGGGCTCGTTGCGGCGCAGCAGCCACACGGCGAGGCTCGGCATCGCGATGCTCGTCAGGTAGGCGAGGTTGGCCGTCGCGAGCACCCACGTCGGGTACCCCACCGAGAGCAGCACGATCGCGGTCCCCGCGGTCAGCGTGGTCGTCACCCACGGCACGTCGAATCGGTTGCGCCCGCTCCAGGATGCCGGGACCAGGCCGTCGTCGGCCAGCTGCGAGAGGCTTCGCGAAGCACCCGCAAGCGGTTGCAAGGTGCCGTTGAACATGCTCAGGACGATGAACCAGACAGCGGCGCCCTTCGCCGCTGCGCCGAGCGCTGGCGCAAGCACCGGCCCGAGGATCGCGGCCAGATCTCCCTCGAGCGGCTTGGGCCCGAACGTTCCCAGCCAGATCACCGGCAGCACGACGAAGTAAATCGACGCCGTCCCCGCCGCCCGGTACATCGCTCGCGGCACGTTTCGGACAGGGTCGCGGGTCTCGCCGACGTGGCAGGCAGCGGCCTCGAACGCCGGTGCCGCGAAGCCGATCAAGAACAGGCCGGCCATGACGCCCGTGATCCCGCCGAAGACCCCGTGAAGCGGATTCTGCAGGTGGAAAGAGACCGCGCGATGCCAGTCGACGGCACCCGACAGCGCCGGGACCAGCGCGGACAGAATCGCCAACGTCGCCGATGCGCACGCGATCGGTATCGCCACGCGCGTCGCCCGGCGCAACCCGGTCAGGCTGATGACCATGAAGACGACCACGATGACGGCCGCCAGCAGGTGTACCGGCACACCGGGCAGGTACCACGAGTGCAGCGCCGCCGCCGCCACAAGCGCGGTCAGGCCGCAGACGGGAACCCAGCCGAGCCAGTAACAGACGCCGGTGACGTTGGCGAGCAGCGCAGAGTAGGGCCGAAACGCCTCGGCACAGGTCGCCGCGATCCCGCCGACCCGCTCGGGCCACATCACGACCAGCTCCGTCCACCCCGGCAACGCAGCCCAGCTGAGGAGCAGACCGCCGACCAGCAGCGGGACCGCCGCCGTGCCGACAACCGCCAACAGCGCCCCGATCAGGAGCAGGCTACGGTTCGACCCACCAATTGCCAGCGCAACCGTCCCGAGCCATCCAATCGTGCGCGGATGCTCGCGCGGGCCCGACGTTGTCATATAGGTTTGTCGACCGTTCGGCCAAGGAAACTGAATGCTCTTTGCCTCAACGATGCTCGGGTCGAACTGCACGCCACTCTGGCTCAAGATCTCAGCGGCGGCTTCCCTCACCGGCCAGGCTGATTTGTAGGGCCGCCGATGCGCGAACGCGTCGAATACGTCAGCGACCGCGACGAGACGACCCGTCAGCGGGATTGCGGCTCCCACGAGTCCGTTCGGATAGCCGTTGCCGTCCCAGCGCTCATGGTGTGAAAGCGCTATTTGCGTGGCGACCCGCAGGAGTCCGGATCGGCTGTTGGCCAGGATTCGTACGCTCCCAGCGGCCGCTGTGAGCGTCCCGACGGCGGCGGATCTTTGCCCTTCGCAGCCCCACTCGCCGCTGATATCCTTGTGTGTCCCGGAAAGACCGTGTCCGCCCCCCTGAGCACCACCACAACCTCATGCACCGCTCCACGCCGCCAGGGGCCGATGGCCTCTACGACCCCGCCTACGAGCATGACGCGTGTGGCATCGCGCTCGTGGCGAAGCTGCGCGGCGAGGCGACCCACGCGGTAGTCGAGAAGGCGCTCGACGCGCTCGAGAACCTCGAGCATCGTGGCGCCGAGGGGGCAGATCCGAGCACCGGAGACGGCGCCGGCATCCTCCTGCAGATTCCGGACACGTTCTTCCGCGCGGTCGCGGGGATCGAGCTTCCCGAGCGCGGCCTGTACGGCGTCGGCGTCTGCTACCTGCCGACCGACCCCGAGCGCCGGACCGAGCTCGAGGCGCTGATCGAGGAGACGATCGCCGCCGAGGGTCAGCGGGTACTGGGCTGGCGCGAGGTCCCCGTGGACGAGCGCTACGTCGGGATGACCGCCGGGGCGGCGGCTCCGACGATCCGCCAGGTCCTGGTCGGGGCGGCGCACCAGATCGTCGATCAGGAGGCGTTCGAGCGCAAGCTCTACGTCATCCGCCGCGTGATCGAGCGTGCGGCCGGGCGCGACCTCGCGCTGCCGAGCTTCTCCTCGCGGACGATTGTCTACAAGGGGATGTTGACCGCTCCGCAGCTGCCTCACTACTTCCCTGACCTGCGCGACCCGCGGCTCGCGAGCCGGCTCGCGCTCGTCCATTCGCGCTTCAGCACGAACACCTTCCCGAGCTGGGCGCTCGCGCACCCGTACCGGATGATCGCCCACAACGGCGAGGTGAACACGCTGCGGGGGAACATCAACTGGATGCGGGCGCGCGAGTCGCAGCTCGCGTCCGAGCTCTTCGGCGAGGATCTCCACAAGGTCATCCCGGTCGTCACCGATGCCAACTCCGACTCGGGCACGTTCGACAACGTGCTCGAATTGCTCGTGCTCGGCGGGCGCTCGATCGCCCACGCGGTGATGATGATGGTGCCCGAGGCCTACCGCACGCGCCAGGACCTCCCGCCCGATGTGCGCGGCTTCTACGACTTCCACTCATGCCTGATGGAGCCGTGGGACGGGCCTGCCGCCGTCGTCTTCACCGACGGCACGCTGGCCGGCGCCGTGCTCGACCGTAACGGCCTGCGGCCGGGGCGCTGGGTCCAGGACAAGGACGGCTACGTTGTGCTCGCCTCCGAGACCGGAGTGACCGCGATCGCGCCCGAGCACATCGAGCGCAAGGGTCGCCTGCAACCGGGCCGGCTGTTCCTGCTCGACCTCGAGGCGGGCCGGATCGTCGAAGACGAGGAGATCAAGCGCCGGATCGCGAGCCAGCAGCCCTACGGCGAGTGGTACGAGCGCTCGGTCGTCCACATCGCCGACCTCCCCGAGCGCGAGCCGACGACGCCGCGGATCGAGCCGCTGCGGTCGCGGCAGCTCGCGTTCGGCTACTCCCAGGAGGACCTCAAGCTGACGATCGCGCCGATGGCGACGAAGAGCGAGGAGTCGCTCGCGAGCATGGGCAACGACTCCGCGCTCGCGGTGCTCTCAGACCGTCAGCCGCCGCTGTTCTCCTACTT
>PMOY01000191.1 GCA_003165655.1 Solirubrobacterales bacterium
CCCGCTTCGCGAAGCCGATCGATACCGGCCTCGCCGCCCAGCTCGCCGCCGAGCACGAGCTCCTGGTCACCGTCGAAGAAGGCGTGCTCGCCGGCGGCTTCGGCTCTGCGGTCTGGGAGACCCTGTCGGACACCGGTGTCCTCGCGCCTCGCATCCTCCGCGTCGGCCTGCCGGATCGCTACGTGACCCACGGCACACCAGCACTGCTGCACAACGAGGTCGGGTTCACCGGGACGCGGATCGCCGAGCGGATCGAGGCCGCAACGGCTCAGCTCAGCCGCATCTCCGAGGCGTAGCCGCCTCTGGGAGCGCCAGCGCCCGCCGTGTCGTCCTCGACTGAGTGACCAGCCGGCGTGTCCGTCGTCGGCCGTCAGCGCTGCTCGGCCGGGCACCAGTACGTCGTGCGGCCGGCGATCCGCGCGCGCGACAGGGGTGCGCCGCAGCGCGGGCAGTGGCCGTCGCGCTCGCGGTGAGGGTTGAGCGCCCCCGTGTGGGCGCCGCCCTCGCGGAGCGCGTGCCGGACCGCGGCGCGCACCGCGCGGCGCAGCGCGTCGAGCTCGGGCCCGGAGAGCTGGTTCGCCGGCCGTCGCGGGTCGATCCGCGCCTGCCAGAGGATCTCGTCGGCGAGCAGGTTCCCAACTCCGGCGATCACCGCCTGGTCCATGATGCGTGCCTTGATCGGTCCGGCACCCCGGCCGACGCCGGCGCGGAACTCGGCGCGCGTTGCGAGCGCGGCATCGGGGCCGAGCCGCGACAGGTCGGGCTCGAGCACCGCCCGGCCGAGGCGTCGCTTGTCGCGTAGCGCGAGACGGCCGCCGTCGTCGAACGTCAGCGCGAACCGATCCCAGCGCTCGTGCGGCTCCTCGTCGATCACGATACGTCCCGCCATCCCCAGGTGCAGTCCCAGATCGGGACCGCCACGATCGGTCTCGAGCCATAGCGTCTTCCCGATCCGGTTCGCGCTCGTCAGGCGCCGCCCGACGAGCGCGGCGGCGAGCTCGCCGGGCGCGTGGGGGCGGCACACGTAGCTGTCGCCGTCCTCGACAGCGGCAATGACGCGGCCGAGCCCACGATCCGCGATCAGGGCGCGGGCGCGTTCGGCCTCGGGGAGCTCGGGCATCACCGAACAGCCTAGGCGCGTTGGGCGCTGGTCGCGTGGCCGGCTCGCCGGATCAGGCCGGGGACGGGCCCCGAGCGGCTGGCCGCTACCGTTCGCGCCGTGACCAAGGTGCGTCTCGACACGCTGCTCTCCCGTCGCGGCGTGTTTCCGTCGCGTACCCGTGCCGCCGCGTCGGTGCTCGCGGGCGAGGTCTGGCTGGGCGCGGACCGGCGACCGGCGGAGAAGCCGGGCCAGCTCGTCGGCGTCGACGTCGAGGTATCGGTCGCGCAGGCGCCCGCGTTCGTCTCGCGTGGGGGACGCAAGCTCGCCAACGCGCTCGACGCTTTCGGACTGGATGTCGGCGGACGGTCCGCGCTCGACGTCGGCGCCGCCACCGGGGGGTTCACCGACTGCCTGCTCAAGCGCGGCGCGGCCCATGTGGTCGCCCTGGACGTCGCCTACGGGGAGCTCGAGTGGGGGTTGCGCGGCGATCCACGGGTCACCGTGATCGAGCGCCGCAACGCGCGCACGCTCCGCCCCGAGGAGCTGCCCTACGCGCCGAACCTGATCGTCGTCGACGTCTCGTTCATCTCGCTCGCGAAGGTACTGCCCGCAACGCTCGGTGCCGCCGCCGCGCGGTTCGACTGCCTCGCCCTCGTCAAGCCCCAGTTCGAGGTCGGACGCGGCCGTGTCGGGAAGGGCGGCGTCGTGCGTGAGCCCGCGCTGCGGCGCGAGACGCTGATCGAGGCCGGACGGGCCGCGCAGGGCCTCGGCGCGGCGGTGCTCGGCTACGCCAGCTCAGGCCTGCCGGGCCCGAAGGGCAACCTCGAGTCGTTCATCTGGCTCGCCGAGGGGACGCGGGGTGGGTTGCAGGACCTCGAGGTCGGCGCCCGCGAGGTCGAGCCGTGAAGCCGCCCCGAACGGCAACCGTGTTCACCCACCGTAGGCCTGATGAAACCGAGCCGGCGATGCGCTCGCTGTTCGCGATCGCCAGCGAGGTCGGAGCCGTGCTGCGCCTCAACGCGGAGGAGACGCGCAAGCATCACCTCCGGCCCGCCGCGGGACTGGTCCTCGACGCCGCGCTCGACGTCGACGTCGACGTCTGCTTCGCCCTCGGCGGCGACGGCACGATCCTGACCGCGCTCCGCACCTACGCCGGGACCGGAGTCCCCGTGTTCGGAGTCAACTACGGCGAGATCGGGTTCCTCGCCACGATCGATCCCGAGGACATCGAAACGGGGCTCAGGCTCGCGTTCAGCGGTGCCTTCGAAGTCCTGTCACTCCCCGGTATCGAGGTCCGCGGTGCCGGCAGCAGCTGGCTCGCGATGAACGACGTCTCGCTGCATCGTCAGGCCGGTAAGCGCGTCGCCGACCTCGCGTACGCCGTCGGGCGGGACGAGATCGGGCGGGTGCGGTGCGACGGCCTCGTCGTCGCGACTCCGGCGGGCTCGACCGGATACAACCTTGCCAATGGCGGTCCCGTGATGGCCTGGGGAGTGCACGGCTTCGCGGTTTCCTTCATCGCTCCCCACTCGCTCACCGCGCGCTCGCTCGTGGTCGCGCCGGGGGACATCCTCGTGGTCCACAATCGCTCCCGTGAAGAACCGGCCGACGTCGCGGTCGACGGACGGCCCGTCGGCGTGCTGGCGCCGGCCGCCGGGCTCGAGGCCCGCTTTCGCGATGGGCAGTCGTCGCTCGCCCAGCTGCCCGGCACGACCTTCTACCATCGTCTGCGAGAGAAGTTCGGGCGCTTGGCGACGCAGCCTTAGCCCTACGCCGGGGCGGCGCTGAGCACGTCTCGGTCCTGGAGCACGGGATCTGCGCGGGTCCGTCTCCGCCGCCTGGTACACCCCGCGCATGCTTCACGAGCTTCGCGTCGAGAACCTCCTCCTGATCGAGCGGGCCGAGCTCCGGCTCGCGCCGGGCCTGAACGTCCTCACCGGCGAGACGGGTGCCGGCAAGACCATGCTCGCCCACGCCCTCGACCTCCTGCTCGGCGGTCGAGCACGGACCGGGATCGTGCGCCCCGGCGCGCCCGAGGCGTACGTCGAGGGTGTGTTCGAGCGCCCGCCGGCGCTCGATCCGGCGCTTACCGAGCGGCTCCCGTCGGACAGCGGCGAGATCGTGCTCGCCCGTCGCGTCTGGCCGGACGGCCGCACTCGCGCCTATGTCTGCGGGCGCTCGGCCGCGATCGGCGACCTGCGCGAGCTCGGCAGCGAGCTCCTCGCCTTCTACGGACAGCATGAGCACCGCCGGTTGATGCTTGCCTCCGTGCAGCTCGACGTGCTCGACGCGCA
>PMOY01000299.1 GCA_003165655.1 Solirubrobacterales bacterium
CCGACGAGGTCAGAGATTTGACTGGATTTCCCTTGCTGGGACTCCTTCCTCCTCCCGATCGCCGACGGTTTGGTCCTGATGTTGGCCTGCTTCCGAGCGCCGGATCACGGCAAGCCGAATCCTTTCAACTGCTCAGGGTCGCCATCTCGTTCGCGCTCGCTCAGCACTCGGCCCAGTTGCACAAGCCCGGGGTNNAGCGAACCTCGCGTACGCCGATCGTCCTAGTCACGAGCGCGATGGCGGGAGAGGGAAAGACCACTACTGCTGCAGGGCTCGCAGCCGCGCTGTCCTGGGCTCACCAGCGCGTGACTGTCGTTGACTTCGACCTGCGACGCCCTCGATTGGCCACAGGCCTTGGCGTCCCAGACACGCCCGGCTTAGCCGACGTCTTAGTCGGTGACGTTATGCTCGATGACGTTATCACGGCGGTTACTATCGGCGACGGCGACTCAGATAACTCCGCGCCTTCTGCCTCTGCAAACCACTTCTCATCAGCCGCGATACAGGTCGTCCCTCCGGGTGTCAGACCCCCGCCATCCGTAGACCTCGGAACATTTGGCGCGCTCCCTGAAGTGCTGGACGACCTGCGTGCGCATGCCGATGTCATTTTGGTGGACAGTCCGCCGCTCACCCAGGTGAGCGATGCACTCTCTCTCACACCTCATGTCGATGCCGTGATCGTGGTAGCGAGGCCAAAGCTCGTTAATAGGCGAGCCCTCAATGACTTGGTACGTCTCCTGGGCTCCGCGCCAGTACCTGTACTCGGCTTTGTTGCCACCGGGATTGACTCTGAGTCCGGGTACTACGGCTATGGGTATGGCAAGACACGAGGCGAAGAGAGCCAGACTCCGGAAGGTGACGACTACACCGCTAAATCGCTTCCCTGAGCCGGCCTTGAAGCCAATTGGGTGGACACCGCGGACCGCGATCGCTCAAGTAGCGGGGACGATTATATTATGCGTCGGACTAGCCGCTTTTCTCGTCAAGGATCCGCTGGTCGTGGCTGTCGTCTCCGCCGCCGTGGCCGGTGCCGGTGTGTTCGTCATTGCGGCCGATCGGCCTGATCTGGTCCTGTACCCGGGGCTGGGCCTATTAGCACTATTTCCATTTCTCGCCGCGCCCACTCGCGGTGCGCTTGTTCTGGACCCAGGATTGCTATTGCTCTGGATCGTCGGGGCGTCGCTGGTCTTTGGCTCAGCGGCACGCGGCGAACAACTCAGAATCACGCTTATTGACATCGCCATGGTCGTCTTCCTGGGAGCGCTCCTCCTCTCGGTGGTTGCTGGCGTTCAGCATTTCACTGGTTACGAGCAATTACTCTACTTATGGCTTGGCCCCTACATCGCGGGGCGCTGCGTTGTGCAGCGCATCGGAATCAGCAGTCTCTGTAGAGGGATCGTCGCCGCCGCGCTCTTCCTGGCGCCCTTCGTCCTATACGAGGCGGCCAGTTCGCGTAATCTTTTCCTCAAGTTGTTTCCGGGCGCGACAGACGTCCAGGCCGGGCTGGGAGTAGCAACACTGCGTTTTGGATCGACAAGGGTTCAAGCAAGCTTTGGCCAGCCCATACCTCTGGCCATTTTCTTGTCCACCGCGTCGCTCTTGTCGTTTGGGCTAGGGCTTCAAGCCGAGTCAGGTCGGACGCGCAGACTTTGGTTTGCTCTGGCACTCGCCCTGGCAGGTCTTCAGGCAGCCGCGCTGGCCAGGACAGGATGGGTCCTGCTCGTGATCGGCCTCCTTGCCATGACACTCGCGCACCCGCGGCTGATCATCAGACCAGGTCGGATCGGACTTGCCATATTGCTCCTCTCGGTCATCCTCGTTGTCGGGGCGTTCGGCCCCACCAAGTCTCTACTATTCGGCCAGAGCAGCTCTCAGGGTAACAGCGTGGCTGGCTCGGCTAACTATCGGGTCGAGCTTTTGAACTATGTTGAGCAACCAGGGGTTCTGTCCGCACTCGGCACCCGGTCGACGTTTCAGGGACCCCAAGGTGATATTTCTATCGACGACGAGTACATCGCCCTTGCGGTGCAGTGGGGTTTTGTAGCGGCGGCTGCGTTTATTCTTCTGGTGATCGCGGTAGCTGTCACTGGCTGGCGTCATCGGCGGACTGCCGTTGCGTCGGTTCTCTTCAGTACGACGCTCGCCAATATGTTGGTCCTTGCGGGGGTCGCGCTCTTAACACAGGCGCAAGTGTTTTTCTGGCTACTTGTCGGAGCGTGCGCCGGTGTGGCTGCCGCGCTCCCATCTACTGCGGGCGTCACTCCGGACTGGCGAGCCACCTAGCGCTGCCTCGTCAGCCGGCGCTCTGGGTTCATGTAATGCCGTATGCCCGAGGTCGCTCGCACGCGCCGGCATCGAGGTCCTAGGAACTCGGCGTTCACCACAACCCCCCCGAAGTGACCTCCTCGGAGGGTGCCGACCGTGACCCAGTTACCGGGCCCGCGCCGTTAGGATGGAGCACGCGGTTGGCCGGACGAAGGCACGCCTGCGCGCGCCCCCGGCCACGAAAAGTGGGAGTTCGTCAGAACCAGGCCAGGCTTCGAGACCGGATGAATCGCTACAAAGCCTTGTGATCGTCCGGGAAACGCGGGATTCTGCGAGCTACGATAGGGCCTCCGCGGCACCTTCAGACCCGGGTTTCGCGGTCGCATGACGGAGACGCAGCGCTCGTCCGCCAACACACTCCGCGAGTACATGCCGCCCCTCAGCGCTTGGTCAACCCCGCGCGACCAGCTCCCAATAGGCGGTCAATTAGACAGCGCGACGCGACCGCTGATCGACTTCAAGAAGCGACGAGGAAGATACGCAAACTCAATGAGCCGACTGGCTATCGCAGCACGCCGCGCGGCACAATACACGCTCGCCGGGCCCCGTCCCCTGAGGCACAAATGACTGGACCCTACGACCTATCAAGCTGGTCGCCGGGCGTATCCGACAAGTTCGTCTCCGAAACCGCTCTGCTCGAGGCGGCGGGTCAGCCGACTCGTCGCCTTATCTAGATGCAGGGCGACTGGTCCAAACCTTTCCAAAACTTCGGTCCGCCGCGCCCGGGCAGGCGGAGAATGACGGGTCAGCGAAACATCTTTGCTGACGCCTGGTGTATCGCGCCAACTGTGTTCAATTCCACCTGCCCTCCTCCGCAGAGTCCGGGCCAAGGATGCGAGTTCACCTGTAGCCGCCCGCGCTAGATGCTGATAGGGGTCGAGACCGTCACCCCGCATGGTCCCAATGTGCACGACCTCGAACCCATGTTGCGCCAAGAAGTTCGATAGCGTCACAGGGGAGAAGAACCAGAGGTGGGCCGGTGGGCTCATCCAGAACCACCATTGGCGACCGACAATCGCGCCCAGGCTGGCACCGTTGGGAACTCTGATGGCCACCACACCGCCTGGCCGCAAAATCTCGCGAACGCGGCGTAGCTGCTCCGCAGGGTTGGACACGTGCTCAAGCACGTGCCACATCACAACGGCATCGCACGAAGCGTCCTCGACCTGCGCGGCGATTAGGTCGGCGTTCTGGACGTCAAGCCCGAAGTACTCGCGAGCGTACCGGGCCGCCTCGCGAGAGACCTCAATACCAGCCGCAGTCCATCCCCTCGCTCGAGCCAGGTTGAGCCAGTGGCCGTATGACGCCCCGATCTCGAGCAGCCTGCCCGGCGGGTGAAAGCGCTCGAGTTCGCGGAGCCGCTGGTCGTCCATATGCTCCGAGTAGTTCCTCAGGTCGACTGCGTATGCCTGGTTATAGAATTGGGCCAACTCACTCGCCGCCGGCGTTGGGTCAACGAAGCGGAAGTGACAATTCTGGCAACGGACAATGACATACCCGTTACTACGAAACTGGGGTTTACGTTTCTCTCCTCCGCAAATTATGCAC
>PMOY01000322.1 GCA_003165655.1 Solirubrobacterales bacterium
ACCGCAGGGCGCTGAACCCGACCGCTCCCACTCCTCGAGAGCGCGGCCAGCTGCGCGAGGGCCTGCGCTACGTGCGCTCGCACAGCGAGCTCGCGGTGCCGCTGATGATGATGGGCGTCGTCGGCTGCCTCACCTACGAGTTTCAGGTCACGCTCCCGGTGATGGCGAGCCGCGGCCTGCACGCCGGCGCGACGGGCTTCGGCTTCATGACCGCGGCGATGGGGCTTGGCGCGGTGGCCGGGGGCCTGGTCGTCGCCGCCCGGGGAAAGACCGGCATGCGGACGCTCGTCGTCGCCTCGGCGGCCTTCGGGGCCGCGATGACGCTCGCGACGCTCGCGCCGAACCTCGCGTTCGAGCTCGTGGCGCTGGGGTTCGTAGGGGCCGCGAGCATCTCCTTCATGTCGACCGGCAACTCCACCCTGCAGCTCGGCGCCGAGCCGTCGATGCGGGGGCGGGTGATGGCGCTCTGGTTCGTTGCCTTCCAGGGCTCGACGCCGATCGGCGGCCCGATTGTTGGCTGGGTGATGGCGGTCGCGGGGGCGCGGGCGGGTCTCGGGCTCGGAGCGATCACTTGCGTTGCCGTGGCGGGCATGGGCGCCGCGATGTTGCTGCGCTCGCGCGACAGGCTGCGAGCAGATTCGCCTCGGCCGGCGATTGCATCGGGCGCTGGGGTGGCGGGCGCGGAGCACTGAGGGGGCGGGGGGCGGGCCGCGGCGCGGGCTTGGTCGCGCTGGCTCCAGCTCGGGCGCGTGTTCTAAAGGTACGAATAGTTCGGTAAAAGTGCACACACGCTCGCCAAGCGACGGAGATCGCACGGTGTTCCTGCCACTCGTGCAGACTGTGGCGGGAATCGGGCGCCGCGGGGCCCGAAGCGCCACCCCGACCCACCCCGAAGGAGGAGCCTGTCGTGAAGATCAGTGCCGCCGTGCTCGAGGAGTTCGCCGCGCCGCTGAATGTCACCGAGCTCGAGCTGGCCGAGCCCAAGTCGGGCGAGGTGCTCGTGCGCCTCGAGGCGTGCGGTGTCTGCCACACGGACCTGTACACAGCGTCGGGGGTCGATCCGTCCGGCTACGCGCCGACCGTGCTCGGGCACGAGGGCGCCGGCGTCGTCGAACGGGTAGGGGAGGGCGTCGTGAGCCTCGCGCCTGGAGACCACGTGGTGACGCTGTTCTCGCCGCAGTGCAAGGAGTGCGTGCACTGCGTGAGTCCAAAGACGAATCTTTGCCTCGCGATCCGCGAGCAGCAGAACCTGGGCTACCTGCCGGACGGGACCACTCGGCTCGCACGCGACGGCGAGCCGATCCGGCATTTCATGGGCACGAGCACGTTCGCTGAGTACACGGTCATGCCGGAGATTGCGCTCGCCCACATCTCAGATGACGCGCCGTCGGACCGCGCGTGCCTGTTTGCGTGCGGACTGTCGACCGGGCTCGGCGCCGCGATGTACACCGCTCGCGTCGAGCCGGGATCGACGTGCGTCGTGTTCGGCGCGGGGATGGTTGGGCTCGGCGCAGTGGCCGGGTGCCGGCTCCAGGGGGCTGAGCGGATCATCTGCGTCGACCTCTCCGAGCAGCGGCTCGAGCTCGCGCGCGGCCAGGGAGCGACGGATGCGTGGATCGGTGGCCCGGACACCGTCGAGCGCGTGCTCGAGGAGACCCGTGGTTTCGGCGCCGACTACACGTTCGAGGCCACGGGGCTCGTGCAGGTGATGCGCCAGGCTGTCGAAGCGGCGCGGATGGGGTGGGGGCTCTGCACGGTCGCCGGGGTCGCGGGCAAGGGCGAGACCCTCGACATCATTCCCCGCTACCTGATCACAGGCCGGCGGGTATGCGGCTCCTCGTTCGGCGGAGTCAAGGGGCGCGACCAGGTGCCCCAGCTGGTGCAGCGCTACCTCGACGGCGAGATCGACGTCGACCCGTTCATCTCGCACCGGATCACGCTCGAGGAGGTCAACGATGGCTTCGAGCTGATGGAGCGCCAGGACGGGATTCGCAGCGTGATCACGTTCGGGTGAGGCGCCCCCTCACCACGACGTAGCGATCAGATAAACGCTCGCGGCCGCCCCGATCAGCAGGACCGTCGCCCGGAGCGCGGTCGGACTGAGCTTGCGCACTACCGAGACGCCCGCCCACCCGCCGATCATGGTGGTGGGCGCCAGCACCGCGATCGCCGCCCAGTTGACGGGACCGAGGGCGATGAAGAGCGCGGCGGCAAGGACGTTGACGACCATGATGAGGAACCTGTTGAGGGCGTTCAGGCGCTGAACATCGTCGATGACGAAGACCGCGAGGACGGCCAGGAGGAGGACGCCCGCCGCGGCTCCGAAGTAGGCCGCGTACGCGCACGAAATTGCCACCGCGACCTGCAGCCCGGCCCGTCTCGCGCCTGCGGCCCTGCGCTCCGAGAGCATCCGGCTGACGCGTGGCTGCGCCGCGAGCAGCCCGCAGGCGACGAGCACGAGCGCCGGAACGACGGCGCGGAAGGTCGCGGGGGAGGCGAGCTCGAGCGTCGCGACGCCGGTCCCGCCGCCGACCAGGGCAGCCGGCAACAGGCCGACGATGCGTCGGCGCTGCCCGGCCAGCTCGGGTCGGTAGCCGTGGACGATTGCCAGATAGCCAGGACACTGGGCGACCGTGTTCGAGAGGTTCGCCGTCAGCGGCGGCAATCCGAACGCGATCAGTGCGGGGAAGGTGATCAGCGATCCTCCGCCTGCGGCCGCGTTGAGCGCGCCGGCCCCGATGCCGAGGAATCCCAGCTCGGTCAGCTCGGGCGCGCCCCAGATCACGGAGAGCGCGGGCTCTCGACTGCGAGCTGCTGCGGCTGCATCCCGCGCTCCGCGCCGATCACCTGCATCACGGCATTGATCAGCGCGAGGTGCGTGAATGCCTGGGGGAAGTTTCCGAGGTGGCGTCCGGTGTGCGAATCGATCTCCTCGGCGTACAGGTGCAGGTCGCTGGCGTAGGACAGGAGCTTCTCGCACAGGGCCCGAGCGCGCTCCGCCTCGCCGATGATCACCAGGGCCGATACGAGCCAGAAGGAGCAGATCGTAAACGTGCCCTCTTCGCCGGCGAGGCCGTCGTCGGTCTCCTCGACCCGGTAGCGCAGCACCAGGTCTTCCTCGGTCAGCTCGTCCGCGATCGCCAGCACGGTCGCGCGCACGCGCTCGTCGTCGGGGGGCAGCAGGCCGATCAGGGGGATCAGCAGGACCGATGCGTCGAGCGCCGTGGTGTCGTAGTGGGCCACGAACACGCCGCGGTCGTCGAGCGCGTTGGCGAGCACATCCGCCTTGATCTCCTCGGCGGCGGCGTCCCATGGTGCCACCTGGTCGAGCTCTCCACGGGCCTCAGCGAGTCGCGCGCCGCAATACGCGGCCAGCCAGCACATCACCTTCGATGCCGTGAAGTGCTTCGGCTCGCCGCGCACCTCCCACATGCCGCGGTCCGGTTCCTTCCAGTGCTTGAGCGCACATGTGACTTGAGACACAACGATCGCCCACAGGCGGTCCTCGAGCCGGTCGCGCTCACGCATGTAGAGGTAGATCGAGCCGACGATCGCTCCCCAGACGTCGTGCTGATCCTGCTCGTAGGCGGCGTTCCCGACCCGAACCGGGCGGGCGCCCTCGTAGCCGGAGAGGTGATCGAGCAGCTGCTCATCGAGCACCCGTGAGCCGTCGATCCCGTACATGATCTGCGTCTCGCCGTTGGTGCTCTTGGCGACATCGGCGATGAAGTAGAAGAAGTCGTTGGCCTCCCAGTCGAGGCCGAGCGTGTAGAGCGCCCACAGCGTGAACGCCGAGTCGCGCAGCCATGTGTAGCGGTAGTCCCAGTTGCG
>PMOY01000059.1 GCA_003165655.1 Solirubrobacterales bacterium
GCACCGACTGGACCTGGTGGCCGACCCCGGGCGTGGCGCGTCCCGGTGGCGTCAAGTACGACCTGACGGCGAATTGGCTCCAGGTCGCCCACGCGCTGGCCCAGACACTCGATGCCCACCTGATCCTCGGCATCAACTTCGAGGCCGACAGTGGCAGAGTCGCAGCGGCCGAGGCGCACGCGCTGATCGACGGTATCGGGCGCGCGCGGATCTCGGCCCTCGAGCTTGGCAACGAACCAGAGCTGTACGGCTCGTTTTCGTGGTACAAGGCTCCCGACGGCCAGCATGTCAATGGCCGCCCGCCCACATATGACTACGCCGATTTCGTCCGCGATTTCGGGAACATCGCTCGATCGCTGCCGCGCTCTGTCACGCTCGCAGGTCCCAGCATGGGCTCGTCGGTGTGGATCCCGCTGCTCGGTCAGTTCCTGTCGGGCAATCCCCGCGTCAGGCTTGCCACTCTGCATCGGTATCCGCTCAAGCATTGCTCCGCGGCTACCCCGGTCACGATCGCGGACGTGCTCTCGGATGCAGCATCCACAGGCCTTGCGGCGACCGTCGCGAACGCCGTGGCGATCTCCCACGTACGCGGCATCGGGCTGCGCGTCGACGAGATGAGCGCGATCTCGTGCGGGGGAATGGCCGGCGTGAGCGACAGCTTCGCGTCGGCCCTGTGGTCGCTCGACACGCTGTTCGCGATGGCCCGAGTCGGCGTGGACGGCGTCAACGTCCAAACCGAGCCCGGCTCGTTGAACGAGCTCTTCGCCGTCAATGCCGCGAACGGCGCCTGGCAGGCCGATGTCCACCCGGCGTACTACGGGCTGATGATGTTCGCCCAGGCTGCGCCTCCGGGATCGCGGTTGCTGGCGCTCTCCGGAGCGCCGGGCGAGGGGGTGAACGCATGGGCCACGCGCGCGCCCAACGGGGACGTTCGTGTCGTGTTGATCAACAACGCGACAGCCCACGGGCGGGTCGTCGCGGTGCGGATCCCGTTCCTCGGAGGCCCGGCGACGCTCGAGCGGCTGCAGGCGTCAAGCCCCCATGCGGAAAACGGCGTCACGCTCGGAGGCCAGGGGTTCGGCACCGCGACCGCGACGGGCCTGCTCGCGGGCACCCCGGATGCAACCTCGGTCGAACCAAGCGCGGGAGGGAGCTACGTCGTCAGCTTGCCGGCCGCGAGCGCGGCGATGCTGACGCTCCCGCCACGGTAGCCGCGCAGCTCAAGGCGGCACCTAGATTTCAACGTCTACGGGCAGTCCACCGAGCTCCCATCGAGCCTCTAGCTCCAGGTTGGCTGCACTGCGCGTCGTCGGGACAGCACCCATTGTGGCCGTGACAGCAATGCGAGCCGGACTGGCAGCAGCCGTGATCGCAGCACGACTCATCCTTCGAGCAGCCATTGCCGTGACACTCGACCCCTTTACTGCACTTCGCTGCCGTCCGGGCTCGTCTCGGCTTGATGTGATCCTCGGGCCGCGTGCGCTTGCGTTTGACTGGACGGGCCAGCGCGTCGGCGGTCGGAAGGCCGGTGATCAGCGCGGCGGCGATCGCTCCGCCGCGCCGCAGGACCTGGCGGCGGCTGAGCGTTCCGCTCGCAAGACCGCTGGCGGCGCCGTCAAGCCAGTGGCTCGACGTGCCGGTGCCCAGCTGTGGGATTGGTCGAGATTGCGTGCGCGTCGCTCCGGGCGGCGGCGCGAATGAGCGTCAAGATCGCGTCGGCACCGGCCGCTACCGGAGAGGCGATCAGGCCCTGCTCGACCAGCACGGCCATCGGTGTGCCGCCGGCGCCGAAGGCGCGCATCGCCTCCC
The DNA here is from genome assembly GCA_003165655.1 of Solirubrobacterales bacterium. Classification (GTDB taxonomy): domain Bacteria; phylum Actinomycetota; class Thermoleophilia; order Solirubrobacterales; family Solirubrobacteraceae; genus Palsa-465. The sequence goes on from PMOY01000059.1 coordinate 1,810, forward strand.
CTTCCCCGTCCAGCACGACACGGAAGGGAATTCCCTGCTCGCGCACGACACTCGCGTCGCCAGCGCTGATCGCGACCAGCCGCGGCGAGCCCGACGGCGGATTCTCTTCGATCGCTCTGAGCGCTGGGAGCATCTGCCGGCAGAACCCGCAGCTGGGGTTCCAGAACACCGCGAGCGTGCGCTCCTGATAGAGATCTTTGAGCGCGACCCGCGCGCCGTCGAGGTCGGCGAGCACGAGCTCGGGGGCGGGCTGCCCAACCCGTGATCTGTCGGGCGATGGCGCGGCGGGCGGAGCGGAGCCGTTCGCGTGCCCGTTGGCGGACGGAGCGGCGTGTCCGTTGGCGGACGGAGCGTGCTGTCGAACAGGCACGAGCGTGCGGGTCGCTTGCGCGGTCAGCTTCGTGATCGCTTCTGAACCAGCGACTGAGGGGCTGGCGATCAGGCCGTCGGTGCCGATCACGACCGCCGTCGGGGTGCCGTACGACTGATAAGCGTTCGCGACCTCGCGCTCTGACTGCAGCAACACCCGAGCGAGCTGGTGTCGGGTGGCCTTCTCGCGGTTTCGCTCCACGTCGCCGCTGGCGATCACGGCGATCTGAAGTTGCGCATGATGCTCGCGCTGCCAGCGCGCGACGTCTGGCATCAGCGCATCACACGGACCGCACCCAGAATCAGAGAACACCAGCATCACCCGACGCCCTGACGACAGCAGCGATGCGAGCGAAGCGCGCTCGCCGACGATGCTCTCGAGATCAAAATCGGGGGCGGGCGAGCCGACGGCAAGCCCCGCGCCACGAAGCCCCGCGCCGAGCGGCTCGAGAACGGTCCCGCCATCCTCACCGACGCCGAGCGCGCCCATCGACCGCTCGAGGGCTGCCTCGAGCGCTTCCACGCGTCCGAGCACGCGGCCGTTCTGAGAGAGCAACTGCAGCGAGAACCACACCTGGAAGGACACGAGCGCGACAATCACGGCACCCGCCGCGATCGCCACCAGCCATCCGGCGCCGACCCGCGTCACCCACCGCGTCGCGCTATCACCGCCGCCCCCCCATCCCGCGATCGCCACGAACCCCGCTATGGAGAGCAGCGTGAGGTTACGCGCCAGCGTGCCCCACCCCGCCGGAGCGCTATGCAACTGCCCGAAGCAATGACAGTCAGGTGCCCGGCCTCGCGCGATCGCATTGGCGATCGCCGTGCAAAAGCACGCCAACAAGCCGATCGCGGCGAGCGCGCCGAATCGGGCCGAGACCGCCGGCACAAGCGCCACGCCAACAGCCAGCTCGACGAGCGGCAACACGGTGCCGAGCACCGCCAGGCGCTCGGGAACGCCAAGTGCGACCACAGCCCGGCGCGACCCGGCAAGGTCAGCCAGCTTCGCAAAGCCAGCCACCAAGAACACCCCAGCCAACGGAAGCCGGCTAGCCAGAAGAGCTGCCCCCATCGCGGCGCGACCCTACACCCTGCAATCCCCCATTTCAAGCGAGACACCCGACGAGCGGAGGTCCAATTCCGGTGTCGCCGGTTCTCATCGGGGAGGCCTCCCTTAGACTGCGATGCGATGCCGAGCACCGGGGCCGCTGGCGATGGGAGCAACACACCTTCGGGTCGTGAGCGCCTTGCTGATGCTCTCGCGAACCCGCCGCACGAGACCGGGTGGGAGGTCACGACGGGCCGAGGCCTCGAGGTCCGCGATCACACGGGGGCGGTCTTCGCGTCGGCGAGCCTGAAGGGCGGCAGCGTGAAGGACGCTGGCGGACGCGTGCTCGTCACCTTCGTCCCCGGGGTCAAGCAGATGTTCTCGCCCTCGAGCGTGATCGGATCGGCGATCTCGGGCGTCTTCGGTTCGGGTGGACCGTCATGGAGACCCGTGGGGGCGATGGAACCGCCGCCGGTGAACCTTAGGTACGTGCCCGTAGGGCTGCCCTTTGCGCAGGTTCAGCTCGACACGCACGGCACCTCGCGTATCGAGCTGCTTCCACACGGTCGGCTCAACGACAAGGTCATCAACCGGGCGCTCGCGCCGGCCGCTGTTGAGCGAATCCGCGCGCGAAGCCCGCTGCGCTACGAACCGGGTCCGATTAACCTCGCCGAGCTGAGCGATCCGCAGGGACGCGTCCTCGCTCGAGCGCCCCGCGCAGACGACGCTCCGGAGGCGCAGGCCGAGTCGACTTGGTTGATCGAGGTCGTCGAGAACGATCTGCCCAGCGTGTGGCTCTTGGCGATCCTGTTGGGTTGCCGTCGCTGGCATCGCTGACGCCGACCATCTCAACACGTCATCTAGGTGATCATCGATTCGTGCAAAGCGGGCAGTACCTCGTCGGCCGGCAGGCGTATGGCCATTCTTCACAGGGTCCTGTCAGCTCTCTGACCGTGATGGGTGGAGTCGTTACGCTCTCGCTCGCATACCGCGACCGCGACCGTGAGGAGCAGCATGGACTACCGGCAGTTGGGCAGCTCTGGGCTGCGTTTCTCTGAGCTCATTCTCGGGACGATGGGGTTCGGGGGTAGCGGGCAGTTCCGTGGCGTCGGCGAGATCGATCTCGATGGCGCTCGACGCCAGATCGACTTGGCGTTGGACGCAGGCGTGAACGTGATCGACACCGCTGATATTTATTCCTCGGGGGCCTCCGAGGAAATCGTCGGTCAGGCGCTGGGCACTCGCCGTGACCGGGTGCTGCTCGCGACCAAGGCGCGATTTGCGATGGGCTCGGGTCCAAACGATGCCGGCCTCTCGCGCCATCACCTGATTGAGGCCTGCGAGGCGAGCCTGCGGCGTCTACAGACTGATCACATCGATCTGTATCAAGTTCACGAATGGGATGGACAAACACCGCTTGAGGAGACCCTGGGTGCGCTCGATCAACTCCTGCACAGCGGCAAGGTCAGATATGTCGGTTGCTCGAACTTCGCCGGTTGGCAGGTGATGAAGGCGCTCGGGATCGCCCGGCAGAAGGGAATGCCCGAATTCGTGAGTCACCAGGTGTACCTCTCCCTCCAGGAGCGTTCAGCCGAGTACGAAATCGTGCCTTCGGCGATCGATCAGGGCCTGGGACTGCTCATCTGGAGCCCGCTTGCCGGCGGGCTGCTCTCTGGAAAGTACCGACGGGGACAGCCTCCGCCAGCGGGTTCCCGTCACGCGAGCGAGTGGAGCGAACCGCCGGTCTACAACGAGGACAAGCTTTACGACACGATCGAAACGCTTGTCGAGATCGCCGGAGCCCGCGGCGTGTCCGCAGCGCAGGTCGCGCTTGCATGGCTGCTGGCCCGCCCAGGGATCACCAGCGTGGTCGTCGGCGCCCGCACAGACGAGCAGCTCGCCGACAACCTTGCCGCGTCGACGCTCGAACTGACGCAGGAGGAGCACCAACGACTCGAGGCGGTCAGTCGACCGCCGCTGATCTATCCCTTCTGGCACCAGCGCGCCTCGGCCAGCGAACGACTAAGCGACGCCGACCTCTCTCTGATCGGCCCGCATCTGATCGCCTGACCCGGGGATGCTCGTCAGCCCACCGGCAAGCTGCACAGCCAAGGAGCTGAGCTCGCCAGATCGACGTCGCTAAGGACTCGCCTGTCTCGCGCCAGCTCAGTGCGCCGCTTCCTGCGCGCGTCGCGGCAGTTTCCAGCCNNCGGACGAAGTGGCACGTGTAGCCGTTGGGGTAGTGCTCGAGGTAGTCCTGGTGCTCGGGCTCCGCCTCCCAGAACGGTCCGGCGGGCGCGAGTTCGGTGAGGACCGTGCCCGGCCACAGGCCGGAGGCGTCGACATCGGCGATCGTGTCCTGCGCGACGCGGCGCTGCTCGTCGTCAACATAGTAGATCGCCGAGCGGTAGCTCACCCCGACGTCGTTGCCCTGGCGATTCTTCGTCGTCGGGTCGTGAATCTGAAAAAAGAACTCCAACAGGTCGCGATAGGAAATCCGCTCAGGGTCGAACAGGATCTCGATCGCCTCCGCATGCGAGCCGTGGTTGCGGTAGGTCGCGTTGGGCGTGTCGCCGCCGGTGTAGCCAACGCGCGTCCCGCTCACACCATCGAGCTTGCGGATCAGATCCTGGACACCCCAGAAGCACCCGCCCGCGAGGATCGCCTTCTCGGTCACAGCCATCTCTGTACTCCTCCTCGTCATAGTCCCTTGGTCGCGCTGCACACATGATGACGCCCAGGGCAAGACCGACAAGACCCCGGTCATGGCGCTTGTCTCCCGCGAAACGGGCGAGCTTGTGACGAAGGTCGTCCCGAACGTGACCGGCGAGCACCTAGCCGCTGCGATGCGCGGCGAAGTCGCGCCCGAGCGTACGGTGATCCACACCGACAGCGCAAGGCACTACAAGCGTGAGACGCACACATTTGAGACGAAGCGGGCAGGCGAACGGATGGCTGTTTACGTGTGCTCGACAAACGCGGCGACACGGTCCGCGAGACCGGCTGCCGCGACGGCAAACGCCTCCAGCTTCTCAACGCTGTCGCCCAGCGCACCGCGGATGAACAGGATTCCCCCCGAGATCTCGAAGGTTCCCGCCTGCGAGTTGAACGAGCCCTGTGGTAGATGGTTGAGATGCCAGTCCATGAAGCTCGGGTCCAGCAGTCGCCGCGCGACCGCATCGGTGTCCGGTGAAGCGACCGCGACCCGGAACTTCGCCATGTACGCGTCATCGGGCAGCATGACCTCCGTGTATCGCTTCGGCAGCTTGGGGCGCGTCCAGAAGCTGTGTCCGCCTCTGCGCACCCATAAGCCGTCGATCGTGTTCTCGAGGCCGGGGATCGTGAACTGCGCCTCCGGCGGACCGCCTGTAGGGCCAGCCGGCGTGTTGCCGCCCCCGGACCTGTAGAGCGTCCCCTCGCGGGTCCCGGCGACCGGACCGACGATCACACCCCCGCACATCCAGGTCCCCCCACCAAGCGACGCCTCGCGCGGCAGACGCGTGCGCCCCAGAAACCGCAGGCCGTGGTTCTCCGCGTACGCCGTGTCCACCTTGAGAAGGTTCACTGGGACCCCGATCCTGTCGCGTCGGAAGCTAGCAAGATCGAGCGGCCCGAACGGACAGCGCTACCCCGCCAAGTCGCGTTCTCGGCACCCCGCGGGCGCTCCCAACGCAATCTGCAATCTGCGACACGCGGTCCGCTCGCGACAAGTGCACTCGAAGGGACCGTCGGGCATCTGGCTACACGCTATTCGTACCGGGGCACATCTGCAATATCGGAAAACCTCAATCTTTACTCGGCGAATTCAGATGAAGCGCACTCGGTGAATGACGGGACCGACGTGCGATCCTCGTGTGATGGGGTTCCTAGGAGAGCTTTCGCTGCCCGACGGGTTTCTGGTCGGGCATGCGACTCGAGCGGATTCGGGGACCGGCTGCACAGTCGTGATCTGCCCGCCGGGAACGCGCGGTGGTGTCGATGTGAGGGGTGGCGGGACCGGCACGCGCGAGCTTGAACCGCTGGCTCCGCTCGCGAATGCCGAGGGGCCGTCGGCTGTGCTTCTGAGCGGCGGGAGCGCTTTCGGCCTGGCGGCGGCTGACGGGGTGGTGAGGTGGCTGGAGCAGCGGGGAGTGGGGCGGGCGACGCCGATTGGTGTGGTTCCGCTGGTCCCGACGGCCGTCGTGTTCGATGCGAGCGCGGGCGAGCCCGGGGCCCGACCCGGACCGGAGGACGGCTATGCAGCGTGTGACGCAGCCGGTGCTGGGGTCCCCGAGCGCGGGCGGGTGGGCGCGGGTGCCGGCGCTGCGGTCGGGAAGCTGCTGGGTCGGGAACGCGCGACCCTGGGCGGGGTGGGCTACGCAGCCGTCACGCTTGCCGACGGCGTGACCGTGGCTGCGATAGCGGTAGCGAACGCGTTCGGGGACGTGCTCGCCGAAAACGGAACCATTCTCGGAGGCCCGCGCGGGGACAGCGGCGAGCTTCTCCGTAGCGCCGATCTCATCCGGCAGACCCCCGAGCTGCCTCGCTGGGCCTCGCGTCCGGGCGAGAACACCACTCTGGCGTGCGTCTGCACGGACGCTGGGATTGACAAGCGCAGCTGTGGGATCCTCGCGCGAGTCGCAACCGCAGGGATCGCCAGAGCAGTCGACCCGGCCTTCACCCCGAACGACGGCGATGTCACCTTCTGCCTCGCGGCAGGACCGCAACCCCCACCGACGCCCGGACCAGCCGCCTCGTGGACGCTGACAGTGCTCGGCACCGCCGCCGCGACCGTGACCGCCTCCGCGATCAGAGACGCAATCCGCCAGTCCACGCCAGGCAACCCCGGCACCTGATCCCACACACGGATGCAGCAGTCCGGCCGACCGAGCAGCAGACACTCGCGGCTTCGTCCGCGGGGGGTGTCGTCGGCGCTAGCTAACGGACACCCGCGGACGGGCGTGGGGCCCCGTTGCTGCGCCTCGATCGGAGCGGAAGCGGACGGTTCGCGACTGGACAATGCTGCGCGGGGTGCGAGATCGGAGGTCGTCCTCGGGGGGTCAGCGCCGCCGGAATCCGGAGCAGAGCACGCACGCTGTGTCCGGATAGCCCCGTTTCTATCCTGGGGTCAGGCGGACCAGGTAGCACACCCTCTTGACGAGGGTAACCGCGCTAGCCAGGGTTCGTAGCGGTGACCAGCCAGACGGACCCGCGGCCGACGATAGAGCCGTCGGGCTTCTGCCATCGGGCGTAGTGGTCCNNAGCTCGGCGCCGGGCCCGATCGCCAGCAAGGATTCGATCGCCTCATGCACGTCCGCACCCATGAAGTAGTCGAAGTCGCGACGATCCAGGACAATCTCTACGAATCCAGCGGCCTCGAGAATCCCGCGGGTGGTCTCGGGATTCCCGAGCGAGAATGGACCGGGCCCACAGGTGTCGGCGTCGTACTCCTCAGGGCGCGAGAGGAACCGCTGAACAACCTCCTCCGTCTCGGCCCAGATCGGGTTCTCGGCTTTGCGGCGCCAGCAGACCTTGCGAAGCTTGCCACCAGGCTTGAGCGCGCCACGGATCGCCCGCATAGCCACGACAGGCGAGGCGAAGAACTGCGTCNNATCGGATCCCACTGCGCCGTCTGCGCATCGGCGAGTTCGAACTTGATGTTGTCGACCCCAGCTTCGGCGGCTTCGCGGCGGGCGTCCCCGATGAAGTGCGGAGAGGAGTCGGTGCCGAGCGCGAACCCCCCTGCTCCGACGAGCTCAGCCAGTCGCTGCGTCGTATCTCCAAATCCGCAGCCGATGTCTATGCAGCACCCGTCCGCGGGCGGCGGAAAGCGCTCGAAGACCTCCTCGGTGACCTCGTCCAGCGCGCCTACGAACACGCGGCGGTTCGATTTCCAGCGCTCGTAAAGGACCGTATCCCAGGCGCGCACTGCCTCCTCGTTGGTTACCGCAACCGCTCCCGCGGGTGACTGCTGCGTCATCGCCCGATCCTATACCTCAAAACGCCGGCGGCTGAGCGTTTTGTGCATCGTCAGCGTGCGTGTGGCGGGATCTAGTAGCAGCTCGCGAGGAGCGCGCGAGCAATCTCAAGCGCCCGAGCAGCAGTGCCGCCGATGAGCACGTAGCTGGTCATCGGGCCTTTGCCTTTGACGTCGACCGTGCCGCGCTATCGCAGCTCGGTCTAGGAGCGGCAGCCCTACGGCGGCCGCTGCCCGTCTCATATTCGATCCACAACCGCACGCTGTTGGCGGCGGGTCGAGGCGTCCGGATCCATGCCAGGGAGCGTCGCAATACCCAATGTTGAGCGAAGAGTCGGAGGCCTGTCTGGCCAGCCCGGAATCTGCGAGCTTTGGGCGAGCTGCTCGGACTCTCGGTTCGGGACGATCTCGACAGCGATAATCGCTCGGATGTCGCGCGACGCTGACCGTTGGTCTCGCTGGCATGCAGTGCGCGATTCGGGCGGCGTCGATGAGGGCCAGGTCGTGTCGGCGCGCCTTCTCCGCGCCCGGGAGGAGCTTCTGAGCGCGGTCGAGCCGCTTGACGGCGCGACGCTGCTGGACGTCGGAACGGGGGACGGCCTGGTCGGCCTGGGCGCGCTCGACCTCGTCGGCACGCGGGGCAGCGTGATCTTCTCGGACATCTCGGCACCCCTGCTGGAGCGATGCCGCGAGGCCGTAGACGACTCCTCGGTCGAGGTGGTCACGGCGCGCGCGGTGCTCGTCTTCGTCGCCGACAAGGCGGGCGCCTTTGCCGCGATGCACCGTGTGCTGCGTCCGGGCGGGCGGATCTCGCTGCGCGAGGTCGTGGGACGCCTGATGTTCCCGGAGCCGCCCGAGCGATTCTGGGGCTACGACCTAAGCTCGGTCGTCGAGCTGTGCTTGCGGGTGAAGGCTGCCCACGGCGAGCTCGAGAATCCAGCGTTTCGCGCCGCCATGCTGGATTTCGACGACCGCGATCTCGTCGATCTGGCGCGAGCGGCGGGCTTCGACCGCGTCCATGTCGAATGTCACATCGACCTCGAGCCCGGCGCGCTGATGCCCGGTGCGACCCTCGAGCGGTTGCTCGAGAGTGCGCCCACGTCTGTCGCCCCCACGATCGGCGAGGCAGTCGACCGGGCGCTGAACAACCTCGAGCGCAGGGAGTTTCTCACGGCGCTGCGGTACGCCATCCACGACGGCAATGCGATACGCAGAACCGCGACCGCCCGGGTCGTTGCGCACAAGCCGCTCGAGGCTTAGCCCAAGCCTGCCACCTGCCCCGTTTCTGAGCGAAGGAGGGGCTCGCGACAGACGACCCATCAGCCGCCGCACACTCCCAGGGGTCGCCGAGGAAGTGGCGCTGGAGGTCGACGCGGAGTTCGCGGCCGTCTCGGATTCTAACGCTCAACGTAGCGATGAGCCGGCCGGCTGCGCGCGATGTGGCAGCAGTCAAGCCGTCTCGCCGGTCGCCGGCGACTGGCCGTCAGTAGCGGAGGACCACAACTCGGCGGGCGATCGTTCGATGAACATGTGAATGTCGGGCTGGGCCGGGGATCCGAACCCGAACTGGCGATAGAGATCATGGGCGTCGGCGGTCGCGAGTGCCCAGCGGCGCAGCCCTTGCAACTGGGGATGGGTGAGCACGCAGGAGACCAGGAACTTGCCCAGGCCACGCCCGCGATGGTCGGGCGTGACGAACACGTCGCCGACATACGCGTAGGCAGCGTAGTCGGTGACCGCGCGGGCGAAGCCTGCCTGTTCTCCCGAGGGCGCGTAAAGCCCGAACGGCAGCGAGTTGGCGATCGCTCGCTCGACGGTATCGCGCGGCACGCCACGTGACCAGTACGCGGTGGCCAGGAAGTCGTGGATGACGCCGAGGTTCAGTCGATCGGGGTCGGTCGACACGACGTAACCAGAGGACCCTTTCCAGGCGACGATCGGGTGCACGCCAGCCGATTCAATCAGCCACGAGGCCGCCCTGATCTGCGAGCCCGGCGACTGGCCGACAAGCGGCCACCGCGACTCGATGGAAGAGCATCAGCTGGGTGCTATCCGGACCTGTGGGTCGACGGTTGGTTTCCTAGGACATGGGCGGGCAGACCGTCGGCGTTGGGAAACGCTGTGGACGGATGAGTGATCTCGCACGCCACTGAGCCTCACCGGACCTGGCAACGGCAATGGCGTCAGAGCGTTCGTCCACCAGTACACCTCTCCATGGGCTGGCACGGTCGAGGCGCTCGGGGTCGGATGGGCTCCGTTGCCTGGCTCATCGACGGCGACCGGCGCGTTCGTAGACTCATGGCGGTGCGACCCGTCTGCGTCGATCACATGACCCTTCCAGTTGGTGACCTCGAGCGCTCTGTCGCCTTCTACCGAGCGGCGCTGGTACTCGGGATGGATTGGGTCGAGCGCACCATCGACGGGTCGCCAACCTTCGGCCCGGCGGGCGCCGAGGACGTCAGCCTCGTCGCGGGTGGGCCGCTGGCGCCGCCGATCCACCTCGCCTTCGCCGCGACGAGCTACGAGCAGATCGAGGGCTTTCACCGTGAAGGCCTGGCCGGCGGCGGACGCGACAACGGGGCTCCTGGTCCGCGCCCCAAGTACTCCCCGGGCTACTATGGCGCCTTCCTCCTCGACCCCGACGGGCACAACGTCGAGGCCGTCTGGCACGCCCCCGACGAGGGCTGAAACCGAGGCGCCCAACGAGAGCACGGTTGGGCGCGCACACACGGGTCCTGGCCTCGGCCCAGCGCCGTCGCACACCCGAACGTCGTGCGAACACCGTTGAGAGACGCGCATCTGGCGAAGGAGCGCGTCAGTCGTCGTTGAGCCTCGGTTGCCTGCTTTGTCCGAGACGCAGGCTTCGATCGCACTTCTGGATATGGCTGTGAGCGAGGGGTGATCCAGAATGCCGGAATGGCGACAAACGAGTTGCGCGCAGCGTGGATGGCCGCGCTTGGCTCGCCGTGGGGCGGACCCCGTGGCCCTACGCGGCCTCCATCGCCTTGCCGACGCCAGCAGCCATCTCGTCGGCGTTCATCACCGGCTCGAACGAGATCTGCGCGTCGAGGCCCATGAAAAACGGCTCCGCCGCCGATGGAATATCACTGGAGTCCGTCATATCGAAGAAGATCAGGCCAGTGCGCATTCCGTCCTCCGAGGTGAAGTACGCAGCTTCCGCATTGAGGGAAGCGAGCGCCTTTCCGACGATTTCCGGCAGGCTTCCGTTCTTGATTGCCTCGTTTCCCGCTGCGGTCGGGATCTTGACCTTCATCAGTGTCCTCATCTTCGGCCTCCTTGGTTGGTCCCGGTTCCGGACTGCGCCGACGCATGAGCCGCGGTGAGGTGAACCTCGACGCGAGCGCGCCCCGATCGTGCACATCCGCACGAGTCCGTGCGGCGATCCTATGCGGACGCCAGCGCTCAAGTCAACCCGGCTGCCGCGCACCGCGCGCCCGTCGGTCGCTTCACAAGTCGCTAAGCTCCGACGACGTCGAGGCACTGGCCGCCGGGGCGCCCGCCTAGCTGACCTGAGTTGGCCGGCGTGCTGCCCTCAGCCCGCCGGCCAGATTATCCATCAGACGACGAGAAGAGGGTCACGATGGCACCGATCACCCGGGACCGAGTTCGAGTGGGAATCTTCGCTCCCGTCGGCCAGTTCGCAACCGGGACCGGGCAACCCGGGGCGACGGTCGCTCGCATAGCTGAAGAAGGCATCGATCACCTGTGCGTCGGCGATCACATGAGCTTCTTCGTCGGCGCTGGGTCGGACGGGCTGATCACCGCGACATCCCTGCTGAGCCACGACGCGGAGCTGCCCGTGTACGTCGGGCTATATCTGCTGCCGCTGCGTCACCCGGTGCCGGTCGCGCGACAGCTCGCGAGCATCGCCCAGCTCGCACCCGGCCGGCTGACACTCGGAGTCGGGATCGGGGGAGAGGACAGGCACGAGATCGAGATCTGCGGCGTGGACCCCAGTACGCGCGGGCGGCGAATGGACGAGTGCCTTCAGATCCTGCGGGCGCTCTCGGGCGGCGAACCAGTCTCCTTCGACGGCGAGTTCTTCTCGTTGCATGACGCGCTGATCGCGCCCTCTCCGTCGCCCCCGATCCCGCTCGTTGTCGGCGGCCGCTCCGATGCCGCGGTGCGGCGCGCGGGACGGCTCGGCGACGGCTGGCTCGGGATCTGGGTCTCACCGCGGCGCTTCGCCACCGTCGTCGAACAGATCGATGAAGAGGCCACAAGCGCGGGCAGAGACCCGAACGGGTTCGAGCATGCGCTCAACGTCTGGTGCGGCTTTGGCGCCACCCGCGAGGCCGCCCAAGCGCCGCTCGCAGAGGCAATGCAGACGTTCTACCAGATGCCATTCGAGCCCTTCGAGCGCTACTCCCCCCACGGAACCCCAGACGAGGTCGCGGACTTTCTCAGCCGGTACATCGACGCGGGCTGCTCGGCCTTCAACGTGATTCCCTGCGCCAGCGACGAGGAGACCGCCGTCGCCGCGGTCGGCCAGCTGCGCCGGCTACTGACGTCCGCACGCGAGGGCTTGGGAGCGGCGACATGACCGCGAGACGAGACGTGATTGCCGGCCAACGCATCCCCGGCGCGATCCGACCTTTTCCGCCTGCCGTCCGGGCGGGGCGGTTCCTATTCATCTGCGGTCAGCCAGGGATCGATCCGAAGCCGTCGCGAGCTTGTCGATCGAGCGCCGGCCAATTGTGAGCGCCAGCGTCGCCGCGCTATTCGGGCGTGAGTAGCTCCAGCTCCTGGACCGCGACGGTCGCTCGTCAGGCGGCAGGATAGGATCGAAGAGCGCGATCAATGAGCGAGGGCACGAGCAACGGCGGACCACGGAGGATTCGCTTCGATCTTGGGGCGCCCCGCGCTCTCAGCGCTCGCTCCGCCGGCGGCCGCCTACGCGCTCTGTTCGTCTCCTCGCCGATCGGCCTAGGGCACATCCATCGTGACCTCGCGATCGCGCGGGAACTGCGGGCGATCGCGCCCGAGCTCGAGATCGAGTGGCTCGCGCAGGATCCGGTCACGCGCGTGCTCGAG
>PMOY01000213.1 GCA_003165655.1 Solirubrobacterales bacterium
TACGCGCGCCTGATCCGCGAGGTACGCAAGCTCGGCGTGGTCACGATGCTCGACACGGACGGCGAGCCGCTGCGGCTCGCGATGAAGGCTGAGCCGGCGGTCGTATCGCCCAACGAGCTGGAGGCCGAGGAGCTCGCAGGGCACGAGTTCAACGGTGACGAGGATCGCGTCCAAGCGGTCTTCGAGATGACCCGGCTCGGCGCTCGGGAGGCACTGATGACCGTTTCCGACGGATGCTTCGCACGGGTCCTCGAAGACGGCGTGAGCGCGATCTACCGGGCGCGCGTCGACGAGCAGGAGGCACGGTCGACCATCGGCTCGGGAGACGCGTTCCTGGCCGGTTACGTGGCTGCCCGCTACGGCGGTCGGCCGGCATCGGAGTGCCTGCGCTTCGCGGTTGCGTGCGGCGCCGAGTCGACGCAACATTTCGGCGCCGGGGTCGTCGATCCCGGCAAGGTCGAGCGCCTCCTCGCCCAGGTCGAAGTCGAGCGTCTCGCGATTCCCGCCGAGATCTCCTAGCGGCCGTAGCCGCAGAGGCCCGCAGGCCGTCGGGTGGCGATCCGGCCACTGCTAGCATCGATGGCTCGATGGCTGCCGCCCCATCGCCAATCACGCGCCCCCTGATGTCCGAGCTGCGTCCTACCCTTCCAGCATGGAAATAGAGATCGGCCGCGGAAAGAAGGCGCGTCGCGCCTACGGGTTCGACGACATCGCGATCGTGCCCTCTCGGCGCACGCGAGACCCCGATGACGTCGACATCTCGTGGACGCTCGGCCCGTATCGCTTCGATCTTCCGCTGCTGGCGGCCGCGCTCGACGGCGTCGTTTCGCCCGAGACCGCCGGCATCATCGGGAGGCTCGGCGGGCTCGCGGTGCTCAACCTCGAGGGCCTGTTCAGTCGCTACGAGGACGCCGACGAGCAATTCGCGAGGATCGCGTCGTTGCCCCGAGAGTTCGCGACGCGGGAGATGCAGGACATCTACCGCGAGCCGGTCAAGACCGACTTGATCGTCCAGCGGATCCAGGAGATCAAGGCTCAGGGGGTCGTCGCGGCAGCTTCGCTGACGCCGCAGAAGGTCCGGACGTACTACGAGGCCGCACTCGAGGCCGGGCTCGACATCCTCGTCATCCAGGGCACCGTCGTGTCCGCCGAGCACGTCTCGCTCGATGAGAGCCGCCCGCCGCTGAACCTGAAGGAATTCATCCGCGAGCTCGCGCCGACGCCAATCCTCGTCGGAGGGTGCGCGTCGTATCACACCGGGCTGCACCTGATGCGCACGGGCGCGGCGGGCGTGCTTGTGGGCGTCGGGCCGGGCGCCATCTGCACGACTCGCGGCGTACTGGGCATCGGAGTTCCGCAGGCGACGGCGATCGCCGACGTGGCCGCGGCACGTTCGCAGCACATGCTCGAGACCGGCGACTACGTGAAGGTGATCGCCGACGGCGGGATGCGCAACGGCGGCGATATCGCAAAGGCGATCGCCTGCGGCGCCGACGCGGTCATGCTCGGCTCTGCGCTGGCTCGGGCCTATGAGGCGCCGGGACGCGGCTACAACTGGGGGATGGCCACTTTCCACCCGACCCTCCCGCGCGGCACGCGCGTCGCAACGACCCAGAACGGCTCGCTCCAGGACATCATCAGGGGTCCTGCGAGGGAGAACGACGGGACTTTCAACCTGATGGGTGGCCTGCGTACCTCGATGGCCACCACCGGCTACCGTGACATCGCCGAGTTCAACCGCGCCGAGCTGATGGTCGCTCCGTCGCTGCAGACCGAAGGCAAGTATCTGCAGCGGGAGCAGGGTGTCGGGATGGGCGCGAGCGGCAAGGCTGCGGCGGTCGGTGTCGCCGACTAGTACCACGCACGCCGGCCAGCTCGACCGCGCCCTCGTACCTCGGGCGGCGACCGGCCAGGTCGTCGTCCTCGACTACGGCGGCCAGTACTCACAGCTGATCGCGCGCCGCGTCCGCGAATGTGGCGTGTTCTCCGAGCTGCTCCCGCACCACGTCGGGGCCGCCGAGGTGATGGCACGGGAGCCGAAAGGGGTGATCCTCTCCGGCGGACCAGCTTCGGTCTATGCGTCGGGGGCCCCCGAGCTCGAGCGCTCGCTGCTCGAGCTGGGCGTCCCCGTGCTCGGGATCTGTTACGGCATGCAGCTGATCGCGCGTGAGCTCGGCGGTCGGGTGGAGGGGGCCGAGGTCGGCGAGTTCGGCCGCTCGCAGCTCACGGTCCATGAGACCGGACGTCTACTCGCCGGGACCCCCCGCGAGCAGTCGTGCTGGATGTCGCACCGCGACACCGTGTTCGCGCCGCCGCCTGGATTTACGGCACTGGCGTCCTCGACCGCGTCGCCTGTGGCTGCGTTCGAGTCGGTCGAGCGTGGCGTGTACGGGATCCAGTTCCATCCCGAGGTCGTCCACACGCCCTACGGGCAGCAGGTGCTGACGACGTTCCTGGAGGACATCTGCGGATGCGACCGCTCATGGAGCCCGCGGTCCGTGATCGAGGAGCAGATCGAGCGGATCCGTGCCCAGATCGGCGACGGGCGGGCGATCTGCGGCCTCTCCGGCGGTGTCGATTCGAGCGTCGCCGCGCTGCTCGTGTATCGCGCGATCGGCGACCGGCTCACGTGCGTGTTCGTTGATCACGGTCTGATGCGCAAGAACGAGGGCGAGCAGGTGATCTCGGCGTTCCGCGACCACTTCCGCGTGCCGCTCGTCGCGGTCGATGCCGCCGACCGCTTCCTCGCCCGCCTGCAGGGCGTGTCCGATCCCGAGGAGAAGCGAAAGCGGATCGGAGCCGAGTTCATCCGCGTGTTCGAGGAGGAGGCGCAATTGCTTCCCGACGTCCGCTTCCTCGTCCAGGGAACGCTTTACTCCGATGTGATCGAGTCGGGCGGGGGCACCGGCGCCGCGACGATCAAGTCCCACCACAACGTAGGTGGACTGCCCGACGATCTCGAGTTCGACCTCGTCGAGCCGCTGCGCTCGCTCTTCAAGGACGAGGTCAGGGCGGTCGGCGCCGAGCTCGGGCTCCCCGAGCGCCTGGTCTGGCGCCAGCCGTTCCCAGGGCCCGGGCTGGCGATCAGGATCGTCGGCGGCGAGGCGACGGCCGAGCGCCTGGAGACGCTGCGGGAGGCCGACGCAATCCTGCAGGACGAGATCCGTCGAGCCGGGCTCTACCGCGAGCTGTGGCAGTC
>PMOY01000400.1 GCA_003165655.1 Solirubrobacterales bacterium
ACGTTCGCGAACATCTGCACGAGCCGCCGGTAGGAGTCCCACGCGAACCATTCGTTACCGGTGGCGCGCGCGAGGCCCTCAACCGAGCGGTCGCCGAGGCCGAGGTTGAGCACGGTGTCGAGCATCCCCGGCATCGACTCCCGGGCGCCTGAGCGTACCGAGACGAGGAGCGGGTCCGCGACGTCGCCGAGCTGACGCCCAACGTGCTGCTCCAGCCGCTCGAGCGCGGCGTCGATCTGGGCCTGGAGGCCGCCCGGATACGTCCGATCGCCGTTCATGTACGCGACGCACGCCTCGGTGGTGATCGTGAATCCCGCCGGCACGCGCTGGGCACCGAGGATCCGTGTCATCTCGGCAACGCCCGCGCCCTTACCGCCGAGGAGCTCGCGCATCTCGCGGGAGCCTTCGGTGAAGTCGTAGACGTACTTGCGGTCCGCCATCTGTGTCCCCCTTAGCCGGAGATCCTACGGTAGCGTCAGCCCTGCGGCTTGGCCCCGGGCCACGACCTGCGTCGCCTGTTTGCGGGTCGCCTCGTCAATCATCCGACCGTCGAGCAGCACCGCGCCACGACCATCCGCGCGCTCAGCGTGCTCGAGCTCATCGAGTACCGCTGATGCCTGCTCGAACTCCTCCGGCGACGGCGAGAAGACCTCGTTGAGCGGGATGATCTGGTCCGGATGCAGGGCCCATTTGCCGTCGTAGCCGAGGATCCGCGCACGCTCCGCCCGCGCCCGCAGCCCATCGACGTCGGCGATCTCGAAGTACGGTCCGTCGATCGCCTGCACGCCCGCGTCGCGCGCCGCGACAAGCACACTCTGGAGCACCCCATGCCATCGATCCCCTGGCTCCTCCCCCGGCTCCCGGAGCGGATGTCCGAGTGAGGCAGCGAGATCGGCGTAGCCGACGATCAGCGTCTCAACTCGCTCGCTGGCGTGCGCGCTTTCGTGGATCCGGATCAATCCCGTCGCCGTCTCGATCAGAAGCTCGAGGGCAACCGGGTGCTTGCGCCCGGACTCCTGCTCGACCATCTCCGCCAAGCGCGCCACGAACTCGACGTCGGAGCGGTCCTGCACCTTGGGGATGACCAGCGCGGCGAGGCGCTCGCCCCCGCCCTCGACGAGCTCGATCACGTCGCGGTGGCACCACGGGCTCGTGGTCGCGTTGATCCGCACCGCAACCGTCGGCGCCGTCCATTCGCCGCTCTGCAGCGCCGCACAGACCTGTTCGCGCGCCCGCGCCTTCAAGTCGGCGGGGACGGAGTCCTCGAGGTCGATGATGATCTCGTCGGCCGCAAGCGTGCGGGCCTTGTCGAGCATCTTCGCCGATATACCCGGCACCGAAAGGCAGGAGCGCCGACTACGCATCCGATGATCATATAGAGAAGAAGCGAAGCGACAGGCGGACCGCTATCGGCTAGGCTAATCTGCTCCGGGCGACTGGTCAGCCCCGGGTCACGCAACGTCAGAGGGAAGGTCCATGCTGCGAGCGTCGGAGCGGATTCGGGTCGGCGGCCCCTACTTCGAGGATTTCGAACCCCGACAGGTGTTCGACGATGCCCCCGCGCTCACGCTCACGGCGGGCCACGCCGCGCTTCACCAAGCGCTCACAGGCGACCGCCTGCGACTCGCGCTCGACGCCGAGCTGAGCCGATCGGTCACCGGCCGGGACGTTCAGCTCGCGCATCCCAACCTCGTGTGCGACGTCGCGATCGGCCAATCGACGGGCCCGACCCAGCGCGTCCTTGGCAACCTCTTTTACCGCGGGCTCGTACTGCTGCGTCCCGTGTTCATCGGTGACACCTTGCGCACCACGACTCAGGTCGTCGGTCTGCGGCAGAACCGGCCGCGCGAGGACCGCCCGGGGACAGGTCTCGTGGTGCTCCGGATCCAGACCGTCAACCAGCGCGGCGAGCCGGTGCTCGACTTCTGGCGTTGCCCGATGATCCCGCTCCGCTCGTCGGGATCGCAGACCGGCCACACCGACAGCTTCGACCACATTCCGCAGGATCTTGACATGGGCGACGTTCGCGCCGCAGTCCCGGTGCACTGGCGGCTCGAGCGCTTCCGTGAGCAGATTCCGGGCGAGCACTTTGCCGACCTGGCGGAGGCGACAGTATGGGAGGTCGAGGGCCGTGACACGGTGACCGCCGCCCCGGAGCTCGTGCGTCTGACACTCAACCTTGCCTACGCGCACTCCGACGCGGGTGCCAGCGCGCGCGGCCGCCGGCTCGTGTACGGCGGGCATACCATCTCGCTCGCCGCCTCGCACGCAACCCGTGCGTTGCCCAACCTCGCCTCGATCATCGCCTGGCATGGTTGCGACCACCTCGGACCGGTGTTCGAAGGCGACATCCTCGGCACCGAACTGACGCTCGAGGCGAAGCATGAGCTCGCCGATGGCGGCTTGCTCGACCTGCACGCCGTCGTGTTCGCGGACCGGGCCGACGGGAGCGCCGAGCACGAGCCGGTCCTCGACTGGCGCTTCGTGGGCCTGATGGCATGACCGGCATCCTCGCTGGGATGCGGGTGATCGAGGGCTCGGCGTTCGTCGCCGCCCCGCTCGGCGGGATGACGCTTGCGCAACTGGGCGCGGACGTGATCCGCTTCGACCCGATCGGCGGCGGCCTCGACTACACGCGCTGGCCCGTCACCGACGACGGCAAGAGCCTGTTCTGGCAAGGGCTGAACAAGGGCAAGCGATCGATCCAGATCGATCTCGGCACCGGAGGCGGACGCGAGCTGATCGCCGAGCTGGTGACCGCACCGGGACCCGACGGGGGCCTGTTCCTGACCAACTTTCCCCTTCGCGGCTGGCTCGACCAGGCCACGCTCGCGGCTCGGCGCCCCGACCTCATTACGGTGAACATCACCGGCAACTACGACGGCTCCTCGGCCGTCGACTACACGGTCAATCCATCGACGGGCTTCCCGTGGGCGACCGGGCCGCGCCACGTTGCCGTGCCCTTCAACCACCTGCTACCGGCGTGGGATGCGATCACCGGCACGCTCGCCGCCACGGGGCTGCTCGCGGCGGAGCGCCATCGCCGGCTCACCGGCGCCGGCCAGGTCGTACGCGTGGCTCTCTCCGACGTCGCGCTCGCGATGGTCGGCAACCTGGGCAAGATCGCCGAGGCGCAGATCAACCGCCGCGAACGACCCAAGGACGGCAACTACCTCTACGGGGCCTTCGGTCGTGACTTCACGACCAAGGAGGGTCAGCGGATCATGATCGTCGCGCTGACGCTGCGCCAATGGCAGAATCTGGTCAAGGCGACGGGGCTGGCCGAGGCGTTCACCACGTGCGAGACGATGCTCGACGTCGACCTGACCAAAGAAGGCGACCGGTTCGCCGCGCGCGAGGTGATCGGGGCGATCCTGAAACCGTGGACCATCACTCGCACGCTCGAACAGATCCGCACGATCTTCGACGCCAACGACGTCTGCTGGGGCCCGTACTGGACCTTCATGGAGCTGGTCGAGAAGGACGAGCGCTGCTCGACGGCGAACCCGATGTTCCAGGAGGTCGAGGCCCCAGGCATCGGCACCTACCTGATGCCGAGCAGCCCGCTGAATTTCGAGGCCTGCGAGCGATTGCCCGCGCGCCGCGCGCCGATGCTCGGCGAGCACACCGACGAGGTGCTCGCGGATGTGCTTGGGCTGACCGACGCCGAGATCGGACGCCTGTACGACGACGGCGTCGTGGCCGGACCCGTCCCCGTCGGCTGACCGCGGCCCGGCGCGACTGATCGTTAGCCGCTGCCCGGCGTGACGCGGTAGGCGTCGAACACCGCGTCGATGTTGCGCAGCCGGTTGATCGCCTGGTCCAGCGTGCGGGTATCCCCCACTTCGACCACGAACCGGTTGCTCACCATCGGGTGGTTGACGGCGCAGTGCGCGTCGAGGATGTTGATGCCGGCCTCGGCGAACGTCCGCGACATGTCCTCGAGCAGCCGATGGCGATCCCAGCCGTCGACCTGGACCTCGACCCGGAACGACGTGTCGGCATCGCCGTCCCACGACACCGAGGTGAAGCGGTCCGGGTCCTTCTTCAGGACCGCGACATTGGGACAGTCCTCGCGGTGGATCGTGATCCCGCGGCCGAGCGAGATGTAGCCCACGATCGGGTCGCCCGGGACGGGCAGGCAGCACTTCGCCATCCGCAGCATCACCTCGTCGATCCCGTCGACCGCGATCCCGTAGCGNNGCGGTCGGCTCGGACTCGGCGGCCTCCCCCTGCTTGAGGAGCTGCATGATCTTGTTGACGACGACCTTGGCCGAGACCTTTGCGCCGCCCACGGCGATGTAGAAGTCCTCGGCCTTGCGGAAGCCCATCTCGCGGATCACGTCGGCGAGCAGCGGCGAGCCCACGATCTTCTGCGCTGGCAGCCCGTGCTTCCTGAGCTGCTCCTGCAGCAGCTCCCGGCCGCTGTGTTCGGTGTCCCGGCGCGACTCGGCCTTGTACCACTGCTTGATCTTGTTGCGTGCGCGGGTCGTCTTGACGAGCGCCAGCCAGTCGCGCGACGGCCCGCGCTCGCGCTTTGAGGTGAGGACCTCGACGATGTCGCCGGAGCGCAGCTGGTAGGACAGCGGCACGATCTTGCCGTTGACCTTNNGTGTGGATCTCGTAGGCGAAGTCCAGCGGCGTCGCGCCCGCGGCGAGCGACTTGACCTCGCCCTTGGGCGTGAAGACGAACACCTCGTCTTCGAACAGGTCAACCTTGAGCGTCTCCATATACTCGCCCGGGTCCGACATGTCCTGCTGCCAATCCAGCAGTGAGCGCAGCCACTTGAGCTTGCCGTCCTGGTCGCGAGGCGCCGCCGCGCCGCCGGTGCCGTCCTCCTTGTACATCCAGTGCGCGGCGACCCCGAACTCAGCCAGGTCGTGCATCTCACCGGTCCTGATCTGGATCTCGAGCGGCCTTCCCTCGGGTCCGATCACCGTCGTGTGCAGCGACTGATAGAGGTTGAACTTCGGCATCGCGATGAAGTCCTTGAACCGCCCCGGAAGCGGCTTCCACAGCGAATGGATCACCCCCACCGCGCCGTAGCAATCCTTGACCGAGGAGACGATCACGCGCATCGCCGTCAGGTCGTAGATCTCGTTGAACTCCCG
>PMOY01000255.1 GCA_003165655.1 Solirubrobacterales bacterium
CTCGCTTTCTACGGCGCGATCGAGCAGGTCCTGACCGGATGGATCTTCGACTCCGAGCCGGTCGGCGAGGCCGAGCTGGAGCGCGCGAAGACACTGATCGTCGAGACGATCTGCGGCGGGTTGGACGCATGAGACGCCGGATCGGAGGGCGCGTCGCATCAGGAGTGGTCCTTTGATTGAATTGCGCTCTCGATGGAGAGTCCTCTCGTCAAGCGCTTGCTCTGGTCCGGCTTGGTCGCCGGGGTCGGTGCGCTCGCAACTATGGCCTCCCAGAGAGTGGCCGGCGTGATCTGGACGCGGATGTTCGGCGAAGAGCCGCCAGAGTGACCGACCCCCTGCCTTCGTCGTCCGAGGGACAGGCCACGCCGTCCTGGCGAGATCCGGCGTCCTGGAAAGAGGATCCGGCGACCACGGCCCAGTTGGCCTTATCCGGCGCGGCGACCACGGCCCAGTCCGCCCTCGCCGCCGCGGCGACCACGGCCCAGTCGGCCCTATCGGGCGCGACGACCACCGCCCAGTCGGCCTTATCCGGCGCGACGACCACGGCCCAGTCGGCCCTATCCGGCGCGACGAGCACGGCCCAGTCGGCCGCATCCAGCGCGACGGGCACTGCCCAGTCGACCGCGGCCAATGTTCGGGTGCTCACGGCAGAGCGGCCCGAGACTGTGATCGGAGCTGCGTTCGTGGGCGGACTGGTGTCGGCCCTGATCCTGAGGCGCCTTGCCCGCTGACAACGGCAAGCCCGAGAACATCGCCACGACGGTGACCGAGGTCTCCGAGCGTGTGATGTTGCTCATCCGCGAGGAGATCGAGCTCGCCAAGATCGAGGTGATGGACAAGGTCAAGAGCCTCGCCATGGGGCTCGCCTTCGGGGCGGTGGCGGCCGTCTTCGGCGTGTTCGTCCTGATCTACGCGCTGGCCACCCTCGCGTGGGGCCTGAATTCGCTGCTCGGGAGTATCTGGCTCGGCTTCCTGATCGTCTTCGGGGTGCTCATCGTGGGGACAGTCGCCGCGGGCGTGCTCGCCTTCCGGAAGTTCAAGGTCGGCCCGCCGGTGCCGAAGCTGGCGATCAACGAAGCACAGAAGATCCGTGCCACCGTGACCGCCAAGCCGGAAAGCAAGACCTGATGCCCTCGCGCACGCCTGACGAGATCCGGGCGTCGATCGAGGAGAATCGCCTGCAGCTGGCGGTCTCGCTCGCGAAGCTCCGCGGCGAGGTCGTCGTGCTCTCCGACTGGCGCCGACAGCTCGTCGCGCACCAGAAAGAGCTCACGATCGGAGCCGGCGTCGCCGGCTTTGTGCTCGGCGGCGGGGTCGCGGCCGTCGGATCGCTGCTCTTTGGTGGCCGCAGTCGGCGCCGCAAGCGCGCGGCGATCGCAGCCACCTCGGGCTGAAGCGGCCGCGTACCCGGCTGAGGCTGCCGCACCGCCGGCGGAACTGGCGCTTGCGGGGGTGTCACGAGGCCTCCGCGCGAAAGCGGCCGCGCCGCTCCGAGGCGAGCGCGGCTTAGCTCAGCCCAGGGGAGGACATCGCCCGGACCGGCAGACCCTCGGCGCGCTCGGCGGTGGGCATCGTTGCCGAAGCTCGTGTGACGGTACGAGCGACACGCCGATCGGTCGGCGCAGCAGCCAGCGGCGTGCCCGTGGGGTCGTCGGCTCGCGCGGAGATCCGGCAGAGTGCGAGCACGAGAAACATGATCGTCATCCACGCGGTCGCTGCGATCGGGGCGATGAGGATCACGCTGTTTGCGTCGGCCGAGAGGCGCCGAAACTTGATCGCAGACCTCTCGCGTGGACGGATGATCGACGCCCGGCGGACATGGGCGCTCATGCGTGCGGTCGTGCGAACTCGGATTCGCAGTTTTACTTGACGTCTTGGGCCGATTCCAGCAGGGAGGCCCACGTTCCCCCGGCGCCCAGCAGCCCCGGTCCGACGTGCGTTCCGATCACCGGACCGATCTCTGAGATAAAGGTGGGCTCGCGGCCGAAGATCTCGCGGCCGCGCTCGGCCAGCGCGGCGGCCTCACGCGGAGCCTGGATGTGCTGCACGGCCCACCCGTCCCCGCCCGCGGCGTGACGGCTACGTAGGAGCTCGACCATCCGTTCGAACGCGCGACGCGAGGTCCGCACGCGCTCGAACGGCGTGATCTCGGACTCGAGTGCGAGGATCGGCTTGATCTTCAGCGCCGTCCCCAGCCACGCCTGCGCGGTGCCGATACGACCCCCGCGACGGAGATACTCGAGCGTGTCGACCGCGAACCACATCTTCAACTGCTCGCGCGCCGCCTCGGCGCGCGCCACCACCCCCGCACCGTCCGCGCCACCGGCAGCCGCGGCGGCGGCCGCCAGCACGACGAGACCCTGACCGCCGCACGCGGTCGCCGAATCGATCACGTGAACGCGTCCGGCCCGCTCGCCGAGCTGATCGCGTGCCTGCGCGGCCGATCGGACGGTGCCCGAGAGCGCACCGGCGAGATGGATCGAGACGATTTCCAACCCGTCGTCGAGTAGCGGCTCGTAGACGGAGAGGAAGTCTCCGATCGAGGGTTGGGAGGTAGTGGGCAGCTCGACCGCGCGGCCGAGCTGCGCGTAGTACGCATCGTAGTCGCGCAGATCGCTCTCGCGGTCGGTCCTCCCGTCGCGGTGGACGTACAGACTGACCTCATGGATGCCGTTGCTTTCCACCAGCTCGCGTGGGAGGTAGTGACAGGTGTCGGAAACGACGGCGACGCGCATGATCAGACCGCGGCACCCTACCGGTGCCGGCCGGCGATGCCCGCTTCAGTGGACGTAGCCGTACTTGCGCAGGAGCTTGTTCAGCGCGTTGATGAACCTCTGCCCGCTCGGGGAGAAATCAGCACCCTTGAGGTGCTGCTCCTTGAGCTGCTCGGCGAGATAGGACTTGACCTGTGCGCTGTGGCCGAGAAGGTCCTCGTCCGCCGCCCACGGCGCGATCAGGCCGACCCCGTTGCTCAGATGGTGCTTGAACAGCTTCAGCCACTCGGCGGCGTCCTTGGCGATCAGCTTGGGGTACTTGGTGGTCACGTTCGTGAACCGTCGATCGCTGAACGCCAGGATCTCGATCGGAGCGCCGGAGTCCGCGCAGTCGGTGAACGTGCACTCGAACCCGGCGTCCGAGGTCAGGAACTCGAAGCGGCCGTTGTGGCTGAGGTCCTCGAGCTTCGCCTCGGCCATGCTGAAATCGCGCTCGGTCTTCACGTAGGTCATCGTGCCCGGGTCATAGGAGAAGACCTGCTCGACGGTGCAGCAGTCCGCCCCGCCCGAGAAGAGGTCGAGGACGATGTCGGGTTCGCCATTGCCCTCGAGGTTCACCACATGCACGGACCTGTCCGAGCCTGGGTCGCACGGGAAGTTGCCGCACGAGCTCGATGTGACCGGCGCGTTGTAGAAGACCTGGCCCGAGCGTTCGATCGTCAGGGTTTCGTCAGAGATGGTGGGGCCGATGCTGCCCTGGTAGCTGAACGTCGCCGAGACGATCCCTGAGCTGGCGGACTGCGTCGCCGTGGCCGGCGCCGCCGCGGGGGCGGCGGCGAAAATGACCCCGAAGGCGCACGCGAGCATGAACGCATGTCGCGAATGGCTACGGAGCATGGATGATCGTCCCTCGTCGTGCGCCGGCTGGCGGCCGATGTCTGCTACCCACAACACGGCGCGGCAAGGCGCCGCATCAAGAAAGCGGGATCCTACAGGCGGTTCTCGATCGTGAGGGGCGGCGATTGCACGGCCTCGGGCTCCGGCTCCGGCTCGCCCGGGGATCCGTCGATCCCGAGTGCCTGCTGCAGCTCGCCCGACTGGTACATCTCGGAGACGATGTCGCAGCCGCCGACGAGGTCGCCGTCGATGAACAACTGGGGGATGGTCGGCCAGTTCGACAGCGCCGAGAGCTCCTGGCGAATCCGCGGATCGGGCAGGACGTCGACGGCGGCGAACGGCTGGTCGAGCGATTCGAGNNGGCTTGGTCTGGATGGACAGGGCGTGGATGCGGTCGCCGACCTCGCTCCCGAACACGTCGTAGACGAGCCGGTGCTGAGCGATCCTGCTGATCCCTCGGAACGCCGGCGCGGATACGATCGCGTTGAAATGCCGGCCGTCCCCCGTGACCTGCGCACGGGCGCCCGGAATTCCGGCCTCGATGCGATCCTTGAGCTCTTGCGGGGTCGTGCTCACTCCCTCTAGCGTAGCGAGATGCCCTCGCTATACTGACTGAAGCATGATCACTTTGACCGATAAGAGTGCAGTGAAGGTGCAGGAGTTCCTGGCAGCGCAGGCTGTGCAGGCGCAGACCGCCGGCCTTCGCGTCGGCGTGCGCGGCGGCGGCTGCTCGGGCTTCCAGTACGCACTGGCCTTCGACGAACAGCGCGACGGGGACACGGTGTTCGAGGACAAGGGCATTCGCCTGCTCGTCGATCACTCGAGCCTACCCTACGTCAAGGGATCGATCATCGACTTCGTCGACGGTCTCCAAGGCGCCGGGTTCAAGGTCGAGAACCCCAACGTGATCGCGGCTTGCGGTTGCGGCTCCTCATTCACGGTCAAGGACGAAGAAGAGGTTTCGGCAGTCTGACGTTGGGAGGCCGGGCGGAAACGACCCAGGCCTCGCACCTGAGCATGGGGACTGGCGGGCGGGTCGGCGATTCCCTACCGGCGTGCCGCGCGGGATGAAGCCAGCGTGGTTGGCGGCCGAGGTGCGAGGGATAGGCTGAGTCGGCGGGGCGGAAATGGGCTGGCTGACCGGGGGCGGTTTGGTGGGCCGAAGCGCTGAGCGGGTGGCGTTGGTCCTGGCGGGCTGAGCGGGCGCGGTTTGGCGGCCGAGGTGCAACGCACTGTGAATAATCCACCACCAGTGGCCACACCCCCGGAAGGCACCCGGGGATGGGCCTTTCGGATCCCGGGAGTCCGGTTGGACTCCGCCGCAGCCGCCCCCGGCGCGCCGCGCCGCTGGACTCCGCCGCAGCGGCCTCCGGCGCGGAGCCCACAGCGCGTCCCCGCGGTGCCCGCCGTGCCTCTCGACCCTAACTCGGAGCCCCCGTCTGTCCCGCGCTACACCGGTGTCGCGTTCAGGGAGCGCCAGAGGAAACGGCACGCAAGCGACCGGTACGGGCGCCACGGCTCGGCCAGCTGCTCGATCGTCGTGGACGACGGCAGCTCTGGCAGCTCGTAGCGGATCATGATTGCCCGGCGGATTCCGAGGTCGCCGACGGCCAGCACGTCAGGGCGCCGGAGTTGGAACATCAAGAACATGTGGGCGCTCCAGGTCCCGATGCCCTTGACCGCCACGAGCTCGTCGATCACCGCGTCGTCGGCTAGGTCCTGCAGCCGGTCGAGCTCGAGCTCGCCTGCCAGCACGTGCTCGGCGAGCGAGCGCAGGAAGCCCACCTTCGCTCGCGACAGGCCGGCCGCCGCGCGCAGCTCTTCGGGATCGTCCGCGAGGACCTCCTGCGGGGTGGGCGTGCGGCCGCCGAACCGCTCGGTCAGCCGCAGGTAGATCGCGCTCGCGGCCTTGGTCGACAGCTGCTGGCCGACGATCGAGCGCACGAGCGCCCCGTAGGGATCTTGCGGGCGACCGGAGCGGGGATCGCCGAGCGCGTCAACTCCGACCTCGTCGATCACCGCGCGCATGACCGGATCGACCCTCCGCAGGTACTCGACCGGGTCGCCCTCGCCTTCCCCGCCCTCGCCTTTCCCGCCCGTCTGTTTCCCGCCCCTCCCGCCCGCTCCCGTCTCTTTCCCGCCCCGCCCGCCCGCGCCCGTCTCTTTCCCGCCCCGCCCGCCCGCGCCCGTCCCGCCCCTCCCGGTCGTCCCGGCCCCTGGCGTCACCGCGCCGAGGCCGTCTCGGCGAGGGTCACCGACTCGCCGTCCAGGGCGCCGAGCGCGCGCTCGATCGAGCAGGAGATGCAGGTCAGGGTCGGCGTGTCGCGCAGCGTGTAGGAGCTCGACTCGGTGCCGCGCAGCCGTTGCACGAGGTCGAGGAAGTCGGCTGGGTTGTCGGTCTCGAACGCGACCACGAACTCCTGGTCGTCGAGGCCGAACGAGTAGCTCGTGTTGAGCTCGATGCTCGGGAACTCGCGACCGACGCGAATGTGATCCTGCATGATCCGCCAACGCTCGTCCGCGGGGAGGGCGTACCACGCGCGCGTTTTCACGAACGGATACACGAA
>PMOY01000367.1 GCA_003165655.1 Solirubrobacterales bacterium
GGACGTCGCCGTGACCGCGCTCGCAAGCGTGGATCCCACGCTCGCGCGCGATTTCGTGATCGAGGAGCTTGGAGCTCTCGCGAGGCGCGACGACGAGACGGGGCATCTCTCCTCGACGCTCCGCACATACCTCGAGGAACATTGCAGTCCGCGCCGCACGGCGCACCGCCTGGGCGTCCACGAGAACACGATCAAGGATCGCCTCAAGAACATCAATGAGATCCTCGGGCGACGCGCGGACGAGCGGGCCGTAGAGCTCCTCGTGGCGATGAGACTCGCCCGGCTCACCGAGCTCTACAGCCGCCACGGCTAACGTTCGATGGGTGCGTCTCGACAGGCTCGTACCCGCGCGGGTGCGGGGACCTGGTCGAGAAACGCTACTCACAGTCGCGTAACTCGACCAGCTCCGGCTCGCCGCGGCTTGATGCTCTTGGGGATCTCGCCGCCCACGTCGACGAGCGCGATCGTCAGTTCGGTCGGGTCGTAGGTGGGATCGATCAACCCAATGACCTCGAACGCCGCGCGGGTGAGGTGGCTGGCCAACAGTCCCGCTCCGCGCTCGCGCTCGCCTGCCTTACACGCCTTGAGAATCTCGCGATGTCCCGCCGTCGCCCCGGCGCTCGGGCCCAGGCCGAGGTGCAGCCTGCGATAGCGCTCGGCATAGTCGAAGAGCTGCCCGAGCTGATCGTTGATGCGCTCGCCGGCCGGGGCCGTCAGCGCTCGGTGGAAGGCGCGATGTGGGACCACCCAGCGCCCGTAGTCCTCGGCCTCCGCGTAGTGCGCCATCTCGGCCATGTAACCCTCGAGCCGCGCGAGATCCTCGGGCGCCATGCGCGGGATCGAGAGACGCAGTGCGGTCGCCTCGAGCGCGATTCGGATGATGGAGAGCTGCTCGAGATCCTGGGCCGTCATCGGCGCGACACGCACTCGGCGGTTGGGCTCAGACTCGATCAGGCCCTCGCTCTGAAGCATCCGTAACGCCTCGCGCAGCGGGGTGCGGCTGATGCCCAGCTCGTCCGCGAGCCCGACCTGCGACATCACCGCCCCGGGGGCTAGCTCGCCGTCGAGGATCGCAGTCCGCACGCGGTCATACACATTGTCGCTGTTGGTGGCGGACTCGATCAGTGGTCCTCGCGCTGCGAGTGAATGCAGCTTGTGTAGCGTGACACGAACGAGATAGTTGCATACAGAAAGCTCACACCACGCTCCGAGCATGCCGTTGCCGACCGCCCCTGGCGATGCCGGTCGAGCACGGGGATCATCGCCCGCCGAAGGCGACCGCGGGGGTCGCCCGGCCGCTACCCGTGCTACTTGACGATCTTGATCGTGCGGTACATCCCGAGCTGGTAGTGCAAGCGCCCGTCCTCGGCGTTCATCGCGCAGAGGATGATGTAGACGCCCGGCGGCTCGGTGATGACCTCCTGCTGCACCGCGCCGTGGGAGATCGGACCGGCGAACATGCCCTGCACGCCGGTGCCGTACTTCTTCTTGTCGGCGCTGGTGAGCTTGCCCGCGAGCAGCAGCGCCTCTGCCTTCTTGGCGTCGGCGACGCTCTTGGCCTGCGCGAACAGGATCATGTGGATCAGGTAACCGTCGTTCTCGAAGCGGACGAGCTCGCCGTCGTGCAGCTTGCTTGCGCCGCGGAAGGCGAAGTCGATCGCGGTGACCGTCCCACCGGGCTTCGGGAGCGCCGCCGGACTGGCAGACGCGGTGACTGTGAACACTGCATGCCCGCTGCCGTTTTCCAGCGCTACGTAGGTCCCCGGCTGCAACACCACCTCATTGGTGGTCGGGGTCCCCTTGTTCGTATCGCCGTCGAAGACGATCGTGCCGTAGGGGTCGACCGCATCCAACGGCGTGCTGTTGCCAAACGAGCTGATCGCCTTGCCGAACTCGGCGGGCGTCACCCCCGGTGCCAGCAGAAATAAGCCTGGCGAGTCGTTCGCCTCGCCGGTGACGGTGGATACGACGTTCACGGCGCCCGACACCTCCGAGCCGCCGACAGTGATGGTGTGGGGGGTCAACGCCAGCGTCAGGGTGGGCAGCGAGCTCGCGGCGACGGAAGACGCCGCCATCAAGACAAACCCTGACGCGACCACCGCGACGCTGAGCCCGATGGTCGCGAGTACGGATCGCTTCATACTTGCCTCCTTGGGCGTATAACGCGCCCGGATTGGTGCGGTAGCCGTGGGACGCGGATATCGGTACCAACGGCTACGCCACCGGCCCCAGAATGACGAATCTGACTGTAAGCTGGTCATTGCTCGGAAGCAATACGTAATTGTGCGTATAGTCGTGCCGGAACTGGGATGGAGCGGCCGGTCATCCCCATCAGAGCGCGCTACGCGACCGCCGGCATCCTTGCCGCGCACAGCGCGAGCTGGCCGCCGGCCGAGTGGCCGATCAGGACGAGCCGGGTAGGTCGAGCGGAGCCTCGACGCTGGTCAACGCGTCGATCGCGGTCCGCACGTCTTCGAGCGTTTCTGGCACACCGCCGCCGCTCCCCGCGCGGCGGTACTCGACGTTCCACGTGGCCCATCCGCGGTCCGCGAGGCCGACGGCGAGCGCCGCCATCGTCGCCCGCGTGAAGCGCGCGCGCCAGAAGCCACCATGGAGGAGGACGGCGACACGGTGGGGACCACCGCCGGCGGGCATCAACAAGTCGGCGTCGCGCTCCGGCCCGCTGCCGTATCTGTAGGTGCGCGGCGCACGAGCGCTCGCCTCAGCCCCTTCGGCCAGCTCGGCGAGAAAGGCCCGAACGTCCCGCGCCACGCCGTGAGCGTACCCGGAAACGAGTCGCGCCCCGACACCGGCAGTTATGAGGCCGGGCGGAGCGCGCTCGAGGGAGGAGAGGTATTGCCCGAGAATCATGGACCGGATCGCTTTAGATGTCCAAGACGTGTATTCCCACAGATATATAAGCTGTGCCTATGGAACTTCGCCAGCTGCGCTACCTCCTGGCGCTCGCCGAGGAACGACATTTCACGCGAGCGGCGGCGCGCGAGCACATCGCGCAGCCGGCCCTGTCGCAGCAGATCCGTCGCCTCGAGGACGAGATCGGCCTCGCGCTCGTGCAACGCACGACGCGCCGTGTCGCTTTGACCGAGGCCGGGGAGTTACTCGTCGCTCGTGCGCGGCGTATTCTCGCCGAGGTCGACGCGGCGCAGACCGAGCTGCAAGGGCTGCGTGGCGTCCAGACCGGACATGTGACCGTGGGCGCGATGCACACGATGGGTCCGGTGGACGTCTCCCTTGCCCTCGCGATCTTCCACGAGCGCCATCCCGGGGTCGAGCTGACCGTCCGTGAGCAGTCGAGCGAGGAGCTTGCGGAGATGCTCCGGGNNCGACGAGCTCGACCTCGCGTTTCTCTCGGTGACCGAGCGGATCGAGAGCCACGGATTGGGACTCCAGCAGCTCGTGTGCGAGGAGCTCGTCGCGGTGCTCCCCACCAACCACCGGCTGGCGCGACGCCGTCGAGTGCGAATGGCCGAGCTGTCCGACGAGGAGTTCATCAGCTACCGCGACGGATCGAGATTGCGAGAGGTGTTGGTGTCCGCCGGACGCGCCGCGGGCTACGAGCCGCGCGTCACGCTCGAGTCCAACGAGAGCCAGCGCATCCGGCGGCTTGTGGCGCGTGGGCTCGGCGTGGCGATTCTCCCCCGCTCCGACGCCGAGGGTCCCGGCGACGAGATTGCCGTGGTGACGCTGATCAGCCCGGGCCTCACGCGCGACATTACGTTGGCGTGGCGCCAGGGGCGCCGCCACGCACCCGCCGCCGCAGAATTCCTCGAGCTCGCGCGCGAGACGTTCGCCAGCCCGACGCTCGAGTGAGAGCTCGTCGGTTCGCCTGCCCGACCCTAGAGTGAGAGCTCCTGCGCCGAGGCGCCGGCGAGCCAGCGGGCGCCACGGGCATACAGTGCCTCCAGCTCGGGGCCGGCGAGGCCGGGCATATCGGCCTTGACGGTGTAGCCGAGCCGCGTCTGCAGATACGCGAGGTGCCGGTAGCCGACCGGAAAGCGCCCGAGGAGCTCGGGGTCGAGCTCGAGGCGCGCCGCGGGGTTAACCGGATCGATGCGGTCCTGCTCGTAGATCGGCTGGCGGTGCACGAGTCCCCAGCGGCCGTCGCGACGCTCGCAGAAGTCGTAGAACCGTCCGGTGCAGACGACGTCGACCTCGACGTCATCGACGAGCGCGCGTTGAGAGATCGTCATCTTCGTCTGGGAGACCGCGCGATCGCCCGCCAGATCGACGGTGCTGCCGCCGAGGAAGTGGAGGATCCGGACCCCGCGATCGAAGCCCGCCCGACTTACCTCGATGAACTCGTCCGCGGTGCCCTGAAACCAGGTGGCCATCATCCGACCCGGCAGGTGCCAGACGGTCCTGAAGAGCACCCATTCGCGGGCGTCGCGCCACAGTGCCCAATTCTCCGTCAGCTCGCGGATCGCGAGGCGGTCATCCCACGCGCTCACCAGCATCACCCTAGCCACCCTCTCCTTTGCGCGCAGATCCTCTTGTCAGGAGGCGTGCGCAGGGAACCGTCGCTTGCCACCGTCTTGACGTGTGTGCAAGGCTCACCATCCGGCGACCGGCGCAGACGGAGGTTGTGCGACGCTCGAAGACGTGAATGTGCTGTGGACACCGCCCGCGGACGTCCTGACCGCGTCGCAGGTGGGCCGCTACCTGGCATGGCTGCGCGCGAACCGCGGACTGCTTCTCTCTGGCTACGACGAGCTCTGGCGCTGGTCGGTGTCAGACCTGGAAGGGTTCTGGGGATCATTATGGGAATTCTTCGAGCTGCGTGCGCATGCGCCCTACGAGCAGGTCCTCAGCTCGCGCGAGATGCCCGGCGCCCGATGGTTCTCGGGAGCACGCCTGAACTACGCCGAGCATGCCCTCGGCAGCGACGAGGACAGCGCTCGGACGGCCGTGCTCGCCCACTCGCAGTCCCGCGCACCGATCGAGCTCAGCTTCGGCGATCTGCGTGAGCAGGTGGCGCGGACACGAGCGGGCCTCGAGCGCCTCGGCGTCGGTCCCGGCGACCGCGTCGTGGCGTACCTGCCGAACATCCCTGAGACCCTGATCGCATTCCTTGCGACGGCGAGCCTCGGAGCCGTCTGGGCGACGTGCGCGCCGGAGTTCGGCCCGCGCAGCGTGATCGCGCGCTTTGGCATCGTCGAGCCTAAAGTGCTGCTGACCGTCGCCGGCTACCGCTACGGCGAGCGCTCGATCGACCGGCGCCCCGACGTGGCGAGGATCCGCGCCGCGCTGCCGACGCTCGAGCACGTGGTCCACGTGCGCTACGCGGGGGGAGGGGATGACGCGATCCCCGACGCCACGGAATGGGACGATCTCCTCGCCGAGCCCGGCCCACTCACGTTCGCGGCGCTGACCTTCGATCATCCCCTGTTCGTCCTCTTCTCCTCGGGGACGACGGGACTCCCGAAGGCGATCGTTCATGGCCACGGCGGGATCCTCATCGAGCACTTCAAGAACCACGGCCTGAGCTGGGACCTGCGGCCCGGGGATCGGCTGATGTGGTTCAGCACCACGGCCTGGATGATGTGGAACGCCTTGATCTCGGCGCTGCTGCTGCGGGCGTCGATCGTGATGATCGACGGCAACCCGCTGTACCCCGATATCAGCTATCAGTGGCGGCTGGCCGCGCAGACGCGGTCGACGATGATGGGCGTGAGCCCGACGTTCCTGATGGGATGCCGTAAGGCGGGCCTGCGACCGGCGGCGGAGCTTGACCTGTCGAGCCTCCGGCAGCTGGGCGCCGCCGGCTCGCCGCTGCCGCCCGAGGGCTTCGACTGGGTGTACGAGCAGCTCGGCTCCGACGTGCTCCTCAACGTCGGCAGCGGAGGCACCGACGTCTGCACGGGAATGGTCCAGGGAGGCCCACTCCAGCCCGTCTACCGAGGCGAGATATCAGGCCCGTGCCTGGCGGTCGACGTCGCCGCCTACGACCACGACGGACGTCCCGTGGTCGGCGAGCTCGGCGAGCTCGTGATCCGCTCGCCGATGCCGTCGATGCCGATCCGATTCTGGGACGACCCCGGCGACCGCCGCTACCACGCGGCCTACTTCGAGCACTTTCCCGGCGTCTGGCGCCACGGAGACTGGATCATCTTCGCCGAGCGCGGAAGCTGCGTGATCACCGGACGCTCCGACGCCACGCTCAATCGCGGCGGCGTGCGGCTGGGCACGGGCGAGCTCTACGCGGTCGTGGAGGAGGTGCCCGAGATCACCGACAGCCTCGTCGTGCACCTGGAGGACAGCGCGGGTGGGCCTGGTGAACTGATCCTGTTCGTGGTCCTCGCCGACGGCTCCGAGCTCGACGCTGCGCTGCGGGCCAAGATCAAGGCGGCGTTGCTCGACGGGCTCTCCCCCCGTCACGTCCCGGACGCGGTCGAGGCGGTCCCGGCGGTCCCCAGGACAATGACGCAGAAGAAGCTCGAGCTCCCGGTCAAGCGGATCTTGCTCGGCGCGCGGCCCGAGGACGTCGCCAGCCGCGATGCCCTGGCGCAACCCGACGCGCTGGACGCATTCGTGGCGTACGCCGCCGCCCGTCGCGCTCCCTCCCTCAGCTCGCGCTAGCCCTCCTGTCGAGCACCCGCACGGCCTTACCTTCGCTGCGCGGGATGCTCCCGGGCTCGCGGACCAAGACGGCGATCCTCAGGCCCGTGTGCTCCCGCAGGAGGCTCCCGAGTTGCTCGCTCAGCAGCTCGCGGTCGCCGCCGGCGCCCGCCGGCTCGCACTCCAACGTCAGCTCGTCCAGCGGACCGGGTCGCTCGACGATCAGGCGGTAGTGCGGCGCAACGCCCTCGACGCTGAGCAAGAGCTGTTCGATGTGCGTCGGATGGAGGTTGACGCCGCGCACGATCAGCATGTCGTCGTGCCGTCCGCGCAGCCCGGTCAGACGGACCATCGTGCGACCACACTCGCACGGTTCTTCGCTGACGCGGCCGATGTCGCCGGTCCGGTAGCGGATCAGCGGCAGCGCCTCCTTGGTCAGGGTGGTGAACACGAGCTCACCCTCGGCACCGGCTGCCAGGCGCCGCCCGTCGCTCGGGTCGACCACCTCGACGAGGAAATGGTCCTCCTGCACGTGCAGCCCGGCGCGCGCAACCAGGCACTCCGCTGCCACTCCGGGGCCGCACATCTCCGACAGGCCGTAAAAGCTGACCGCCTGAAGTCCGAGCGCTCGCTCGATCTCCACCCGCATTCCCTCGCTCCACGGTTCCCCCCCGAACAGGCCGAGCTCGAGGGTTGGCGTGCTCGCTTCCTCGCCCCCGTCGTGAAGCGCCTGAGCGATCGCGAGCGCGTACGACGGCGTCGCCACCAGCACGTCGGCGCGCAGGTCCGCGAGCAGGATCGCCTGCCGGGTGGTGAACCCGCCCGAGACGGGGACGACGGTTGCGCCGATCCGCTCCCCGCCCTGATGAAAGCCGAGGCCGCCGGTGAACAGTCCGTAGCCGTTGGCGTTGTGAATCACCATCCCGGGCCGGACGCCGGCCATCGTCATGCAGCGCGCCATCAGCTCGGTCCATTGCTCGAGGTCGGCGCGCGTGTAGCCGACGACGGTCGGCTTGCCATGCGTGCCGCTGGAGGCGTGCACGCGAACGAGCTGCTCTCGCGGCACGGTGAGAAGGCCGAAGGGGTAATGAGTGCGGAGGTCGGCCTTGGTGGCGAAGGGGATCTGCCGCAGGTCGTCGAGCGAGCGAATGTCGGCCGTGCGGGAGACCCCCGCGGCGGCGAGCCGCTCGGCGCCGGGCGGCTGGCGGTCATCGACCCGTCGGCGGCCGGGCACCAGCCGATGCGGTCGTCCGACGGCCGTTACCTGATGGTCTACAACGGCGA
>PMOY01000356.1 GCA_003165655.1 Solirubrobacterales bacterium
TCGAAGGGCGAGGCCGGGACCGGGGACGTCGTCCAGGCGGTTCGGCACCTGCGCGCAATCGGGGGAGAGATCCGCAGGTTGCGGGGCCTCGACAACGCCGAGCTCGCGACGGCGGCCAAGGAGCTCGGAGCGCCCCTGCATCTGGTCCGTGACGTCGCCGTCGCGGGACGGCTGCCCGTGGTTCTATTCTGCGCCGGCGGCATCGCCACTCCCGCCGACGCCGCGCTCGTGATGCAGCTCGGAGCCGAGGGCGTGTTCGTCGGCTCGGGCATCTTCAAGTCCGAGGACCCGCCGGCGCGGGCGCGGGCGATCGTCGATGCGACGACAAATTTCCGCGATCCCGCGCGGATCGCGGCGGCGTCGGCCGGACTGGGCAAGGCGATGGAGAGCCTCGAGACCGCGAAGCTCGAGGTCGAGCAACTGCTCTCGCCGCGCGGCTGGTAGCTCGCTTGGCGGCGACTGTGGGCATCCTCGCCCTGCAGGGCGACTTCGAGGCCCACGCCAAGCTGGTCGGTCGCCTCGGCGCGCTGGCGCGGGAGGTGCGCAGTCCGCCGCAACTCGACGGTCTCGACGCGCTGGTCATCCCCGGTGGCGAATCCACGGTGATGACGCTCGGGATCGAGCGCGAGGGGCTCGCCGAGCCCGTGCGGGCGCTCGCAGCGTCCGGCGTGCCTGTACTCGGCACCTGCGCGGGAATGATCATGCTCGATAACGACCATCTGGGGATCCTCGACATTCGCACGAGCCGGAACGCGTTCGGTCGTCAGGTCCGCTCGTTCGAGGCCGAGGTCGAGCTTGCCGGAGTGGCCGGCGGCCCAATCCGGGCCATCTTCATTCGCGCGCCGTGGGTACAGGAGCACGGGGAAGGCGTCGAAGTGCTCGCGCGCTTGGACGGGCACCCGGTCGCGGTCAGGGCCGGTAACGTCATCGCTGTCTCGTTCCATCCCGAGCTTTCCGGCGAGGCCCGGGTCCACGAGCTGCTGCTGGCAGCGGTGCCCTCCGGCTCCCGCTCGGCATAGGCGCGAACGCGCGGTCGCACCGGTCGAGGGTCCCTCAGACGACGAGGCCGTGGCGCATCGTGTTCTCGGTTACGACGCGCGGCTCGACGAACTGGAGCAGGTAATCGGGCCCTCCGGCCTTGGTGCCGTTGCCTGACAGCCGGTTGCCTCCGAACGGCTGGCGCCCCACCATTGCGCCCGTGATCCCTCGGTTGACATAGAGGTTACCGACGGGGCTCCGGGCCCGGACGTACTTGACGGTGGCCGGATTACGTGCGAACAGCCCTCCCGTGAGGCCGAAGGGCTGCGCGCCGACGATCTCGCATGCGTCCTCGACGTCGCGCACCCGCTCGATCGCGAGCAGCGGCCCGAAGATCTCCTCCTCGAGCACCGCAGAGCCGGCGGGGAGCTCGGCGGCAACGGTGGGCGGGCAGAACCAGCCGCGGTCGGGCACCTGCCCGTGACCGGCGACGATGACGCCGTCGCGTGCCGCCAGCTCGGCGTAGCGGTTCACGCGCGCCTGCGCCGCTCGCTCGATCACGGGTGGAACATCCGTGGCGAGGTCCTCCGCCTGCCCGACGACGAGCGTGCGCGCGGCGCCCGCGACCCGGCGTAGGAGCGCATCGGCGATCGCCTCGTGGACGAGCACGCGTGATGCAGCCGAGCACTTCTGGCCCGCGTAGAGGAAGGCCGAGGAGACGATCGCCGGGACTGCCTCGTCGAGGTCGGCGTCGGCGTCGACGATGATGCAGTTCTTGCCTCCGAGCTCGGCCACGACGCGCTTGAGGTGGCGTTGCCCTGTGGGCGTGTCGGCGGCGGCGCGAATGATCTCGAGCCCAACGGGCAGCGAGCCCGTGAAGGCAATCGTGTGGACCTTCGGATGCCTGACCAGCGCCGCCCCCGCCTCCCCGTTCCCGGGGAGCAGCGCGATCGCGCTCGGCGGAGCGCCGGCGGCCCGCAGCGCCTGCACGATCCTGAGCGCGCACGCCGGCGACTGCTCGGCGGGCTTGAGCACGACGGCGTTCCCGGTGGCGAGCGCCGCGGCGCTCATCCCACACGGAATCGCGATCGGGAAGTTCCACGGCGAGATCACGGCGGCGACACCGCGCGGCGCGTAGGAGAGCTCGTTACGCTCTCCTGGCGCCTGTGCGAGCGTGCGTCCCGCCTCGAGCGCGACCGCACCCCTGGCGTAGTACTCGAGGAAATCGATCGCCTCACACACGTCGGCGTCGGCCTCGGGCCACGGCTTGGCGCACTCGCGAACCTCGAGCGCCGCGAGCTCGAGCCGGCGTTCGCGCATCCACGCGGCGGCCCCGATCAACACCGCCGCGCGCTCGCTCGCCGGGACCGCGCTCCAGGCTTCGGCACCGCGTTCAGCGCTGTGTACCGCGGCGGCGACCTCCTCTGCGCCGGCACAGGCGGCCCTGGCGACGACACGCTCGGGTTCTCCCGGGTCGGTCGAGAGGAGCTCATCGCCCTCGCGGGTGTCAACACCGATCCACGCCGGCACGCGAATCGGAAGCACGGCGTCGACGGTCGCGAGCGCGTCCGCCAGGCGCGCGCGCACTGCCGCGCGGCGCAGCTCCAGCACCGGCTCGTTGGTGAACGTGGACGTGGACGTGGTAGCGGCAAACATAGCCCGATGTCGCGCGAGAGCACCTGCTCGGCCTGCGGCGGGCTCGGGCCGCGTCCACGCACGCGATCGCCGCCACGCTGGTCCTCGCGTGAGGATCGGACTAGGGTGGGGCGAGCAGCTCGTCGAGCGGAACGCCGCTCGCCTGCGCGTGCAGGAATGACTCGTTGCTCGTGTTCTCGAGCAGGCGCCGGACCAGATACGCCATGCCGGCGACGAGGTCGCCGACGGGGCAGTACGTGCGGACGCGAAAGCCACGCGCCGCGAGCGCGTCCTGGAGGTCGTCGCCGAGTCCGCGCAGCACCTGGAGCTCGAGGTCGCCATCATCGGCGCCGCTGCTGCGATTGACGGCGATGGCGTGGGCGACGGAGCGGAGATTGTGTGATGCGATGGCCACCCGGACGGTCGGCCTCGCGGCCAGCAGCCGCCTCGTCAGCGCCTCGAAGTTGCGGTCGCATTCGGCCTTCACCTCGAACACGGGCACCGGCCAGCCGTGCTGGCCCGCCTCGGCGACCTCGTGATCCCAGTAGGCACCCTTGACGAGGCGGATCACAGGCGGCGGCGTGCGCTCGTGCGCGCTCGCCCACTCGAGGATCTGATCGAGCTGCTCAGGGGAGTCGCGCATGTAGGCCTGGAGGACGATCCCGGTCGACGGGCCGTCGCGAAACTCCTCCTGTGTCAAGAGCGCGAGCACGAGCCCGAGCACGGCCTCGCGCGAGTCGAGCGACTCCGTGTCGATGTGGACATGCGCGCCGAGCGCCTTCGCCTCGCGGAGCAGCGGCGCGAGCCTGCGAGCGGCGTCGCGCTCACCGAGCTCGGGGGCATCGGGCCGCAGCAGGGGCGTGAGCGCGGAGACCTTGACGGAGACGTTCGCGCGCGCAAGCCCGCCGCTGCCGTCGCGCTCGAGCGTCGGGCGCTCGGGCCAGCGCGCGGTAGCCGCCGACAGCGACCGCAGCGCGTCGGCGCACCGCGCCGCGTACGCGTCCGCCTCCGGCTCGGTCACGGTCGCCTCGCCGAGGAGATCGACCGAGCTGGCGATCCCCCGGGCCCACAGCCGGCGCAGCACGGGGACCGCGGTGCCGGGTGTCTCGCCGACGATGAAGCGGTGCGCCATGTGCTTGACCCCGGCCGCGGCGGCCGCGCCGAGGGCGGCGCGACCGGCGCGCGTGTCGGCCACCTTGATCGCGGCGAGCACCGGCGGCGGGCCGTCGGGCAGCTCGTCGAGAAAGCCCGCCAGATGGCGCGCGAGGTCGTCCATCGAGCGGCACGCCGGCACCACGTCGACGAAGCGAAAGAGCGCCGCACGGATCTCGAGGTCGGCGGCGGCGAGCTCCATCGCGCGCGCATCGAGCGCCTTCATCGGGTGCCGCGCCGGCGACGGGAACGCATCGGCGAGCTCGGCTCCGACGCGGTGGACCTCCGCCTCGATCTGCTCACTCGTGGAGCCCACGGCCGGACGGTAGCGCCCTGACGCGGACGGGGTGCGGTGCGTGGCCACGATCCGCGCTGTCATGAGGCACCGAAGCGGACGGAGCGGCCTCACGAGTTCGCGGGGCGATGGGGGGGACGGGGCGGCCGACGGGGGCCGTGGGCTGGACTGGGTCGAGTAACGCTACTCACAGTCGCGTATCTCGACCAGGTTCGCTGCCCGTCGAGGCCCGCCCTTGGTGCATGAGAAGCCTCTCGATGGACCGGAAGCCGGGGTATCTTTGCGCAACTGGGGATGTCCTGTCAGGTTCGCCGCCAACGCGCGCTCCGCGGCCCGCGTGTGCCGCGCAAGCGCTCTTCGTTGCCACTGGGTCACACGCCTCCCGCGCACGCTGATCGCTGAAGCGCGCGTGGGCGCGGCACAAGGCCGCGGAGCGGCCCCGATCAGCTGAGGATGTTCACTGCCCGTGCGACTACAAGCCCGATGGTGGTCAGCGCGGCGAGCGCTTGGACCGCCATGAGGATCTTCGCCGTCGCGGTCAAGGGCATCGTGTCGGTGGGGCTGAAAGCCGTGGCGTTGGTGAACGAGACGTAGAGGTAGTCGATCAGCCC
Organism: Solirubrobacterales bacterium; assembly: GCA_003165655.1. Classification (GTDB taxonomy): domain Bacteria; phylum Actinomycetota; class Thermoleophilia; order Solirubrobacterales; family Solirubrobacteraceae; genus Palsa-465. The sequence goes on from PMOY01000356.1 coordinate 4,672, forward strand.
GGGGATCCAGCCTTCGGGCGCGATTCCCTTTTCGGTCATCTGTGGGAAGAGGAAGTCGGGCGGCGCGTCCGGGACCAGCATCCTCTGCATCGGGCCGCCGCGATCGAGCTCCCAGTACCAGAGTCCGAACAGGAGGACGTTCGTCCCCCACAGTACGACGCCCGCGAGGATCAGCGCGTGTCCGCCGGTCTTGCCGCCGCGTAAGAGATAGTGGACGAGCTCGACGAGCGAGAACAGATTGACCGCGCTGACCAGCCCGAT
>PMOY01000193.1:0-131 GCA_003165655.1 Solirubrobacterales bacterium
CCGATCGAGAACGTCGACACCGACCCCACGCCGAAGTTGGTGACGTAGAGGTTCTGCCCGTTGGGCGAGACCGCCAACCCATGCGGTGACGAGCTCGAGCTGGATCCGCTGATCACGCCGGTGCCCTGCTG
>PMOY01000193.1:197-8371 GCA_003165655.1 Solirubrobacterales bacterium
ATCGAGAACGTCGACACCGACCCTTCGCCGAAGTTCGTTGCGTAGACGCTGTTCGCGGCCGACGCCGCCGACGGCGCGAGCATGCCCGCACCCAGTCCGATCGCGACCACCCAGCCCAACACGCCGGCCACACCACTGCTAGAACGCCCGCCCGCACCGTACTCCGGAACCCGACTCACATCGCACCGCCCCGCTAGCTCGTCGAAGCCACCAATCTATACCAATCAGGCCTTCGCGTTGCGATACGTGTGAACCTCATAATCGACGACCGAGAAGCCCGCGACCGCGTACACGCGTGACTGGTCCTTGAGCGCGCCCTCCGGAATTCGGGAGGGCGCCGGGTTCGTGTCGAGATTCCACGCCAGGCTTCCGCGGACCGGATGCGCGGCTCCCTCGTTCCCGCCGATCGTCCACAGCGTATGGGTCGATGCGTCGTAGGACCGGCATAGGGTGATGTGGTCGGCGTAGGTGCCCTTTGCGTTGTCGATCAGCACGATGTCGCCGGGGCGCGCGTCGAGCTTCGAGAGATCGCTGATCATCCCCAGACGAGGTGTCTTGCCGCCCTGATATGCCTTCGTGTCGGTGTCCCACTCGGGTCCGCCGCCGGGGAGCACCTGGTAGCGACGCTTCGAGCCTCGATCGGCGTGGTGCTGCTCGAGCGGAATCCAGGCTTCGCCTACCTTGACCTCGAGCGCGGGCATGTAGAGGAAGAAGCCATCGAGGTTCCCCGCCGCGGGCGGGTGGGTGCCGAGCAGCGGGTTCCCGATCACGCTCGTCGGAAGCTTCAGGCCCTCCCGGGCCAGCTCCATGTATGCGAACGCTCCGCACCATTCCTCCTTCGCCGGGAGCCCCGTGGCCGCGTCGGCGGCGCGCTGCGGCGCGTCGAAGTCCTGAGCCAGGTTTGCCAGCGCGTCCTCGGCTCCGCCCTCCCCCATCAGCTCGGCCATCGAGAGCGCGGTGTCGACGATCGCGGCACCGTGCGGCGCCGTCTGCGGGTACTCGAAGCGCTCGTCCGCGGGCTTGCCCCTGAGGATCGCTTCGTAGAGCGGTCCCAGGCGCTGGCGAATCTTGAACTGGACGTCGAGCCGGCTTCCTGCCCAGTGGGTACTCGAGAGCTCCGCGTCGAGACTCTGGCGCCACTCATGGAGTATCTCCATCATCCGGTGGCGTACGGTCCGACGAATCTCGGCGAGGGTGGATTCCGAAACGACGATGTCAAGCGCCGGCTTTCCGAGCAGCGTGACGGTGGCGCCGTTGGCGGCGTTCTCGACGAGTGCGCGCGAGTCGTCGAGCACTCCCCAGTCATCTTGCACTGCAGCCCACGAGCTGACGGTGAGCGCCCCGTTCTGCGCCTTCTCCGCGAGTCGCGATTCCTGACGCGCGAGCGCCCGGCCGTGAGCGACGACGCGGCCTTCGTGCACCAGGCGCGCGAATGCGCGGTTACCGACCGTCCCCGCAAGCTGGGTCGGCGAACCGAGTCCGGACCGTGCGAGCCGCTCCGCGCCCTCCGCTTCGTGCGGTGAGTAGTCGGTCAGCCCGGCCGGCTCGTGCACGCCAGTCATCCACGCGATCCCGGTTAGGCCGCTCCCGAGCAGCTCACGCGCAGACTGTCGGGTGGCGAGCGCCTGGAAGCAGGCAGCGCTCGATCAGCGATGGCTGGCGCGCGCTGCGAATCGTGAAGATCGCGACCTTGCCGACGTCGTTGGCCGCGGTGATCTCGAGCTCGAGTGTCGCGCCCGGCGTCAGGTGGCTGGAGTTCAGCCGGGGCGCGAGCGCGAGCTGCCTGCCGTGCGCAGAGAACGTGCGCGTGCCGAACGGGCAACCGCCACCGTGGCAGATCACCGTGACCTTGGGCTTGGACGGGAGTCCCGAGATTGTCAGCTCCTGCGCGACGCTGGAGCCGGCGCTGAACGCCCAGGTGAAGGAGATCGGGGAGCTGATCCGCTTATAGCTGAAGGTAACCCTCTTCGAGATCGACGTCGTACCGCCAATCGTGACGGTGCTCGGGAGGCGGTAAAACTGGTCGAGGAGCTTCTGTCCCGTGGAGCTCAGCGTGAGCCTGATCGTGACGCGCTTGCCCGTCGTCACCGAGTAGGACCCGATCGCGACCTTGACCTTCTTCGCCTTCGGCTTCGGCTTCGGCTTCTTCTTCTTCTCGGGCTTCGCCTTCGCGCTCGCGGCCACCGCGATCGTCTTGCCGGCATGGGTGCTCACGTGGGACGTCAGAGTCACGGGACCGCTGCACTTCTCGCTCGGGGAGCCGTGATTGCAGGCGATCGTCAGCGAGAGCCGGTCGCCGGTCGCCGACGCCGACACGACCGACGCCGATACCGCCGGTGGGGTCGTGAAGGTGATATCGCCGCTCGTCGTGGTGCCATCGCCGTTGGTCGCGACGACCCGCGCGTGGTAGGTGGTGTTCGGCGTCACGCCGGTGAGCGTCGCGGTGAACGGCGCCGGGCTGTTGCCTGCGCCGAGATCCTGCGTGGGGGTAGCGGATCCGTAGCCGATCGTGGGGCCGTAGTCGACGGTGACCTTCGTGTCCTTCAGGTTGGGGTTGATGGACGCGGTCACGGTCGCCGTGGAGGTCGTCTTTCCGGCCCCGGTGACGCCGCCCACCGATGGCGGGGCGAGCTCGTAGGCGCCGGCGTCGCAGGCGCCACCCTGCGGGCGAGAGACTCCGCGCTGATCGGTGGTCAGCGGGCAGTCGTTCGTCGGCACGAGGCCGACGGCGGGGCTGCCCGTCTGCAATGCCATCGTGTCCGTCGGGCCGCCGTTGTCGGTGAGGGCGCCAAGCTTCGGATCCCCGGTGATCCCGGGGCACATCGAGCTGTCGCCGAGCACGAGGTTGTGGCCGGCGTCGCTGATCATCGCCCCGGCGCAGTTCGCGTCGGCCGAGCCGAGGTTCGAGGCGACGATCGAGTTGGCGAGGCTGATCGTGCCGCCGCCGGCGTTGAGGCCGCCGCCGATCCCTGTGCCGGCGGCCGTGTTGGCGTCGATCGTGACCTGGGTCAGCGTCGCTCCCATGCCCGATTGGTTGAACCCGCCGCCACTGCCGCCGTTGCCGTTGGCGCCGTTCCCGCCGCCGGGTGTTCCACCCCCACCCACGCCGCCCGCGCCGCCGCCCGCGGTGGTGTTGTCGGTGATCGTGGCGTTGTTCACCGTGGCTCCGGTGTTGCTGTCGATGCCTGCGCCGGAGCCGCCGTTGCTCCCATCCATGCCCTCTCCACCCGACGCGCCGGGGCCGCCGGCGCCGCCGCTACCGCCGCTTCCGGTCGAGTTGCCGGCGATCGTCGAGTCCGCGACGGTCAATGTGCCGACGTTCTCGATCCCGCCGCCGGGTCCGCCGGCGCCGGAGCTGCCGCCGCTCCCCCCCGCGGCTCCGGTACCGCCGCCGCCGCCGCCACCGTCGCCGCCCATGCCGGTGGCGTTCGCGCTGATCGTCGAGTCGGTGACCGTCAGCGTGCCCGTGTTGTAGATCCCGCCGCCCGCGCCCCCCGGACCGCCGCTTCCGCCCGCGCCGCCCGCGCCGCCGCCGTTGTTGGCGCCGGCGGTGCCGCTGGCGCCCGAGCCGGTCGTGTTGTCAGAGATCGTCGAGTTATCGATCGTCAGCGTCCCGGCGTTCCAGATCCCTCCGCCTTGACCGCCGCTTCCGCCGCTGCAACCGCCGGCGAAACAGAGGGGGCTCGTCCTGCCGTCGTCGGTGGCGTTGGCGGTGACCGTCACCCCGTTGAGGGTAAGGGTGGCGAGGTTCTCGATCCCACCGCCTTCTCCGCCGTTGATGCGAACCATGAACCCGACAAGTGGTGTCAGCCCTCCGGTCACCGTGACGCCGCTGATGCTCGCGGTGACCGTACCGGAGTTCGCGAAGACCTCGATCACCTGTGAGCTGCCATTCGCGTCGATGCTGGTGGCGGAGGCGCCGGCTCCCCTGATGATCGCGTTCCCGGTGATGGGGAGCGTGCCGCCCGTGAGCACGTAGTGACCCGCGGGGACGTTGATCGTCGTCGTCCCGGAAGCCATGCCCTGGGCGCAGTCGATCTCGGTCGTCCCCCCATCAGCGTAGGTGATCGCCTTGCGCAGCGAGCACAGGCCGTCGCCCGGCGTCGTGTCGTCGGTGGTGGTGTTGACGTTGATCGTGACGTCGGCGCGAGCCGGAGCCGCCAGGACCGCCCAGAGCACGAGCAAGCCGAGGAGAGCGGCGACGAAACCGCCCCCTGCCAGCTTCACCCATTCCCGCTGCGACGGAAGACCCATACGCTCACCGGCGATCTTATACCGATGCGGTCGAGTTCAACGGTCGTGAGCCCCACCGCGATCGAGCGAGGATCGGGATCGGCTCACGATCAGGGGGCTGCCCCGACCTGCCCGGCGAGCTTCTCGATCTCGTCGAGGAGCATGTCGGTCATATCGCCCGCGAACGTCTCCATGTCCGCGGTGGTCGCACCGCTGACCCACCCGGGGCGGAACTCGAGCCACGCCTTGCCGAAGAGGACGATCTGGTCCCGCATGAGATCGCGCGCCGAGGTCTGCTGCTTGAACGGGACACCGCCGGAACGGGCACCATAGACAAGGAAGTAGTGACGCAGGAAGCGCTCGATTCCAGCCTTGCGCTTGGGCGTGTGGGTCGGTGCAGAAGGACCTTTCGTGCCGGCGTCCCGGACGAGCGTCGTGCCGCCGTAGTAGTCGAGGAGCAGGCCTTCGATCGTCGCCGGGGCGCCGGGCGACTTGCGTGCGTCGTCGATGCCCCAGGCGTCGATGTCGGCCGTCAGCTCGGCGAGCGGGAGCCGGGTCGTGTAGTAGCGCTTGGTCCGGTCGGCGCGGGTTGCGCTCGGGTTGTGCGCTTCCCACTCCTTATCGAACCTGATCGCCGCGTCCGCGGCACCGGCGCCGACGTCGCCGGCCCACGTCGCCGCCGAGTAGTTCTGGCCGACGTGCACTTTGAACCCCCAATGGTGGAAGGAGAGGTCCTCCTTTGCCTTCGGCAGCACGTCGAGCCCGACAAGCAGATGCTGGACCTCGATCACCTTCCCGTCCGGCATCCGGACCATCTGCGAGTCGACAAGGATGTCCCAGTCCTCGGGCTTGTACGGACGCTGGTCGAGATACGTCCCTGACGGCCCGGACGATGTCCCGATGACGTCGTCGAACGGGAGGTCCGCCTTATGGCTCATCTGCCGCAGGCGCGTGATGCGCTGGTCGAGCGACAGCGATGAGTTAGCGGTCTCCCAGGCCGCGAGCTGTGCGCGGAACATGTCCCAGCTCATGACCGGCGTGAGCGCCTGACCGGCTATCCATGCCTTCGTCCCGGCCGGGAATTGTGCCTTGGTGCCCGACTGCTCGCCGGTGGCGGCCTTCAGGGTCACGTGGTAGTAGACGTCGCCGCCGGCCTTGGCCTTGCCGTCGACAGTGATCGGGACCGAGGCACCCGACAGCGTCCCGAGGATGGCGCCACCGGGGAGATCGCGCAAATTAAACCAGGACTGGGTCGTCTCTCCCTCCATCGCGGCGAGGGGGCGCTCCTCCCTGACGTCGATCGTCGCGTCGTCGTAGAACTCGTCCTTCTCGAGGCGGATCGTCCAGGTCCCGATCGCTGATCTGCCGACGCTCCGAATCCGGTCGCGGATGATGTCGGGACTGAACGCCAGGTCGGCGGTCCATTGGTTGCTGTGGCCCACCTCGTTATCGGATCCGTCGAACCAACGCCACGTGAGCCCAAGGTTCACCGGGTCCGAGGAGTATGTGAAGCGACGATCAGCCCAATGTGTCGTCTCGTCGGAGATCGCCGCGTACTCGATCGGCGCCGCGGCGGTACCGATCGGCTTGATCGCCACCTTGCTCGTGTCACGCCGCAGGTTGGCAGGTGGCTTGGGGGCGCGGGCGAGGATCCGGCCGTGGTTCCTGCGGCCCGGATTAGGCTGGCGCGAACGGACGAGTCGTGCCACCGCCCGGTTACCCGCGGCGTGCTGGATGGCGAGCGCAGCCCGCGGCGTCAGCCGTTCGCCGTCCTCCGCATATGCAGGAGCCGCGCCTGGTGCTTCAAGCGACGATCTACCCGGCGCGGCGCGTCGATCAGAGGCTGGCGCAACCTCCTGCTCAGAGTGGTCTACGCCCATCTCCGCCTAGCTCGAGGGCCCCTCGACCGCAGCCTCCTCGCCCCGCCCACGGGCGATTCCATGAAACCGCTCGAAGTCGGCTTCCAGCGTCAGCCGCCCCTGCTTGCTGTATTCCTGCGCGACCGCTCGCACGAGGTGTCGCATCTCGATTTCTGAGCCCTCGTCGGCGGCGCGGAAGGCCGCCGCGAGCGAGCAATTGCGGATCGCGCCGCCCGAGAGCTTGAACTGGTTGGCGAGGAACCCGAGATCGACGTCCTCGGCGACCGGCGCCTCACGCGGCAGGACGAGCCGCCAGATCCGCCGCCGGTCCTCGGGCTCGGGGAAGGGGAAGTCGATCACGAAGTCCAGCCGGCGCACGAATGCGTCGTCGATATTGCGACGGAAGTTGGTCGCGAGGATCACGGCGCCGGGGTACGCCTCCATCCGCTGCAGCAGATAGGCGACTTCGATGTTCGCGTAGCGGTCGTGCGAGTCCGAGACTTCGGATCGCTTGCCGAACAGGGCGTCGGCTTCGTCGAAGAACAGGATCGCGTTGGACCCCTCGGCGGCGGTGAAGATCCGCTCGAGGTTCTTCTCGGTCTCGCCGATGTACTTGGAGACGATCGTCGCGAGATCGACCCGGAAGAGATCGAGCCCGAGCTCGGCCCCCAGGACCTGGGCCGCCATCGTCTTGCCGGTGCCGGATTCGCCGGCGAACAGGACCTTCAGCCCCTGAGTGCGCGACACCGTCGCCTCGTAGCCCCACTCCGAGAGCACCCGGTCGCGGTGACGCAGGTACGCCGAGATCGAGCGCAGCAGGTCGAGCTGACGCTCGGGCAACACCAGATCGTTCCAGGCGTAGGCGGATTCGAGGTGCGAGGCGAGCTCGCCCAGCCGCGAGGTGGACGCCTGGCGAGCGCCCATATCGAGATCGGCCGACGACGGGCTCGGCACGTCTCGCGACCGCGCCGAGATCAGGCTGACCTCGGCGGCGGCGCGGATCTGCTCGATCGAAAGGCGGAACTTTGCCGCCACCTCGCGCGCGTCGCCGGCGCCGGTGAACTCGATCCACGCCTGGCTGCGCTCGCCGAAGGTCGGGTACGGCACGTCGACGAGCAGGGCCGCTCGGTCGCTCAGCGCGACGGCCTCCGATCGCGCCCCCGCGATCAGCACGATCCGCTCCGGGCTCTCGTCGATCGTCCGCAGCAGGCGGGCGCGCTCCGCCGGGACCAGGTCCTCGAGCCCGTCGAGGCACAACAGCCCGCGCGCGAGGGTCGCGGCAAGCCTGGCGTCGGCGATCGCCTCGGGCCGGTCGAGCTCGCGCACGCCGAGCAATACGAGCGGAGCTCCGGCTGCCGCCGCGACGATCGCGCCCGCATCAGGGCCGCACACGACGAGGGGTAGCCGCGTCCGCGCCGCCAGCAGCAGCGCGATCCGCTGAACCGACTCCTCCCGGCCGGTCGCCGGCTGCGACCCGAGCTGGCGCAGCCTGGCCCCGGCCGCCGCGTCCGCCAGGTCGCCGGCCCCAAGCAGGAATGCCGCCAGCCGGTCGGCCACCTTGACCGGGCGGTCGGCGAGCGTCATCGTCGCGTCCACCGCAGGCAGCCGAATCGCGCCGCCCCGCGAGAGCCGCGCGGCGGGGCCGAAGCATGCGAGCACGTCGCTGCGCTCGACGCCCTCCCCCGACAGTAGGTCGGCGGCCAACCGGGGGCTGGCGAGCCGGCGCGTGACGTCGTCCTGGAGGTAGGCGTAGAGCCGGCCGAATCGGGGATGCAACTCGGGCGCCGCGCACAGCGCGAGCACCGAGCTGTCAAGGGCGTCGAGGCGGAGCCCGGCCGCCGCCTCAGCCAGCCGCCGCGCCGGCTGCGGAGGGCCGGCGCCCGCGGCGAGGGCAAGCGCCTGCTCGTCTGAGATATAGAGGCCGCGCAGAGAGTCGTCCGGGTCGCTGCCCGCGGCCACCGCCGTCTGCACAGCCACCTGCAAGCGGCCTTCGAGGAACTGGAACCAGTCGAGCTGGGCCTCGATCGCCGGGCTCACGGCGCCGTCAGCCGATGCTGCGGGCGGCGGCGGCGGCTTCGCGCT
>PMOY01000163.1 GCA_003165655.1 Solirubrobacterales bacterium
GGCGGGGGTGCCCACCTGGGCACCCCCGCCTTGATCGGATGGCTCTGACCGGCTAGGAGATCCTGACGGTGCGCACGATGTCGACCTGTCCTCCGGCATCGACGGCAAGCGTGTATGTGCCGTGCAGCCGTGCCCGGATCTTGATCCTCTTGCCGAGACGTCCCTTGGCGCTTGCCGCGAGCCTGCCGTCGCGGTGCAAGAGCACCTCGATCGTCTGCTTGCTCAGCTTCGCCTTGGCCTCGGACGCCGTCGACCCGAGCGCCGCCGCGCTGCAGGTCACGCCGATCCGCGGCGACTGACCGCTGATCGCGCACGTGAACGGTCCTGCGCCTCCGTGCGGCCCAGTGGGACCGCTGCTACCGCCGGGGCCCCAGCCCCCCCCTCCCGGCGCCCAGATCGTGCGCATGATCTCGCCCGTCGAGTCGTTCATGATGATCGCGGGCGCCCGCCGGGCGTGCGACCTGAAGTCGAACATCCCGTCGATGCTCCCTGCGGTCGCATCCGCCGACCCGTTGCCGATGGTCCCGAGGTTCCAGTTGTCCTCGATGAACTTGGTGATCGATGCCTGTTCGGTGAACGTGTTGTCGACGTAGTTCTCACGCGCCCATGGCGAGATCACGAGCAGTGGCAGCCGCGGACCGACGCCGCAGCGATCGTTCTGCGCCGGCGGCGTCGCCGAGCTGCCGCACTTGCCAGGGCCGTCGAGCTCGTCGACGGTGTCCTCGGACGGCCTGACGATCGGACCGAGTACGTGGTCGTACCAGCCGTCCGAGTCGTCGTAGGTGATGATGATCGCCGTGTTCGGCCAGTACTTCGACTGCTCGATCTGGTCAATCGTGTCGACCAGGAAACGCTGCTCGTCAAGCGGGTCGGAGTTGCCGGCGTGTCCGTTCTCGTACGCCGGCGGCTTGAGGAACGAGACCTGCGGCAGGTTGCCGTGCTTGAGTGCCTCGGAGAACCAGGAGATGTCGTACTGGTGGTTGACGGCCTGGTCCGCGGGCGTGCCCGTCGGGTCGCTGTAGCCGACGTCGGAGACCGACGCTGGAGAGACATGCTGGGGGTTCGAGGTGTCGGCGTAGTACTGGAACGGCTCGTGGTGCTCGACGTAGTCCTGAATGCTCGCTCCGCCGATGTTCTCGTCCGAGTTGTTGCACGCCGGACGCGCCACCGGGCCCTCGCTATAGGTCGTGCTCGAGCCCGCGTCGGGCAGCATGTCGGCGCCCGTCCCGGCCGGGACGGTCGCCCCGGGCGTGAACCCGCCCTGGAACCAACCCCACGTGACTCCGGCGCTGTTCATCAGGTCGCCGATGTTCTTGCCGGTCAGCGACACCGTCACGCCGCCTGGCGTGCCGTCGGCGTTGATCGCGGTGGTGTTGTTGCTGCACTGATCGTAGTAGGGCTCGCCGTCGCCGAACAATGTCCCGTTGGCCACGTTCGAAGACGTGCCGCCATGCACGACGGCGCCGTTGGTCTGCCCGCTGACCAGGTTGATCGCTCCCGGCGTCGAGGGGCCGAACTGCGTGTCATAGAAGTTGTCGCTGAGCGCGAAGTGCTGCGCCAGGTTCCACTCCGCCGTGACCGTATTGCCGTCGTAGTAGTCCATGACGATGCCGGTCGGTCCGTAGCTACTCTTATCCGGCGTCGTGCTCTGCGTGCAACCGCTGCCCGTCGTCTTCTGGACGAACATGTCCATCAGTCCGCCATCAGCGGCTTCCTGCTCGGCCGAGTAGCCGTGATTCTGATCGCAGGTCAGGGCCTGGCTGCGGTCCAGTCGCTGCGGGTTGTCCTCGTTCGGGTTGTTCGTCAGCAGGCCGGCGCTCAGACCATTGACAGAAGGCGTCCCCGGCAACGCGTGGAATGCCGGCTCGCCGGGCGGATTGGTGGCGTTCGGATACGTGCCGAAGTAATGATCGAACGAGATGTTCTCGTCGAAGATCACGACGACGTGCTTAATTGGCGTCGTTGGCTGCGGCAATGCGTTGGGGCTCGCTGCACTGGAGCTCCCCAGACTGATCACTGCCGCTCCGGCCACGAGCGCTACCGGCACGCTTGCGAGGAGCTTCTTGTGGTGGCGCAAGGCCCCCTCCTTATCCGTGATGAGCGGCCGTCGTAAGCGCCGCGTCGGCCGCCCGGACGACGGCACGATGGGCATCCTCGTCACGCAGCCCGCCGTCCACGTGATCGCGTTGTAACCACGTTGTTGCTTTTTGGTAGCCGAGGCGGTGGCGCCCCGATCGCCCTCGATCGCGGTGATAAGAATCCGGGCTCGCACGGAGCGGGCCGTCCGACGCTGCTTGCCCCCGAGTCTTCCTATGGCGACCTTCGTACCTCGATTCCCGCTGCAGCGAATGCGTCCCACGCAGCGCTCGGGGAAGGGAAGACTGGCGCTCGCCGCGCTCGCCGCGCTCGCCGCGCTCGTCGCGCTCGTCGCGGTTGGCGCACTCGTGGCCGTGGCGCTGGTCGGGTCGGCGCTGAGCCCAGCCGGCTTGTTCGGAGGCTCGCGGCCGTTCTCCGTCCACCGCTTGGTTGCACAGGCGAACCCCAGCGATCCGCTCGGCGTCCGGATCACCCGGGTCTATGGAACCACGACGCCGGCGAAGATATACGGCACCGAGATCGGCCAGCAGGAGGACCAGGGAATCAATCGCAGCGGCCAGATGATCTCCGACCTCTCCCCGCTGGCGCCGGCGGCGTTCCGGGGACCCGTGAGCGCCTACAAGCGATACGCCGCCGGCTGGCTCGTGCGGGTGTCTCACGAGACCGCCGTGCTCGGCGCTGCGCTCCGCGCGGGCAATCGCGCCGCGGCCGAGTCGGCGTGGCGGGATACGTGGAGCGCCTATCTGCATCTGGGCGCGGTGTACGGCCTGTTCGGCTCGCTCGACCAGGAGATCGACGGCATGCCCGGCGGTGTACCCGGCGGTACCTCGAGTCCGCACTTCAGCGGTCTGCACCGGATCGAGATGGGGCTGTGGACCGGGCAGCCGCCGCACTCGCTCGTCCGCTGGAGCAACCTGCTCGCGGTCGACGTCGCACAGCTCCGTCGGGTCTTGCCCGGCGTTCAGATCACGCCGCTCGTCTACGCTACGCGCTCGCACGAGATCCTCGAGGATGCCCAGCGGGATCTCCTCAGCGGCATGGACGTGCCGTGGAGCGGCGAAGGCGTGCTTGGCACTGCCGCGGGACTCGTCGCGACCGACGAGGTGGTCCGCACCCTGAGACCGCTGTTGGGGGGACGCGACAACACCCTCGTCGAGGTGCAGAACGAGCTGCTGCTGCTGAGCTCCGCGCTGGCCAAGGTCCGCCGTGAGCACCATGGCACCTGGCCGACACTCGCCGAGTTGAGCATCACGCAGCGCGAGCTCGTCGACGGAACGCTCGCCGGCGCACTCGGCGCGCTCGAGCAACTGCCCGGCTCGCTCGAGGCGGCGGCGCTCCCCGAAATCCCCAACATCCCCGCGGGTCAGTGAGTCCGCTCGATCGCCGCACCTTCCTCACCCGCTCGCTGATCACCGCCGGCGCGGGCGCCGTCGGGGTCGGTGTGGGCACGTCCGCGAGCGACGCTTCGGCCAAGCGGCCGAGCGCGACCGAACAGGCTCACAGCGTGCTCTCGGACGAGCTCGCGACGCGGATTCCGTTCGACGGAGCCCACCAGTCCGGTGTTCTGACGCCCGCTCAGGATCACATGACGATGCTTGCCCTCGACTCGATCGCACCCAATGGCGCCGTGCTCTTCGAGGGGCTGCAAGCCCTCTCGGCGCAAGCACGCCGGCTTATGCACGGCGACCCGGTGGGCGTCACCGAGGTCGACGATCCCCCGCCGGACTCGGGCATCCTCGGCGCGTACGACGCCCCCGACGCGCTCACGGTGACGGTGGCGTTCGGCGCGGCACTATTCGATGATCGCTACGGGCTCGGGCACCTGCGCCCGAAGCGGCTGGTCGAGATGCCGAACTTCCCCAACGACAACATCGACCCGACGCGCAGCGGCGGAGACGTGCTCGTTCAGGTGTGCGCGAACCATCGCGACACGGTGATCCACACCGTTCGCGAGATCTTGCGCGCGACGGCCGGCAAGCTCGTCGTGCGCTGGACGCTCGACGGCTTCCAGAGCGCCGCGCGCGGGCCAACGCCGCGCAGCAACAAGCGCAACCTGTTCGCGTTTCGCGACGGAACAGCCAATCCGGACGTGACCGACGCCGTGCTGATGAACCGGCTGATCTGGGTGCAGCCGGGCTCGGGCGAGCCCCGCTGGGCGACCAGCGGGACCTATCAGGTCGTACGCACGATCCGTATGCACGTGGAGTTCTGGGACCGCGTCGGCATGCTCGAGCAAGAGCAGATGATCGGCCGCTACCGCGTGTCCGGTGCTCCGCTCGGCGGTGACGGCGAGTTCGAGGATCCCGACTACCCATCCGATCCCGACGGCCGGCGAATCAAGCTCGACGCACACATTCGCCTGGCTAACCCCCGCACGCCGACGACCGCCAACCAGCGCATCCTCCGCCGCGGGTACAACTATCACCGCGGCGTCGACGAGGCCGGCGACCTCGACGATGGCCTGCTCTTCATTGCCTTCAACCAGGATCCCGACCGCCAGTTCGCGACCATCCAGACGCGGCTGACTCCAGAGCCGATGGTCGACTACATCACACCTGTCGGCGGCGGCTACTTCTTCGCACCCCCGGGCACGAGCGGCCCACCGGACTGGGTCGGCTCAGGGCTCGCTGCGACGTGATCCGCTCCTCCCGGCAGCGCCCGCTCGGCTCCGCTCGGGTGGGTGGCCCGCCGCATCGACAACTAAGGTTTCGCGCCATGCCCAGCGAACGCGACAGCACACCCCTCCTGCGCCCGGCCGAGCGCAGCGACGTCGACACCGTGTACGAGCTGATCGTCGCGCTCGCCGAGTACGAGCATCTGAGGCACCAGGTCACCGGCACGCGGGAGCTCCTCGAGACGGCGCTGTTCGGCCCCCGCCCCCACGCCGAGGCGGTGATCGCCGAGGTCGATTCGAGCCCGGTCGGCTTTGCCCTCTTCTTCCACACCTTCTCCACCTTCGTCTGCCGCCCCGGGCTGTGGCTCGAGGATCTGTTCGTCGTCCCCGAGCACCGGCGCGGCGGGATCGGGCGCCAGCTGCTCTCGCACGTGGCCGCCGTCGCCGTGGAGCGCCGCTGCGCGCGCCTCGAGTGGTCGGCGCTCGGCTGGAACGAGCCGGCGTTGCAGTTCTACGCGGCACTCGGCGCCGAGACGCTCACTGAGTGGCAGACGCTCCGGCTGCACGGCGCGGCTCTGCAAGCACTCGGGGGCTAAGCCGGGGCCCTGAGCCCCGTCTCAGCCGCGGCGCAGCGGGCTTGAGGTGGATCGCGACCCCAAGGGAGCGATCGCAGCGCCGTGATCGTGGGCGCCATCGAGAGCTCAGGCTGCGACGGCGGGGTCCTGCGGAATGGGCTCGTACTCGGCGCGGTAGGCGACGACGGTACCGATCGTGTCGCGGCGCTCGCCTCGGCGCTGCTCGGGGCCGGAGTAGAAGGCCGTGCGATCGAACCGACGCCGATCGACGCGGCGGCGCTCGCCCTCGCTGGGGACACGATCGGTGCTCCAGACGGGCAGATGGATCTTCCGCAGGATGAAATGGGCGCCGTCGCCGTCGCGACGTAGGTCGCCCTGGCCAAGCATCGTTCGCAGCACGCGCAGGCCATCGCTGACGGCGTTGAGATTCGATGTCCCGGCGCGGCGCTCGAGCTCGAAGCTCGGTACCTCGCGAATCTCGAGGCCCGCCTTGATCGCGCCGAGGACAAGCTGGGTCTCGATCTCGAACCCATCGGCGGTCAGCGCGAGGGCCGGAACGTGATGACGCCAGAAGGCGCAGTAGCCGTAGCAGATGTCGGTGAAGTGCGATCCGTAGAGCACGTTGGCCATCAGGACGAAGGCCTTGTTGCCCGCCGAGCGTAGAAGCGTGAAGTCAGCGGAGCCGCCTTCCTTCATGTGGCGCGAGCCCTTGACGAAATCCGCGCCGTCCTCGAGCGCGGAGACGAAGCGACCCATCTCACGCGGGTCGGTGCTCCCGTCCGCGTCGATCATCACGATGATGTCCCCGGTCGCAGCGGCAAACCCGGCGCGGAGCGCGGCGCCCTTGCCCCGCCGATGCTGGTGCACGATCACCGCATCGGGGCGCATCCGCCGGGCGAGCAACTCCGTCGCGTCGGTCGAGAGACCGTCCACGAGCACCACCTCATCCACCCTCGCGGGCAGGTTCTCGAGCACCCACGACAGGCTCCCCTCCTCGTTGAGCGTGGGAATGACAACGCTCACGCTCGGGGCCTCCTCGATCCGGGCAGGCGACCCCTCGAGATCGTCCGGCACGGCACGCAAGGTCGACGGCAGCGATCCCATACCCGCTACCGGCGATCCCATACCCGCTACCGGGGAATCCGCGCGGCGGCGGCCGGGGCGGCCAATCCTGGAGATATTGGCGTTGAGCTTGGCGGTGAGCGTGGACATCGCCAGGATGACCAAGGTCGCGAGAATAATCATGGTGTTCGTCCCTCGTGGAGGAGCACTACTCGAGTGAGCCTGTGACAGCACAGCATGCGCTGCCTGCCTTCGTTCCTCGACAGGCTAGACGGTCAGTAGCCTAATTAGCCAATAAATAGACGGATGATCCACACGGCGATCACGCGAGCGTGCTCGCTCGCGCGCTCGGGCCCCGCTGATCGAGCCGGCGCACGCCACGGGCGATCGCCCCCAGGGCGAGCAGCATGACCAGCGCGAGCGCCGCGGTCGCCACGATGTACCACGGCCACGGCCCCATGAAGCTGAGCAAGGAACTGTGGGCCGGCTTATAACGCAGGTACATGTAGTTGCCGCCGGTAGCGAGGTCGCCCGTCGCCGCGACCGCCACCCACCCGAGGGTCGCCACATAGACGCGCCGGACCGCTCCGGGGCGCGGGTAGATGCCCAAGCCGAAGACGAGGACGAGCGCGGCGAGCACCGCGCCGACGTGATACCCGAAGTAGGTGAAGTAGAAGACGCTCGGAAAACTGTACGCCAGGTCGGGCGTCAGCACCGCTTGCAGCGACGCCGACAGTCCCCAGAAGTAGACGAGCTCGACGAGTGGCGCCCGCCGGGACCACAGCGCCGCCGCCGAGACGAGCGACACGGCGTCGGTGAGCTGGAGCGGCAGGTCGTACTTGACCGACCAGATGCCGAGGATCACGTCCGCGAGGTACTCACCGGCCCAGGCCGCGAGAATCACGAGCGCCAGCACGCGCGCGGCGGGCTCGACCCACCGGCCGGGATGGCGGCGCGCGCCCCACACGCCGAGCCCGCCGGCCAGCACCATCACGGTGAGGGCGGCCAAGTGGGGGGGCGAGAACTGACGCAACGCGCCTGCTCGAGCAGTCAGTCAGCGCACGAATCGCAGGCGCCGCGCAGCACGACCTCGTGCTCGGAGACGGCCAATGGCACGCGATCGCTGAGGCGCTCGATCGCGCGCTCGAGGGCGTCGTCGGAAAACGGCTGCAGACGTCCGCATCGGTCGCACACGAGATGGTGATGGTGTCCGCTCCCGTGCCGGACGGGTTCGTAGCGCATCATGCCGCGGCCGATGTCAAGTCGCTGGACCATCCCGATCTGCTCGAGCTCCTCGAGGATTCGGTAGATGCTCGCGCGGGAGACTCGCCGTGAGCGAGTGGCGAGCAGGTCCTCGATCTCGAGCGCCGACAGGGCGCAGGACTGTTCGCTCATCAGCCCCAAGACCTGACGACGCGCGCCGCCGCGGCGGTAGCCGGCACGGGCCAGGCGCTCGAGCGCCTGCTCGACCCATTAGTCTGCGCGAATCGCGGTACCCATTGGGACGATTCTAGGTTCCTGCTGCGCCGAGTTCCGACGCCGGCGCGCGGCGGCGGGTCGTCCGGCTGCGCCGCCACGCCGCCCACCCGCGCCCGAGCGCAAACGACAGGGCGCCGATCGTGCCGACGAAGAATCCGACCGGGTAATTGGTCGTGTAGGAGATCGCGATCGCCGACCATACCGTCGCCAGCGCGATCGCCACCGAGAGCACGATCGCGTGTACCGGCCGGTCGGTGAAGGACCGCGCGGCGGCGGGAGCGCCGATCATCAGGCTGAAGAT
>PMOY01000293.1 GCA_003165655.1 Solirubrobacterales bacterium
AAGATCCACGCCGACCCTTGGACATCCATACGACAATCGATAGGCGATAGATTGACCGCAGGCATGAGGATTGTTGATCTCTCCGCTCCGATCGTGGCCAGCCCGCAGAGCACGCCCGACCTCCTGCGTACTGAGATCCAGTTCGTCGATCACGCCGGTGGAGCCGCGCACATCGCTTCGATGTTCGGCGTCGGGCGAGACTTATTGCGCGAAGGTGAGGGGTGGGCGGTCGAAACGTTCACGCGTCTGGCCACGCACAACTCAACCCACGTCGACGCCCCGTACCACTACAACTCGACGATCGCTGGTCGGCCTGCGCAGACGATCGATCAGTTGCCGCTCGATTGGTTCTTTCGCCCGGGCGTGGTTCTCGACTTCCACGACCGTGCCGATGGGCTGACGATTGAGGTCGCCGACCTCGAGACTGCGTTGGAGACGGCCGGGCACGAGCTCGCTGAGCGCAACATCGTTCTCATCCGCACGGGGCGTGACGCCTATTACAGCGAGGTCGACTATATGAGCCGTGGGCCAGGCGTGAGCGCGACGGCCACGCGCTGGCTATATGACCGCGGCGTGCGCGTCATGGGAATCGACGCATGGGGCTGGGACCGCCCGTTGCATCTTCAGGCCGACGAAGCTCTCGCGACCGGCCGTTCGGGAATCTTCTGGGCGGCGCACCAGGCGGACCTGGCGTACTCGCAAATCGAGCGGTTGGCACACCTCGACCGGCTGCCATCGAGCGGGTTCACGGTCGCGTGCTTTCCTCTGCGTCTCGTCGGCGGGAGCGCCGCGCCCGCGCGCGTGGTCGCGATCCTCGACGAGGGCCCACCGGCGAGTTCACGCCACTGAGCGCAAGCCTGGCAGTGCCCCCCGGGCCGGTGAGGCGACCTGTGCTGGGATATGCCCAGCCGGTCCACCGACAGGGACACCTGATCGCCTGGTGCCTGCCAGGGGTGCTCGGCTCCCCCGTGTCGGAGCGATAGCTCGAGGATGCAGCCACCCTGGCAGGTTCCGTCCGTCCATCTCCCGGAGCTGCAGGTCGCGGGCCGACAGTCAGACACGATGACAAATCCGGCGATGAAGGCACCCGCTTGCTCGGGCGTCAGAGACCGAGCCGGGCGACCGAGGATGGCAGCCACGTCGAGCTCGAAGTCGAGCTGATCCGAGCCACCGGGGATCTCGAGCGCGTCCTGCGGGCCGAGGATGCCGGCGACGAAGCGCTCCCGTCCACGGTCTGCGGACGGCTCTCAAGCGCCAGGGACAGCCTGTCGATACAGACCAGGAGCGCGGAACGGACCCCGCGCGGGTGTCACATACCAAGGAGGAAGCATGAGCGCGTCACGCGCCGTCGCGCCTCATGTGGGCGCAAGAAGCAGGGCTAGATTGACCACCGTCGGAGCGATGACCGAGGCGGAGGTCACGACCATCCCTCACCGGCCGGCGATTCTCGTGGCGTGGGAGCGAGATGCGCGCGAGCGCGACAAGATCTTCGCGGGCAGGTACGGAGGCGAGGTCAACGGCGCTCGTGGCGCCCACGCCGAGGAAAGCCAGCGGGCGTTCGCGGCCATGTACGAGCAGCTGTCGCCGGAACAGCGCAGCGCGGAAGCAGCGCGTCTCAATGCCGCTATTGATCTATCCGAAGGCACGAAGGAAAACGGCTCGTCGGCTGGACTGGACCGGCAGAGGGCGCGAGATTGGGAGCGTCGATGGCATGCCGACGCCCTGGGGTGGGCGATCAATATCAGCTCCGAGCGGTCCCGTGTTGAACTCGAGGCGACGACGCTCGCAGAGGCCGTCTTGGCGCACTCCACTTACCTCGGTGGCTTCCCGAGATACCCACGCCGCGCCGTCACCAGTCGGTGTGTCTGTCGCATCGCGACCGATGGGAGCATCGAGTGGAAGGACCGCAAGGGCGATGTCGTCGCCGGTGTCGACTGGGACGAAATCGTTGAACTTAGCGTCGGGCCTACCGATCGTCCGGCGGTGCGGTCTCCCGCCTCTGGCCCCGCGCTTCTCGGGCGATTCGCAGATGCTGCCAGGAAGCGACGCCGTGAGGCCATGCTCGTCATCAAGAACACGTCCGGAGAGGGCGCGTTCATTGTCCATGGCGCTACGCCCCGTGAGCTAGAGGCTAGGCTCGCTCCGCTAGCGAGCCGCGTTGGCATCACACCATCGGATGCCTACATCGTCTTCGATTCCTGGCATCAAGCCGGGGCGCTACTCAGTCCGACCTTCGGACTTTCTGCCGCTCATCGGAATTCGAGATCGACAGTCCCGACGGCGTCGGGACTGGCGGCCGCTTAGCAATTCTCGTCCGCGATCTGGGGCGACCGGTCGCCGCGACGCGCATCTTGCTCGCGTCGCAGCTCGGGGGGTAGGAGCGGACTGCTTGACTCGCAGCTGGGGTAACGCGGACTTCAAGGCTCCAGCGGCCTGCCGGTGACACACCGCTCCTGAGGCCGGCTCTGGCAGCAGGTCCGGGAGCGCTCGCGCTCGCGGGCGGCGGTCGGGGCGAGTCCGTACGCGGTCGCGTCGGCGTGGGTCGCCCCGGTTTCACGAGCGCCCGGCACCGACCTTGGCACGTACACCCGTCGTATGGATGTCCAAGGCTGGCGATTGATCTCCGGCGTTCACCGGAAGCTGACGATCACAGCGGTGTCGGCGCATTTGAGCGCTTTCCTACGACCGGGGGCGGGAGTTCGGAGATTTCCGCATGCCAGCTCGCATACTCATGATCGCGCTGGTCACAGCTGTGGCCGCGTTCGGTGAATTCGTCGGCACGGCGTTCGCCGCGTCCGGTCCTGTCGCAACGTTTCCGAGCGCCAAGCAACCGAGTAAGGCTGTGTTGTTCAACGGCACGAGCTCGATGGTCACGGTTCGCCACACCGCGGACCTCAAGCTGACGCACGCAATGACGCTAGAGGCACGGGTGATGCCGTCCTCGAGGCTGTCCGGTCGCCGGGACATCATCGTCAAGACCCGAAGCCGAGGTCCCTTTCCGTATGGCCTCGAGCTGACGAACGGCGTACCCGATGCGTACGCGACGATCGACGGTCAGGTCCTGACGGTCAGCGCATCGTCGGCGCTGGCCTTGCACAAGTGGTCCTTCGTCGCCGCCTATTACAACGGCCAGAGCTTCCAACTGTATGTCAACCATCGCCTCGTCGCTTCTCGGTCGGCCCGCGGAGATCTGAGCACCGCGAAGGGTCCGGTGGAGATCGGCGGCGACAGCCGGTGGGGCCGCCACTACCACGGGACCATCGACGAGGTGCGGATCTACAGTCGGTCCCTCTCGAGCACCCATGGCAAGGACCGACGCGCTCAGCCGCCAGGGACGGCCACACCGACGACGACCAAACCCGCGAGGGTCACGCCCGCCACGGCGGCGCCGACGTCCTCGTCGCCGCCGCCGGCCGCCCCGGTGTTGTCGGCGTCGGCGAATTTGTGGGTGAGTTCGTTGGGTGGGTCGTGTGCGCGGCAGAGCACGAAGGGTGCGGAGGTCGCGTCGGGGGATTGCGCGTCGATCCAGGCCGCGTACGACAAGGCGTCGTGCGGGGACACGATCAATATCGATTCCGGTAACTACGGGAGCGTGACCCTGCAAGAGGACACGAGCGACCCCGCGACCGTCGGTCCGGCCGCGAGCGCGAGCGACAAGCAGCCAACCCCGACGTGCGCGTCGCCGGTGATCTTCGAACCCGGTCCCGGCGCGACCCAAGCCTCGGTCACCTTCTCAGACATCAACGGCGGATACGACAACGAAGTCGGCTCCTCGAACTGGCTGATCCAGGACGTCTCGATCCAATACATGACCCTCTTCCCGCCCGCGAACAACGACACCGAGAACGACATCAAAGGCGGCGACGCGTACCTCAACGGCGTCACCGACTACACGCTGGAGAACTCGAACATGGGCGCCTGCTACGGCGGCGTCCCCGCCAGCTATGACCCCGCGATCACCTGCAGCGAAAACTTCAAAGTCGACCCCGCATGGCCAGGAACGACCACCGGCCCCTACTTCACCTCAGGCATCACCTTCAACCACGACTACTTCCACGACTTCATCGACAACTACGCCGGCGTGTCCACCCACTCCGGCCACGACGAATGCATCTTCCTCAACGGCGGCGCGAACGAAACCGTCGAAAACTCCAAATTCTCCGTCTGCCAGCTCTACGCCATCTTCCTCCAGGACTACTCCCAAGTCCCCTTCACCAACCTCACGATCCAGAACAACTGGTTCTCCGGAACCGAAAACGGCCCCACCATCTGCAACCCCATGAGCTCCGGAGAATGCACCGGACCCACCGCCGACGAATACGGAACCCCCCGCGACACCGCGATCTGCTCCTGCGCGAACGCCGTCGCCGGCAGCACCGGCGAAGCCGCCGCCCCCCCAGTCAGCAACATGCTCCTGCGCTACAACAGCTTCATGAACGACGAAGGCTGGATCGAAAACAGCACCGCCGGAGACGGCACCAACAACCGCATCATCGGAAACATCGAAAGCTCCCCCGACTCCAGCTGCGTCAACGACCCCGGCAACATCACCTACGACTACAACGTCTACCTCAACGGCCCCGCCTGCGCCTCCGACCCCCACGGAACCTCCTACACCGCCCAACCCTACATCAACAACACCGAAACCCCCTCCGGCGAAGACGACATGCACCTCACATGCGGCACCGGACTCGAGAACCTCGAAACCGGCACCACCCCCGACGACACCCTCACCACCGACCTCGACGGAAACACCCGCCCCACCAACGGACCCCGAACCCCCGGCGCACAACAAACCACCTGCTAACCCCGGTAACGTTCGGGCCGTTGCCAAGAACCCGTCCACGGAGTCGCTCCGCGGACGTCAACGACGAGGAGGGCCCGTGGTTCGCAGGATATTCGTGCTCGGGGCCGTGCTCGCCGTGGCGGTGGCGGCCGGAGCATCGGCAGCGTCGTCGGGGCTCTACACGGGCAAGACCAGCCAAGAGCTGAAGATCAGCGTAAAGGTCAGCAAAGGGAAGGTCGTCAAGGTCGACTACACCGCCAGCTACGGCTCCTGCGGAGAGCTCACCGGCACCGACAAGGTGAAGATTGCGATCAAGAGCAACAAATTCAGCGCGACCGTGCATCCGAACTCGGAGACGGTCGACAAGCTCAGCGGCACCTTCAAGGGTGAGAACGTCAGCGGAACGCTCAGCTCCGCGGTGACGACGGGCGGAATCCACCCGACCACCTGCAAGAGCGGGAAGGTGACGTTCAAAGCCAAGGCCTGACGCGCCCGTGTCATCCCCTCCGCGACGACGATCCGCCCGAGCTGACCGTCCACTTACGGGAACGTGAGTACCGCTTTTCCGATGACCTCGCCGGCCTCGAGCGCCCGGTGCGCGTCTGCGGCGAGTTCCAGGGGAAACGTCGCGCCGACC
>PMOY01000184.1 GCA_003165655.1 Solirubrobacterales bacterium
TCGTGGACGAGCGCCGCCTTGTCTCCGGGGACGCCGACCATCGTCTCGTCGAGCTGCATCTCGATCAACCGTCCCTCGCTCCCGAGCTCGACGATATAGCGCTCGATCTCTACCGCCATCCTCGTCACCAGCTCAGCGCGCTGAAGCACCGTCAAGACGTCGTGCAAGGTCACGCCACCCTCGAACTCGAGCGCCGTCAGGCGCGTCGAAACCTGATCCAGGCGGCTGCGGTACTTGTCGAGCGTGGCGAGCGCCTGGTTGGCCTTGGAGAGGACGATCGGGATGTCCTCGAGGATGTATTTGGTGCCGTCGACGTAGAGCGAGACGACCTCGCGACGCTCCGACACCGCGACGACGAGCGCGTCGGTCTGCTTGGACACGCGCTCGGCCGTGCGGTGGCGCGTGCCCGTCTCCATGGTCAGGATCGTCGGGTCGGGCGTGAGCTGGACGTTCGCGAACAGGATCTTCGTCGCGTTCGAGTTCAGCACGATCGCTCCGTCCATCTTGGCGATCTGGTAGAGGAACGCCGGCGAGTAGTCGATCTCGAGCTTCAGTCCTCCGGAGAACAGGAACGCCAGCTCGTCGGCGTCCCCGATCACGATCATGCCACCGGTCCGCGCGTGGAGGATGCTGTCGATCCCCTCGCGTAGCGAGCTCCCCGGGGCGACCATCTCGAGCGCTCTTACCAGCCGGGGCTCCTGTCGAGATTCGAGCTCCTCTTTGAGCTCTTCCCCGGATCGAGACGCCATGAAGGCCAATTTTACTCGCTTTTCACCGCAATAACCCCACTCCTATCGGCTCGGTCCGCCGCCGGGCATGCGCCGCCACCCCGCACTCCGTCGGCCCCGGCCCGCGCGCCCGCACGCGCCGCCACCCCGGCGCACTCGCCGGGAGCACATGGACGGTCTCAGGCACCTCTATCTCGTGGATATACGGTTCGGTCAGACGGAATCGAACCGACCGGTCGTTTGGAGGCCCGCGTGAGGTGTCGGGCGTGGTTCGCTCGATGCCGGCACGGCGGCTCGCCCCCGCCCGAAGGCGCTCGCCAGCGCCGCCGCCAAGGTCGGGCATGACGTGGGCTCCACGACTGATCCGAGACCGAACTTGGCGGCCTCCCCCAGGCGGCGGTCGGGATGAGCAACCGTCCGCAGCTCGCCAGTGAGGCCGAGCTCGCCGAAGCAGGCGAGTGGAACACCGCCCGCACCGCCCGCACGTCCGCCGCCGTCCACACCGCCCGCACCGGCCCCGCCGCCGATCAGCGGCACGCCGCGAGCCGCACTCGCGACGGCAAGCGCTACCGCGAGGTCGACCCCCGGCTCCTCGACCCTGACACCGCCGACCACGTTCACGAATACGTCGGAGGCGCCGAGCCCGATCCCGGCGTGGCGCCCGAGGACAGCGAGCACGAGCGCGACGCGGTTGCGGTCGAGGCCCGAAACGACGCGCCGGGGCGCCACCAGCTCTGACCGCGAGACCAGGGCCTGCACCTCGACGAGCAGGGGCCGCGATCCCTCCATCGAGCAGAGCACGACGCTGCCGGGGGCACGGGTGGCCTCGGCGACGAATCGGGCGGAGGCGTCGAGCACCTCGACGAGCCCATCGTCGCGCATTTCGAACACCGCGACCTCGTTGGTCGAACCGAAGCGGTTCTTGACCGCGCGGACCGTGCGGTACGTCCGCTCCCGCTCGCCCTCGAACTGGAGCACGCAGTCAACGAGGTGCTCGAGCACGCGCGGTCCTGCGAGCGCCCCGTCCTTCGTCACGTGTCCCACCAGGAGAACGGCGATTCCCAGCTGCTTGGCGACGCGCATCACCTCGCCGGCGACGTCGCGGACCTGACCGACCGACCCCGGGGCCCCCGTCAGCTCGGCCGAGTGGAGCGTCTGGACCGAGTCGATCACGCAGACCTCCGGCCGCTCGCGCTCGAGTGTCGCACACACGGTCTCGAGCGCGGTCTCGGCGATCACCGGTATCTTCAGCGCCGCGTCTCCGGCGAGTCGCTCGGCGCGCAGGCGGATCTGCGCCGCCGACTCCTCGGCCGAGACGTACAGCGTCCTTCGTCCCGCCGCCTCCAAGTTGGCCAGCGCCATCGTCGTGAGCGTCGACTTGCCGATCCCGGGAGCGCCACCGATCAGCACGAGCGCGCCGGGCACGAGGCCGCCGCCGAGCACCGTGTCGAGCTCGCCGACGCCGGTGGACAGGCGACGATGTCCCTCGGCGGCGACGGCGCCCAGCGGAACCGGGGAGACAGCCGCGGAGCGACCACGGGCCGACCCGCGCCGGGCTGACGGTAGGGCTCGCGACTCCTCGACCAGCGTGTTCCACTCGCCGCATCCCGGACATTGCCCTGCCCACCTGGTGGTCTCGTGCCCGCAGGCCGAGCAGACATGTACGGGAGCGACTCGCGGCATCGACGTCGAGGCTACGCGACGCTGCCGACGGCTCGCCCGCCCGCGCAACCACCCTTTCCCTTGACAGCCGATCATTCGGTTCCTAATCTTTAGGAGCCTCCGCTTCCGCATGGTGCGACCGGGACGCAAGCGACGGCCAGGTACGCACGCGGCAACCAAGGACGATGACCACCAACACCGACCGCATCGACGCCTACGTATGGCGCATCAGCGCCGTGGTGATNNGCGGCGGTGATCCCGGTCTCCGGCTGGGCGTCGCGGCGGTTCGGAGCGAAGTCCGTCTGGTTGGTCTCGCTCGTGCTGTTCGTCGCCGGGTCGACGCTGTGCGGATTCGCCACCTCGATCGACGAGCTGATCGTGTTCCGCGTGCTCCAGGGGCTCGGGGGCGGCATGATCCTGCCGATCGGCCAGCTGATGATGGCCGAGGCGGCCGGCCCGTCACGGATGGGCCGGGTGATGAGCATCGTTGCGGTGCCGGCGATGCTTGCGCCGGTCCTCGGGCCGACGCTCGGCGGGGTGATCATCGAGAACGCGAGCTGGCATTGGATCTTCTTCGTCAACGTCCCGATCGGTTTCGCCGCGGTGATCGCCTCGGTCCGGATTCTGCCGCGCGTCAAGCCCGGTGCCGCCGGCAGCCTCGACGCCCTCGGCCTGGCGTTCATGGCGACGGGCCTGGTGTTGGCGACCTACGGGTTGGCCGAGATCGGCAGCACCGGCAGCTTCACCTCGGTCAAGGTGCTGATCCCGTGCTTGGTCGGCCTGGTGCTGGTGGGCATGTTCGTGCGGCACGCCCTGCGGGTGCCGCGGCCGCTGCTCGACCTACGGCTGTACCGGCGCACGACGTTCGCGTCGGCCTCGTTCGCGATGTTCTGCCTCGGCGCCGCGCTGTTCGGCGGCTTGATCCTGCTGCCCCTCTACTGGCAGGACATTCGCCACGAGAGCGTGATCCTCACCGGCGTGCTGACGGCGCCCCAGGGCCTCGGGATGGCGCTCGTGATGCCGATCGCGGGCAAGCTCTCAGACCGGCACGGCGGCGGCCCGCTGGCCCTGTTCGGGGTGATCCTGACGACCGTGACCACGATCCCGTTCGCCTTCGTCGGTGTCCACACCCCGATCGTGTGGCTCAGTCTCGCGATGTTCATGCGCGGCACCGGCATCGGCTTCGCGTTCATGCCGGCGATGGCAGCCGCGTTCGCCGCGCTCGAGCGCCACGAGCTCTCGGACGCAACGCCGCAACTGAACGTGCTCCAGCGCGTCGGCGGCTCGATCGGCACGGCCACCCTCGCGGTCGTGCTCCAGCGCTCGCTCGTCGGCGCGCTCACGCCCGCCGCGCGGGCCTCGGCCTACGGGACCGCGTTCCTGTGGTCGGCCGGAATCACCGCGCTCGCGATCGTGCCGTGCATCATCCTGGTGCGCGCCGAGCGGTCCGCGCGGGCCGCGCGGGCGATCGACGCGGATGAGACCGCCACCCCGGTAACCGAGACGGCGCTGGCATGACCGCGGTCGGCACGCGCGCCGAGACGCTCGAGCAGCTCGGGCACTCCTTCAAGACTGCGATGGCCGCCGTCCGGCGGCTGCGCGGGCGCGAGACGCATCGCCCCGGCGAGCTCAGCTACGCGCAGTATGCGCTGCTCTTCGGCCTCAGCGGCTGCGCCGGTGACACGTCCGCGCGAGAGCTCGCTCGCGCGACCGACCTGTCGCCGGCGACGGTGACGCCGATGCTCGATCATCTCGCCGCCGCGGGGCTCGTCCAGCGCGTGCGCTCAGAGCGCGACAAGCGCGTCGTGTTTACTTCGCTGACCGAGCGCGGCCGCGCCCTCGTCGCCGAGCGCCGGGCGCGATTCGAGCCGCGCTGGCGTGCCGCGCTCGCGGAATTCGACGACGACGAACTCAGGATCGCGGCTGCCGTATTAGAGCGCCTGGGCGCGATGTTCGAAGACTTCTCGGCCGCCGACGCCTGATCCAGCGCGCTCCTACTCGCTCTGAGCGGAGCCGTCCGGCGGGGCATCCCCGCCGCCCTCGTCGTCGTCGGACCCTTCCTCGCCGCCCTCGGCCCCGACACCGACCGGGGTCGGCTTCGGCACGGGCTGGATCACCGAGAGCTTGACGTCGGTCTCTGCGCCCGGATCGTCTGGGGAGTTCGGTTCGACGAGCACCGTCGAACCGGGCGGCACCTGGGAGCGCAGGACGAAGTCGGCGAGCGGATCCTCGATGTAGCGCTGAATCGCGCGACGCAACGGCCGGGCGCCCATCGCCGGGTCCCAGCCCTTGTCCACGAGCAGATCCTTGGCCTCGTCGGAGAGCTCGAGCTGGAGCTCGCGCTCGGCCATCGATTCGCGAATCCGTCGCAGCAGCAGCTCCACGATCTCCTTGATCTCGTCCTTGGAGAGCTTGTGGAAGACGATCACCTCGTCGATCCGGTTGAGGAACTCGGGGCGGAAGACCTTCTTCAGCTCGCCCATGATCCGGTTCTTCATGTCGTCGTAGGTGATTCCAGTCTCGTCGTCGGAGACGGCGAAGCCGAGTGGCGTGTTACGCGCGATCTCCGATGCCCCGATGTTCGAGGTCATGATCACGATGCAGTGACGGAAGTCGACGGTGCGACCCTGCGCGTCGGTCAGCCTGCCATCCTCGAGGATCTGGAGCAGGATGTTGAAGACGTCCGGGTGGGCTTTCTCGATCTCGTCGAGCAGCAGCACGCTGTACGGCTTGCGGCG
>PMOY01000047.1 GCA_003165655.1 Solirubrobacterales bacterium
CTGGCTCCAGGTCGACCCCGAGCGCGTGAACGCCCACGCCGAGCCACGCCCACCGATCAGCGCCGTGTTGCCATCGGACGACAGGGCGGCGCTGGCGCCGAAGTACGTTCCGCCGCCGGTGCCCGTGAGCTCTGGGCCCTGCTGCGTCCACACCCCGCCCGAGCGCGCGAACACCCACGCTGCACCGACGTAGTGATTGTCGTGGTACCCGGCGATCAGCGCCGTGTTGCCGTCGGTGGATAGAGCGACGCTGTTACCGAAGAAGCTGCCAATTCCGCCGGTCTCGTCGCTGGCGGTGAGTTTCGAGCCCTGCTGCGGCCACGAGCCGCCTGAATTCGTGAACACCCAGGCCGCCCCGGTATTGGTGTTATCGAACGGGCCGCCGATCAGCGCCGTGCTGCCGTCGGAGGAGAGGGCGACGCTCTCGCCGAACTGGGCCAGGCCGGACTCCCCGCCGCCGCTGAGCTCCGGGCCCGGGGACCACACCCCACCCGATTGCGTGAACACCCACGCCGCGCCGGGCCTGATGACATCGCCAGAGCCGCCGTCCAGGGGGCCGCCGATCAGCGCGGTCTTGCCATCGGCCGACAGCGAGACGCTGGAGCCGAACGAGCCCGCGCCGACCTCCCCGGCGCCGGTGAGCGTCTGGCCTTGCGTCCACGCCCCGGCGGGCGAGCGCGTGAACACCCACGCCGCGCCGTCACCACCGGTGGTGTCGTCGTCCCCGATTAGCGCGGTGTTGCCGTCGGCTGACAGGGCGACGCTGTCGCCGAAGAAGCCACCGGCGTCGTTGTTGGGGGCGAGGACGCTCTGCTGGCTCCAGGTCGACCCCGAGCGCGTGAACGCCCACGCCGAGCCACGCCCACCGATCAGCGCCGTGTTGCCATCGGACGACAGGGCGGCGCTGGCGCCGAAGTACGTTCCGCCGCCGGTGCCCGTGAGCTCTGGGCCCTGCTGCGTCCACACCCCGCCCGAGCGCGTGAAAACCCACGCGGCGTCGTAGCCGCCGACCAGCGCCGTGTTGCCGTCGGAGGACAGGGCGACGCTGGTGCCGACCGAGCTGCCATTGCCGGCGCCACTGCCGATGAGCTTCGACCCCTGCTGGATCAACGGGTCGATGCGCACCGGATAACGAGCTCCGCGATCGTCGATCCGAACCAACAGCCGGCCGCCCCGCAGCACCAAGCCGCTCGGGAGTCGCCGCCCGGACGCGTCGACCGCCACAAGTCCCCCGTAACGCAAGACCACCCGCCCCGAGCGCGACAGGAAACTGACCTGCTCTCCCAGCCGCCGCGCACGAAGCGGACCCCTCAACGCGAGCGACAGCGCCAGCGTCCCGTCCGCTCCCCGCACCCGGCGATCGAGCGTGAACCCCTGCTCGATCCCCAGCGGGCCCGCCGCATACCACTCCCGCATCCGGCCACGCTGAAAGACGACACGATTCCCGCGCGCGCTCACGGACGCCACGCCCGCCGAATCCATCCGACCACCGCGCCCGACCGCAGCCAGCGTCATCGACAACGATCCACCGCCGCCGCTCAACTCGACGCCACCCGCGGCGAGATCAGCCCGTACACCGCCGCCCTGGATCTGCCAGCCAGCCACCGATCGTGTCGCGGCGAATCCGTTCCCAGCAGAGCCCAGTGCCCCGGAGATCACGGACTGCGCCTGGACCGGCAGGGACTCGAGCCGCCGAAGCCCTACCGCAGCCGAGACACCCGCCGAACCGCCCTCACCCGAAACCGCCGATCGCGGCGCCGCGACGGACACCAGGGCAGGCACGAATGCCCTGGCACCAAGCACGAACACGACCACGAGACCCGCCAGTCCCATCGCGAGCGCCGCTCGCGTCGAGAATGCCGGCGGTTGCCCCGTGGCGTCGGTTCGCATCGAAAACGGCCTGCTGCCGGGTCGCATCGTACACCCCGTGACGAGCCCGGGGAAGGATGCCAACCTGTGCAATAAATCCGCGTATGGACACGACTGATCGGCAGATTCTTGCGCTCCTGGTTGATGATGGCCGGCGTACCTACGACGACATCGGGCGTCGCGTCGCCCTGTCGGCACCGGCGGTGAAGCGCCGCATCGACCGTCTGCGTGAGCGCGGCTCGCTCCAGGGGTTCACCGCGGTCATCGACCACGCGGCGCTCGGCGACCGGACCGAGGCCCTCGTCGAGCTCTTCTTCGCCCCGGGCACGCTGCTCGAACAGGTGGCGCGCATCCTCAAGCGCCATCCTGAGGTCGTCGAGGCGTGGAGCGTGACCGGGGAGGCGGATGCGATCGCGCGCGTACTGACCGAGGACAACGCCGGCCTCGAACGCCTGATCATGGAGCTCCAGCGCGACGGGCTCGTTCAGCGAACGCGCTCGCAGGTCGTGCTCTCGCGGCTTGTCAGCGCCGCCCGCGGCGGGCTCTAGCCGGCGCGGCCCGCCGCCCGCCGATGCGGCGTCGCTCGATGGCTCGCCGGCTCGGACGGTTCGACCGAGGCATCGGCTACGGTGCCCAGCCGGAGCGAGCGGACCACGCCGCTGTCGGTGCACCAGCACCACAATCGACGGCGCGCTTGGCGGGGCATTCGCCGCTTCAATGAACGTCGCCACGCCAGCGAACGTCCGCCAGTCAGCGAACGTGGATGCCGGCGCGATCGTTGTCCGATTCCGCTCGGCGCCGCGCGGCGGCACCGGAGCGCATCCTGGTCGCGAGCCAGCCGTCGAACTCGCGCCCCGTGCGCCGAGCGCGCGCCGCCCGGGCGCTGAGCGGTTCGTAGGGGCCATTGGCTGTGGATCCTGCGCGGTTGCGGAGCGTGTTGTTTCTCATGCCCTCAGTACAGCGCACCGCCCACAGAGCGGCCTCAGCCGAGCCGAAGAGAGCATGAAGACCCGGGATCGGCGGCTGGTTTGTTCAGCCGGTCTTCGGTTTGCGACGAATCGCGAAGAGAGGGGCACCACAGTCAGGGCAGTAGCCCTCCCAGCCGGGACGACCGTTGGGCAGCGTTATTTCCCGGGCGTCGGCGATCGTCACCTTCGCGCCGCAGACGCACCGGCCCTGGGGGCCGGGGTCTGGTGTCTCTGAGCGTTCTGCCATCGGCTCAACCACGTCCGCCGAGCATATTCGCCTCACGATCGATGAGTCCGCTCAGGGCTCGGTCGCGTCGAAGGCATGGCGGAGCTTCTCCACTCCGAGGCGCATGCGACCCTTGACCGTCCCAGACGGCACACCGAGCCGTTCAGCGATCTCGTCGTGGGTCATCCCGCCGTAATAGGCGAGTGTGATCGCCTCCCGCTGTGCGGGCGGGAGCGCGCGCAGCGCGCTCAGCAGGCGGCGCGCGTCGATACGCGCTCCCGTCTCCTCGACGACGTCGCCCGGCGCGGACAGGTCGGCGAGCGCGTCGTCGCGCGCGCGTCGGGCGGCGTGCCTCGCTTCAGCGCGGGAGATATCGATCGCCCGGTTGAGCACGATCGTCATGACCCAGGCTGCCACCGTGCCTCGCTGTGAGCGGTACGCCGTCCGGTTCCTAAAGACCGAGACGAAGGCCTCCTGAACGGCATCCTCCGCTGCTCCGCGATCCTGGCAGACCGACCATGCCACCCGTAACGCGCGCGCGGAGTAACGGTCGTAGAGCTCGCCGAGCGCATCGGCGCTCCCAGCGCTCATCTTCTCCATCAGCTCGGCGTCTGAGGGTGCGACCGGGTGAGCTCGCACCAACTCGAGAACCGGGCTCACACGGGTCTCCTGAACCAGTCGCGCCAGTCACCGGGTCGAGCCGGGACGGTTCTTGCACCCGCTCGGGCAAGTGACCGCCGCCGGTCCATTTTGGATGCCTGCGTCCTAGACGTCTCAACTCCCGCACGCTGAATGTTGGTACGGACCAGCCGGGCGGCCAACTGTGTGACCGCCACCGTGAGCCGATATCGGGCGCGCAAGCCCGGAGCGCGGCCAAGGGCCACTGCTCCGCGATCGCATCCTGATTTATCGCTCCAGGGAAGCGCGCACCGAAGGACTCCTAACCGAACCCTAATCGAGCATGGTGGGCGCGCTCTGGTCAGGGATCCCATGAACTCGGTCGCCGGAGTCAGATTCGCGGGCGCGCTCTGACCGCCGCGGCGCGATCGCGATCGTTCGAGTCATCATCTCGCGGCACAAGAGACCGTCGGTTCGGGATCCCGCCGGGAGCCGGCGGGCCCGTGTCGCAGGTCCGAAATGCGTCTCGCCCTCTGGAATCCTGATGACGACGGAGCTACGATTGAAAACGTTCCGCCTGAAAGAGCCGACTGTGTCCGCGTGAGCCCGAAGAAAGTCAAGCAGAGTCCGTACACCTCGCCCCCGCATGGTGATGTCCTGACGGCGATCTCGGACGGCATGGTCGCGCTGCTCAAGGAGTACTACGGTCGCGGGCCAACGCGCGTGAAGTCCTACTACGAGGACGACCTCGTAGTGTGCGTGCTGCGCGGCGGCTTCTCGCGGGTGGAACAGACGCTGCTCGACGGCGGCCGCGGCGCAGCGGTCATCAGTCAGCGGATCGAGTTTCAAGAGGTCATGCGTGAGCGCTTCGACGAGGTGATCGAGCACGCGACCGGCCGGCGGGTGATCGGCTTCATGAGCGGGAACCAGCAACGCCCGGACATGATGTGCGAGGTGTTCATCCTCGCGCCCACCGATCTCGTCGATGACCACGAGCTCTCCGCGAGCCACGAGCCCGCATCACCCTGACTGACAGGCGGCGTCGAGAACGCCCTCGCGAGTCGAGCGTCGCTCTTGTCTTCGCTCGAGTTGTTGACACGCGGGGTACGATGAGCAGCACGAGGGCATAGATCGTGGGGTCCGCCGATCGGTGCGGGCAGCAGGACGTGACTTCTCAGGTTTCAGGCAACCCGGGAGGTACGGCTGTCCCAAACGTCGACCCTCTTGCACCGCACAGCCGTTCGGACTCACGAGAATCTCGTGCAGCTGGCTGGGTGGCAGTCGCCCCCTGATTTCCAGCTCCGAGGTGGTCTGAGCGCGGCGGGACGTGCGGGAGGATCATCGCGAACACCCAGTCTTCTCAAGCTTGCCGGCACCGCGACCCGCCCCCTCTCGGTGCGCGGCGAGACTCCCGTGATCACGGGAGCTGTCGAACCGAAGGAGCGCACAATCCCCCCGCCGGCTCCCACGCCGCGGGCGTGGAGCGTCTCCAACGAGCCGGGGCCGCCCTCCTTGGCCCCGGCTCGTATCGGTTCGCACGCAGAACCACGGCGAATCACTCCGGCGTGATGCCGAAGGCGTTCGTCTGCTCCTGGACAGACCATGGCAGCGACGTTGCGTGGGTGCACGTCGCCGGTGAGCTGGATGTAGCCACCGCGCCGGCGCTCGAGCAGACGTTGCGCCGAGCCGAGCTCCGCGCGCGGCTCGTCGCTCTCGACCTCCGCGAGCTGACGTTCATGGACTCATGCGGTGTGCACGTCATCGTCTACGCGAGCATCCGTGCCTGGCGCGCAGGCCGGCGGCTGGTCCTGGTCCGTGGCAGCGCACCAGTCGACCGAGTCTTCACGCTGACGAAGACCTCGGAGCTCGTAGAGGTCGTTGACTTGGAGCCCTGCGAGCCGGCCGTTCAAGTTCTCCTGCGACTCGCGCGAGAGGAGCAGGCGGCGTGAGCACGACGGGGGTGCGGGCGAATGGCGCGCGGGGCGATGACCGGACGCCTCAGCGCCGGACTTCTGACCGCTCGCAAGCTCGCCGCTCATCAATCGTGCCCTGAGCGGCGATCCACCGGCTTTCAAAGTGAAGGCCTGGAGCTCCGCTAGCCGGTCGAAACGGCCGTCGCACTGGAGCAGGCGGCGAAGCCCTGAGCCTCTCTGCCCACAACTCAAAAGCGGCGGGGTCCGGGTCGAGTAGAGCATGTCCAGCGTGATCGCGGGCAGACGGCGATTCTGATCGTTGACGAGCGCGTTCACCTCCACTCGGCTTGCATCGAGCGCCGGGGGTCCGGCCCGCCCGCTGGGCGCGCCGCCGTTGCGGAGCTCGGAGACGCCGTTTCCAAGGGGTGTGGCCACTGGTAGGTAGTTATTCACAGTGGGTTGCACCTCGGTGCCGAAACACCGGTTACAGGGTGAATCGGCTGTCACCAACGCCCGCATCACTCGCCCGTCGGCCCCGACGCGCCCCACGCCCGTCCGCGTGACCATGGCGCCGCCCGGAGGTCGTGGTCGAAAGTGCCAAATAGCTTG
The DNA here is from genome assembly GCA_003165655.1 of Solirubrobacterales bacterium. Taxonomy (GTDB): domain Bacteria; phylum Actinomycetota; class Thermoleophilia; order Solirubrobacterales; family Solirubrobacteraceae; genus Palsa-465. The sequence goes on from PMOY01000047.1 coordinate 6,204, forward strand.
GAACAA
>PMOY01000094.1:0-7683 GCA_003165655.1 Solirubrobacterales bacterium
GGTTCACCGGCCCGCGCGCAGAGGATGGCGAAGAGCAGGTGTGCCTCGGCGTGGGCCTCGTAGAGCTCGTTGCCCGCGTCGTCGCGGATCTCCGCCTCCAGGATGTCCAGAGGGGTGCTGGTTGCATGCTCGGTTAGCAGCGTGAGGAGCACGTCGAGCGCGAGCGGACCGTGGGAATGCCGGGACATCGCCACGGTCGTGCCGCGCGAGACCAAGAGCAGAAAGTCCACCGCAGCCGGTAAGTCCGCGGCGTCAAGACGTGAGAGCGCCTCGGCGTAGGTGGCGGAGATCTCGTCGCGGACGTGATAGACGTCGCTGGCACGGATTTGCCCGGCGAACGGGTCGATGTCATCCGCCGTGTGCCGCAGCGCTTCCAGGACCTGTGCGCTGGTGCTCGCCTGGGCCAGGTCGACCAGGAAGCGCAGCCAGCCGCGGTACCAGCCGACCCCTGCGAACAACTCGCGTACCGGGTCGAGGTCGACACCCGCCTCGGCCCAAACTGGGAGCCCCGCCCGCAGGCGACGCACAGGACCGGCACTGTCGACGTAGTCCTGCCCGACCACGGCTCCAGCGATCGCCTGCGGGTCGCCGAAACGGGAGGCGGGATCCGGCAGGACAATCGCAGCATTGAGCCGGGTGAGCTGCCGAGAGGACAGCGGCTGTTCCCCGAGCCGCCCGGCGAATTCGGTCGCTCGGGCCGGCTGCTCGAGGTGGACGGCCTCGATCAGCAACAGCACGAACGGCACGAGCCGCAGGGGCGGGACTTCGTTCGCTTGGTCGAGGATGGTCTGAAGCCCTTCAGTGCCGGCGCAGTCAAACGCGGCCTGCGCGAGAGCGTCGAGGTACCGGAGATCAGGGTCGTCCTCACCGCTGAGAAATTGCTGGGCCCGGTTGATGAAGTCCGACGGGTCGTCGAGCCGGACCATCGCTCGAAGTTCGGCGAGGTTCTCGTCAAGGTCAGCGTCCGGGTCGTGGACGTAGCTCCGCTCGTCACCGGCCGCCATGTATTCGCGCCATGGCGCGGACTGCCCCGCGCGGTCGATCAGGTCGCAGAAAGTCAGCCCGTCACGCCGCGAGAACGCCGGCCGACCGTCGTACAGAAGCTGGTCAGCCAGCGCCTGAGCGCCGAACAGCTCGATGAACGCCTGGGCGTACGGCCGGAGTTGATGCAACTTCTCGGCGTAGGCCGTGTCCGACGCGCGGCGAAGCTCCGACAGACGAGCAAGGAACGCGAAATCTCGCCGTTCCGCCGCGAGGCTGGCAGCGACGGCCAGGTTCGCTTCGACCGCCCGATGCGGCTGAAAATGCACCACGCTCTGGGACACGAACTCGACGCCGACGCGCTCGCGGATGGCCTCTAGATCCCCCGCGCGCCTCAGCGACGGCAGAAGGTGACGATAGGCGCGCGCGTCCGTGAAGAAGTCCCGATCGCCGAGCCATCGGATTACCGGCTCAAGTAGCACGCCGATCCGCGGATCCGGGCCGCGTTTGGCGATCATGTGGCGGCGAAGGCTCTCGTGGTAGACGCGCAGGCCACCCTGCGTTGACACGGAGGTCAGCACTGGGCGCAATCGCGTCAGCGCTTCCGCCAGACGAGCAGTGCCGTACGTGGGGAGGATCTCGGAGAGTTCGTCGAGCGTGACGGCGAAATCGACGACAGCAAGGTGCTCGGCGATAACTCCCGCCACGGATGTGTCCTCCGACCCGAGCAGGTAGTCGTAGTAGGCGTCCAGATCACCGGACGGCCTGGCGATCTCACCGATCGCCGCGGCGATCGACGCGTGCTCGTCCCCGAAGCCATCCTCGCTTACCTGCGTGATCAGAAAGCCGCAGTAGAGCGGGTTGCCCGCCGTCTGGGCGTGAACCGCAGCGGCGAGCTCGCTGAACGACTCGCCGGTCTGCAGCTCGGTCAGCAGTTCAGCGATCCCGGCCTGACGCATCTGCTGCTCGGTCTCGGACTCATTGAAAGGCGGGATCTCGGCCAGGACTGCGTCGGCTTCGAACAGAGGATTGAGGTGATCGCCGGGCTGGGAGCCGACGATCAACGAGCATCCATCGGGCAGATCGAGCGCGTCGAGCGCGGCCACGAAATCGCTCGGGGTGTCGCGCGGCGAACTGGTGTCCACGTCCACCCGGGCGACGTGATCGAGACCATCGACGATCAGGACTAGTGGCCGGTTCGAGCCGTCGGAAAGAGTGGACGAGGCGTCGCGCAGCAGCCGTTGAAGATCGTTCAAGTCGCCGCCCAGGCCCAGTGCGCACTCGGTCAGCTCCTCGTCGTCCAGCAGCTCCGAGATGAGGTTGCCCGACATAGTGCGCAGCGCGACCCGTGCCTGAGCGTCTGGGTCTCCCGGCTCGAGGAAGCAATAATGGCGGGCGACCACAGCGTCTGGTTGGAGGGCCTCGGCGAGAAGTTCGAGCTGCCAGGACTTCCCCGCCCCGGGAGGTCCAACCAGGGCCGTGCGCCTAGAGTTACGCGCCTGCTGCTGCAGGAACTCCTGAATGTCGGTGCGATCGACGACCCGGTCCGGGTTGAGCGGATAGGCCTGTGCGATGCGACCTCGGTCGATCCGCAGTCCAAGCTCGCTCGCGATCGCGCCGAACGGCAGCTCTCGGCTCTCTCGACCGCGGGCCATCTCGCACACTGCGATCAGGCGCCCCGCCACGTCGGCGGCTAGCCGATTGTTGGGTGCCCGGTCAACCCCAACCCGGTCGCTGAGCGCTGACAGCAGCGTCAGCTCCGCCGTGCCAGGGTCGTCGAGTCGCGTCGACATCTCAGCGCAGTCGAGCTCGATCGCGAACCTCTCGCAGAAGCTGATCAGATCGTCGCGGCTGGCCTTTTTGAGCTCGTGCCAGATGGGGTCGCCGTCGGCGGGCCAGATCACGTTGCCGTCGAGCCTCCACACCGTTGATCGCAGACCCGGGAAGATGGGGTCCAGTCCTGACTCGACGAGCCATGCCGGTCGTGTCGTTGGTGTCGTCCAGGTCGAGATCACGCGGAGCTGCTTCGCGTCACCGTCGATGGTCGTGATCATGTGCTCGATCGGCAGCGTGCGCGTCGAGCGTGAGAAGTCCCTGTCCGAAAGCTCGGGCCTCCCGTCGCGGTGCTTGACCTGAATGCGAACGCCGGGATCGCCACCGACGACGATGTCGTCGAATCTGTCGCCCTCGAACCGGCTGGTCTCGACTAGAACCTCGCCGCTTCCTTCCGCCAGGACGTCGCAGCACGCCAGCGCGGCCACAAGGTCCTGGTAGGCGTAGCCGGCATGTGCGGCGCGCAGTGGATGGGGGACCACGGCGGGGGCCGTCTTAGTGGTCGTCTTCCTAATTACGTGTCGGTGTCGTTCGTTCATGCTGCGAGCTGAAGCTCGGGTTGGCGCTGGTCGAGACGGTCGAGCACCTTCTGTAGGTCTTTGCGGGTGAACTTCCACTCAAACGGTCGGGCGATCTGCTCGTAGCGACGGCCGAACGCCAGCAGCGTCCGCTCCAGCGTGTCCAAATCGGCGAAGTTGTTCGGCGTCAGCACCTTGCGCTGGGCCATCGGCATTCCGGTCCTGTGGTTCGGCGCCCTGCTCTCGCTGATGTTCGCGGTGCTCGGCTTCGGTGGCTGATCCACGTAGTTCGGATCGTCCTGGTCGTCGACAGGCACGCCCAACGCGTAAAGGCCGCCGATATTGCCGACGCGCTCGTCCGCGAGGTTCAGCACGTCCATCCACTCCCCCAACGGGCAGGTCCCACCCAGCCTTGAGCTCGCCGGCCCGGATCTACCCAGGTGGTTCCGGGTCGGCGCGGCCGCGTCCTGCCCCGCTCGTACCACCAACGAAGGGTGGTGTGAGAGGGCAGCGTTAGCCCCGGCGCTACCCCTCCCGCCCATGCGGATCAACCGTGATGTTGGCCGACCGGTCCCGACGACGCTGGGGCTTCGGAGCTCGGGACGCTCGAGGCGTACTTGCCCGACCTTGTCGTCAGGGCGGTCGGGCTTCGGCCGCACCACGTGATCACGATCAAGACCAATGTGTGAGAGCTCTCGCAGCAGCCGCTGCGCGGGCCTGGACGTCGTCGACGAGCGCATCCCGTTCCCTGGTAGTGGACGACGGCGGAGGTTCCTCGAACGTATGGCTGCCGCGCTGACTTCGATCGATTGGCGCCGCTGAGCACCCGCCCTGCGGGCTACGGTTTACGGGCATGGTCGAGACGGGCTCCCACTCGCGGACGCTGATTCCAGTCCACGTCGGGCTGCCGGCGCCACGACAGCCTGACGAACCGGAGGCGTCTGCACCACCGCGGCGGTCGTCGATGATCGGTCGGGATCGTCGCGTCTCGCCCCTGGAGGATCCGGCGTTCGGGTGGACGGAGCACGATCTCGAGCCGCGGTGGCTCGGGATGGAGAGCAGCGATTGCGCGGGGGCGCTCGATCCGAGCATCTACCACGGCCGCGGGATCGACGAGCTGGAGAGGTTCCTTGCCGGTGCGCGAGCCCGCGACGAGCTTGCGCTGCTGATCACCACGATGGGCAACGTGAACGATCCCAGCCCCCGCCGGCTCGGGGCAACTGCGGACGCGAGCATCTCGCTGCCGGGCCTGGGGACCTACATCAGCGGGGCCCGGGTTCCGGCCGGAGCGACGATCTCGCTGGCCGACGGATTAGACGCCACCGATCGGGATCTGGCGCTGCGCCTGCGAAACGAGCGAGCAGCAGACGGACCGTGGTGGAGCTTGACGCTCAGCGGCACCGAATCCTGGCCAGGCTCAGGCGGACCGCCCACGCGCTACGAGCCGAGCGGGAAGCTGCAACCGATCCTGATCGACGGCCTCGCGCAGCCGGTGCTCGCAGCCTGGACACCCCCCGACGGTAGCCAGCGTTGGTACATCGTTCCCGACGCCTGCGACTGGCACAGCATTCTCGACTGGCTCGTGCAGCGGGCGCTGCCACAGCACGTGCCGGGCGCGCTGCGTCGCTCACGCTCGCCTTTGGCGCTCGATCCGCGGCTGCAGACCCCGGCCGAGGCCGCCGCGAGGCGGGGGCTCGGGGAACTGGACGCAACCTTCGTTGAGCAGCGCCATGAGCTTGAGAGCCAGCTGGCGCAAGCCACTGCCGATGCGGAGCCGATCCGCAATGGTCTGCTGTACGGGACGGGGGCCGACCTGGAGAACGCCGTCGCCGCAGTCCTCGAAGCGGCTGGCATGAACGTCGTGAAGGTAGACGAACTGCTCGGTGACACCAGCTCGGCCGATCTGCTCGTGTCGCTGGCCAGCAAGCGGCGGCTGATCGAGGTGAAGTCCGCGAGCGGTAGCGCCGCAGAGACGCTCGTGCGTCAGCTTGAGACCCATCTGCGAACGTGGCCGCAGCTACGTCCCCACGATCCGGTGGAGGAGGGCGTGCTGATCGTGAACCACCAGTACCGACTGCCGCCCGATGAGCGGAGCACATCGGTGTACACGCGTCCGGAGTTCGTCGCCGCGCTCACCACTGTGGTGCTGCCGACCCTCCAGCTGCTGGACTGGTGGCTTGCATCGAACTGGGGGGCCATTCGCAAAGCAGTGCTCGGTGACACGCCCACCGCTGAACGCGAGAGCGAGCGAGCCGAGCCCCCTTCTCCGACACCACCCGACACGGGACCGCCGGAGCATCCAGGAGGGCGCATAAGGCGTGGACTGTTCGGTCGCCGCGCGAGGTCCGACGCCGGGTAGCGACGCTGCCCCTGTGCCTGGGACCAGAGTCAGCCGGACGCTGCTGCGATCGTTGGCATCCGAGAACGCCGCTCTGGTTCACGGCCGGCGCGCAGGTGGGAAGTTCATGAGCACGGGCAACAGCGTGCGGTCCGCTGTGACTGGGCTTGGCCACTGGATCAGCCGATTGCGCGGCGGCCAGAGCTGACGGAAGGGCGGTACCTCGCCGTCCAGTGTCTCGGCGGGCTCCGGACGTTCGAACCCCTTGACCGAGAGACCGATACCTGCAAACGCAAGGACGGCGCCGTACGCGCTCGTCCGAGCCGCATCAGCCGACACGAATCGGCCCGTGGCGATTGTTGGCTCACCCCGCCACGAGAAGAACCCCACCCAGACGCCGTCCGGAACCTCGGCGTTCTCTCGCACCGCTTGGCGATGCCCGATCGGCACCGCATCTCCGAGCCCATCGGTGGCGGCGATCAGCGCCATGGCGGTCTTGGTCGCCCAGAGCGCCAGCAGCTGCTGACTTTCAGGGTCAAGTGCAAGATGAAAGCCCCTCGCCATCGGCACGAGCAGTGGAATGACCGCATCCTCGAGGTGCTTGAAGTGCGTGTTACAGCTGGTGCAGAAGATCCGCTTCCGGTGGCTCGCGAACGAGATTGGCTGGCGCTGTGGAACCACGCGCCCACCGGTGCTCGTCTGTGTCAGGAAGGTCTTGATGCCGAGCCGCCCGGAGATCCAGCTCGGGACGACGTGCTCCTTGCTGTCTGCCGGTGCGCCGCAGAAGATGCAGGCTGCTCCCGACTGCTTCGGGGCCCGTGGGATCACAGCCCACTTCAGTTCATTGCGCGAACGCGTGAGAGGCACGCGGCAGTTAGGACACTGCACGTTCTGCGGATACCGCGTGTCCCTGGGTGCCGGCAGGTCGAGCGTGATCAGCTTCCCGCATTCCGGACACGGGAACTCTTCGTGGGTTCCGGTGACGAGCAGTTGGGGGTCGACCGACAGCGTCAGGTACCGAAGACGCGTCTCGCGCTCGCATTTGTCGATCGGGTCTGAGTCTTGGGGAAGCTTTGCCTCCTCCTCCAGATCCTCGTGTTCCACCACCACAGCCCAGTGGGTCGGCAGAGGCCCACTCGCGAGAGGCGGTAGGTCATCGAGCGCGATCTGCCGCGCGTCGATCGCACGGAAGCCAGCGAAACCCTCCGTCGCCTGCCGCATCGCCTCTTCACGCGTCTCAGCCACCGTCGTCACGCCGCGAGGCATGTTCTCCGCTCCCTGTTCCTACGTTTCAGTCCGAGCATCGTCCTCTCAGGGTACGTCGGCCCTCGGCCTGGTCGCTGAACCTGGCGCATGGTCGGCCCCGGGTGCGGCGGTGCCGGTGGCCGCCAGGCAGCCAGGGCCCTGCTTGCAAGGAAGATTGCTCCTTCGGCTCGGCTTGGCGCCGCTACGCGGACGAGGATCGGGATGAGAACCGTGGTTACGTCCCGAACGGTCACATGACCTCGGCGACGCAGCCGTCTACAGACGGGACCAGCATTCCTCGCCGGACTCGATCAAGAGAGTTGCTATGCGCTCGACTCGGGCGAGTCGATCGCCAACGCGTGTGATGTGACACCGGCCGCCTCAGGCGCGGTGGAGATAGGCGTCGACCTCTACACAATCGCTTCCGTCGCGGCGCGAGCCTCCAGCCTACGACCGCGTTGGGGAAACGTGGATCGCGCAGGGAGTTCACCGGTTCCGGAGGGTTGCCCTGGGTCTCAGTACCCGACCGGGGCGACGCCTTCCGCATAGGCAGCTGCACGATCCTGGATGCCTCGCTGGCAGCCCCGCCTTCGGCGATTAGCGCGTCTACCCGGACGCCTGCTTGGCGACGGAGCACTCGTCGACGTGGGCGCCAATCGCCACGAGGACGCACGATCGGATCCACCCACGAGGTCCCAGCGCGCGAACTCTTCCACTGAACGAGGCCCGCGTGAAGTCGCGGCGCACACACACGACCTTGCCGGCCGG
>PMOY01000094.1:7689-24845 GCA_003165655.1 Solirubrobacterales bacterium
CTCCCCGTGGTCGGTCGATCATACCCACGGTCCGTCCGCCCCGCAGCTGTGGCATGTGCGAGGGCGCGTGGGCGGTGTCAGCCACGACCGCGCGCGGCGAAGCGGGACGAAAGCGGGCGACGGGAATCGAACCCGCCCTCGGAGCTTGGAAGGCTCCTGTGCAACCACAACACTTCGCCCGCGGGACTGGTCCGGATGGTACCCGGGCACGTCAGACCAGCGGACTCACTTCCCTCCGGAGTCGCGCCCTCGCGCTGGAGCCCGTCGGGCGGCCTGGGGCCGGTCCCGTCGTCGAGCGGACCATCGGGCGCGACCGCCGATCGAAGAACCCCCGACCGCGCTACTCGCCCAATACCTTGATCACGAGGCGCTTCGGCCTGGCGCCGTCGAACTCGCAATAGAACACCTGCTGCCATGGGCCGAGATCGAGCCTGCCTTCGGTCACCGGCACGATCACCTGATGGTGGACGAGGAGATTCTTCAGGTGGGCGTCGCCATTGTCCTCGCCGCCTCGGTGGTGCCTGTAGTCACCGGGATCGGGAAGGAGCTCGCGCGCGACCTCGTTGTCGGGCTCCTGCCAGCTCGGCGGCGCGAGCTTGTCGAGCCATTCGAGCGCGTCGGCCTGGATGCCCGGCTCGTCGTCGTTGATCCATACACCGGCGGTGATGTGCATCGCCGAGACGAGCACCATTCCCTCGGTGATCCCGGCGTCGCGAACGGCCTCTTCGACATCCTCGGTAATGCGCACAAACTCGCGGCGCTTGGCGGTACGAAAGGTTCGGTAGACCGTGTGGGACTTCACCGGGTGGATCGTACTTTCGCGGCGGCCCCGCGTGACTCACCGGTGCTGAGTAGTTTGAAGACCGCGCGGCGGCGGCTCGGCTCGCGCGGAGCGCGACCAGCCTGCAGCGTGGGCGTCCCGCGGGTCCTGACGGTAGGCTAGGATCGTCGTCCGATACCCATGGGGCAGTAGCTCAGTTTGGTGGTAGCGCCGGTCTCCAAAACCGGAGGTCCCAGGTTCGAGTCCTGGCTGCCCCGCTTCGCCGCTCGCGCCTCCGTTCCGTCCGACGTCGAACGTACGTTCTATTCAGATACCTCGAATTCGCCCGTTGGAGGATGTTCACTCCGTCGTCGAGCTGACGGCCAGCGGAAACACGGACCGCGAGGTCAGGACCGCCGCCTCCGCTAGCGTCAGGACCCGCCTCCGCCAGCTCGAGTACGGGAGCTACCCCAGCACCACCGGCTGAGCGCCCCCTGTCAGCCTCGGCGCGGTGGCGATGTCGGCCGGCCGCTCCGGTGGGGCCTCGGCGGCGACGGCAGCCCGCTGGCCGCGGCGGCGGGGACGCCACACGCGCAGGTACTGGGCCGCGACGTAGGAGCCGAGGACGAGCGTCAGCGCGAGCAACTGGCCGATGACCGTCTCCCAGTTGCTGAAGAGTGAGAACCAGGTGCCCATCCAGCCGGGGAAGTGCAGGCCGGCGACGTTGGTCGTGCTGATCCAGCCCGCCAGCTGCATCTCGTTGACCTCCTCGCCGACCGAGACGATGAGCACGAACAGCAGCATCACTCCGGTGATGATGAGCAAGCGCTTGTAGGGGAGCTTCTGATGCAGCGCGAACGTGAGCACCCCGGCGGCAGCCGTGAACATCGCCCCGAGAACCACGCCCTCGAGCACGACGCTCGATCCGTACAGCTCGCGGAGGTTCTGCAGGAAGATGACGATCTCGAAGCATTCGCGGTAGACGGAGGTGAAGCCGAGCAGCAGGAGCCCGATCATCATCGCCCGCATGCTCCCCTCGCCGCCGGCTGCGAGCAGCCCGCGCCGACGCTTGTGATGGTGGGCGATCCAGCCGGTCCAGTAGANNTTGTGGAAGAACCAGTTCATGACGATCAGCAGGACGATCAGTGACGGCAGTCCGGTCGCGGCCTGGACGTCGAACTCGCCACCGTGGAACCGGCCGATCAGCCACACAACGAAGAACCAGGTACCGATCCCCGCCACGATCGCGAGCCCGCCACCGGCGGCGACCGGCTTGCGATAGACCCGGTTTCCACCGAGGAAGCTCGCCGTCACCGCGGCGAGCACGAGGATCGTCTCGAGGCCCTCACGGAGCACCAGGATCGCGCTGTTGATCACGACCGTCGTGTGGCTCAGGCGATGACCGGGCGGCAGCGCCGTGGGATCCGTGGTGCCCCCCTTCGCGTGCCAGGACAGCACGACGACGGTCACACCGATCGCGAGTATCAGGGCCGTCCAGACGTACATGGCGATGCTTCTGCCAGGTCGAGCGGAAGACCGAGAGTCGCTTGCGGCGGCCATGCGCGGGGCACCGTATCACACTTAGGGCACCCTCATTAGGGTTCCCTAACACGGGCGGGTGCGGGAACTGGCTCGGCGGTCGGCTCGAACCGACGCGGCGCCAGCGCGGCCGGGGAGAGTCCGATGTCGAGCTTGGGTGTGGGCATGATCCTGGCGGGCCGGGTGGGGCAGCACGACGGATGCGGGCGGAGGGACTTGAACCCCCAAGGGCCTGGGCCCACCGGCTCCTAAGGCCGGCGCGTCTACCAATTCCGCCACGCCCGCGGAAGCTCCAGCGCGCAGCCGAACGGATTGTAGGTTCCGCGCCGTGTCGCCTGGGCCCAGCAGCGCCGGCGGAGCGAGCCCCGAGGGAGCGGCCCTATGCGGCGGGTGGGATTCGAACCCACACGTCCCGAGGGACAATGCGTTTTGAGCACATCATGTCTACCGTTCCATCACCGCCGCGTGGGCTCACAGTGTAGAGCCGGCCTCGGTGCAGAAACGCCATCTCACCCCGCGGCTCACGCCACCAGCTCGACGAGCTCTTCCACCAGCTCCGCGCGGGTCACGACCACGCCGGCCGGCATCTCCCCCACCTCATCGAGCCGCCGCACTTCGAGCCCCGCACGCGCCGCGATCAGTGCGCCGGCGGCGAGATCCCACGGCTGCAGCCCTCGCTCGTAGTAGGCATCGAAGCGGCCGCAGGCGGTCCAGCAGAGATCGATCGCGGCGGCGCCCATCCGGCGGATGTCGCGCACGCGCGGGAGCACACGCATGAGGACCTTGGCCTCGCGGGCCCTGACCGCCGAGTGGTAGGAGAACCCGGTAGCCACGAGCGCGGTCGCGAGCTCCCCGGCGCCGCGGGCGTGAATCGGCTCGCCGTCGAGGGTCGCGGCGCCCGACCGCGTAGCCGCGAAGCACTCGCCGCGCATCGGGTCGAGTACCACCCCGACGAGCGCCCCCTCCCCATCCTCGCAGGCAATGCTGACTGCCCATGCCGGGACCCCGAAGAGAAAGTTGGTGGTGCCGTCGAGGGGATCGACGATCCATCGCAGCGCGCCACCCGCGGTCGCGCCCCCCTCCTCGGCGAGGATCGCGTCGTCCGGGCGGTGGGAGCTCAGCACGGCGCGAATCGCTGCCTCCGCAGCCAGATCGGCGTCCGACACGAGGTCGGTCGGTCCGCTCTTCGCGCGCACGCCCTGGTGCCGGTGGCCGAACCGGGATCGGAGCTCGGCTCCTGCTCGCTCGGCGGCCTCCAGCGCGACGGCCAGGAGCGCGTCCTCCTCGGGTTCGGTCATCGCCGAGGGCAGGGTAACGTGGTTCATGCGAGCGTGAGATCCCGGCAGCGACGCGCACGAGCCCGAACGGGCAGCGCCGCGGCTCACACCGGTGTAACGGGGTTGCGTTTCGCCGGCCAATCGCGTCGTGTGCGGGCGGCGAATGCGAACCTCCGTACGAGCTCCGAGCGGAGGTCCTCGGGCTCGATGACCGCGTCGACGACGAGCTCGGACGCGAGGTGCAGGATGTCGATGTCCTCCGCGTACGCGTGCCTCAGCTCCTCCGTCCGGGCGGCGCGCTCATCGGGATCCGCGATCGCCTGGAGCTGGTTGTAGTACACGGCGTTGATCGCGGCCTGGGGGCCCATCACCGCGATCGAGGCAGTCGGCAGCGCGATGCAGCAGTCGGGATCGAATGCCGGTCCGGCCATCGCGTAGAGACCCGCGCCATAGGCCTTGCGGACGATGACCGAGAGCTTGGGCACTGTCGCCTCGGACACGGCGCTGATCATCTTCGCTCCGTGGCGGATGATTCCCTGGCGCTCCACCTGCGTGCCGATCATGAACCCGGGGACGTCGGCGAGGAAGAGCAGCGGGATGTTGAACGCGTTGCACGTCCAGATGAAGCGGGCACACTTGTCCGAGGAATCCACGAAGAGAACGCCGCCCTTGACCTTGGGCTGGCTCGCAACGACGCCGATCGCGCGCCCGCTCAGGCGTGCGAAGCCGACGATCACCTCCTTCGCCCAGCGCTCGTGGAGCTCGAGCAGCGACTCCGCGTCGAGGAGGCTGTCGAGCAGCTCGCGCATGTCGAAAGGCTTGTTCTCATCGGCCGGAATGATCTCGCGAATCGGACGGTCCGAAGCCGGCGCGCCGCCGGCCGCGGGCGGCGTGGGTGGGACCTCTTTCCAGCTCGTCGGGAAGAACGAGAGGTAACGCTTGGCGACGTCGATGCCCTCCTCGTCGCTCGCGACGAGGATGTGCCCGCAGCCGCTGCGCGACGTGTGCATTCGGGCGCCGCCCATCTCCTCGAGCGTGACCTTCTCGCCGATCACCATCTCCGCCATCCGGGGCGAGCCAAGGTACATCGACGCGTTCCCGTCGCGCATGATCACGACGTCGCAGAAGGCCGGAATGTACGCGCCGCCGGCCGCGCTCGGGCCGAACAGCACGCACACCTGGGGCACGACCCCCGACAGGCGCACCTGGTTGAAGAAGATCCGGCCCGCATGCGCGCGGCCGGGGAACATCTGGACCTGCTCGTTGATCCGCGCCCCCGCCGAGTCGACCAGGTAGACGATCGGCACCATCAGCGTCATCGCCCGCTCCTGGATCCGGAGGATCTTCGTCACCGTCTTCGGCGCCCACGAGCCCGCCTTGACCGTTGGGTCATTGGCCATCACCGCGACCGGACGTCCGCTCACGGTCCCGAGTCCCGTGAGGACTCCCTCGGCGCCGAGGCCGTCCTGCTCCCAGCCCGCGAGCAATCCCTCCTCGGCGAACGAGCCGGGGTCGAGCAGGAGCGCGACCCGCTCGCGGACGGGAAGCTTGCCCTGCCCGGCGGCCTTCTCGCGGTGGCGCTCGGGACCGCCTTCGAGCGCGCGGGCGATGGCGTCGTCGAGCTCGGTCACGTGGTCGCCGGCTCCGCTTGATCGCGATGGCTCCACTGCACGGGCCCCGCCGTGAGGACGTGGCTCCCGAGCCGGCGTCCGAGCAATCGCTCGACCTGGCACGAGGCGTCAATCAGGGTGACGAGGTCGATGCCGGTCGCGATCCCCATCTCGTGCAGCATCGAGACGAGATCCTCGGTCGCGATATTGCCGGTCGCGCCGACGGGCACCGGACAGCCGCCGAGCTCGCCGAAGCTCGACTCGAAGCTCTCGACCCCGACCTCCAGTGCGGCGAGCACGTTGGCCAGGCCCTGGCCGCGGGTGTTGTGGAAGTGAGCGGTCAGCTCGACGTCGGGCAGGCCGGCGCGGGCCGCCGCGAAGAAGTCGCGGACCTGGAGCGGGTTGGCCATCCCGGTCGTGTCGCCGAAGCCGATCTCCACCGCGCCGGCGTCCGCCAGGCGCTGGGCGATCCCTAGCACCCGCTCCGGCGGCACGCGACCCTCGTAGGGACACCCGAACGCGGTCGAGATCACGCCCTCGCAGCGCAGGCCCTCCGTGCGCGCCCGCGCGAACGTGCGCCCCAGCCCGCTGAGCGACTCCTCGATCGAGCGCCCGACGTTCTTGGCGTTGTGGGTCTCGGATGCCGACAGGAAGCCGTTGATCTCTTGGAACTTCGCGCGGTGCTCGAGCGCACGCTCGAGGCCGCGCTCGTTCGGGACGAGAACGCTGGCGGACACCTCCTCCGGAAGCCGGACCGCGTCGAGCACTTCGGCGGCGTCCGCGAGCTGCGGGATCACGTCGGCACGAACGAAGCTGGTGAGCTCGATCCGGCGCAGGCCGGCGTGGGCCAGGGCTTCGATCAGGGCTACCTTGTCGGCCGTCGGGATCACCTCGGGCTCGTTCTGGAAGCCGTCGCGTGGGCCGACTTCGCGGATTCGGACCTGCGCCGGGAGCTCGCTCACCGAGCGGATGCTAGGTGGTCGACTCAGCCCTGGGGCGCCCCCCTCGTCGGTGGGGACGAGGGAGAGCGCCCCAGTCTGTGTCAGCTCAGCTTGAGCCGCAGGCTGAATCGTGTCGTCGCGTTGCTCACGTTGGTCACCTTCACGACCACGGTCAGCCGCTTGACCTTCTTGTGCTTGGCCGCACGAGCGAGTTTCTTGGTGACCGTGATCGCGGGCCCGCTGATGGTGACGCGGACGCTGGTCGCCGGAGACTTGAGCGTGATCTTGAGCGTGCCGTGGCTCACCCCGAGACGGAGCTTGAGATGCTTGCCGCCGGAGCCCGTGACCGTGATCCCCTTGGTGAGGCTCTTGTTCTTGTGCGAGAAGCCGAGTCCGTTCGGGAGGCTGACCGAGATCGTCTTGATCGCGGGCGCGTTCCTGCCTGCCCCGAGCGAGAAGACGAGCTTCGGTTTGCCCTTGGCCACACCGCTCAGCGATGCGCGCGTCGCGCTCGGCTTGCCGAGCACGCCCGTCTTGAACGTCGCGTCCTGTCCGTCGGCCGTGCCGAAGTCAGTCTGGGCGACGACCCGATAGTGGATCACGGTTCCGGTCGGGAGCGCTGCGAGCACCGCGTCCACCGGAGTCGAGACGCCGGAGGCGGGAGCCAGCAGCTGCGGCGCCGTGCTCGCGCCGTAAGCCGTGCTCGTGCCGTAGTCGAAGTGGACCAGCGTCCGCGCGCCATCGGTGCTGACCGAGCCCGCCACCGTGGCGGTCGTCGTGGTGACCGCAGAGGGCGGTCCGGTCGTCGTCGCACCGGGCGTGTAGCCCTGCGCGAACAGCGCCTGGGGACCCGACGCGTTGTCGGTGTAGGCGAAGAACGGCGTTCCGATCGCCCCGCCCGGGCACGCCGAACCGTCCGACGTGAACGGGTCGTCGGTGCACGTCGAGGCGATCGGTGAGCGAACGTCGGTCGTGTCGTCGTCGCCGGTGCCCTGCGGCGTGGTCGCGATGCTCGGCGTATCGATGTGAAACACCGGATCGGTCGGATTACCCTCGAAGTGACCGGCGATCGTCACCGTCTGGCCGAGAGCATTCGTCTCATGCCACGAGACATAGGGTGTGTTGCCCGCGAACGCGATGTCGGGGCGCGTCGAGTCGAGCCCCGAGTGCGAGATCGGCTGGCCGTTGTTGAGCAGGTCGAAGTGGTCGCCGGCCGCATCGAGGCGTGCGACGAACACGCTGTGCAGGCCACCGTTGGTCGAGCTTTCGTCCCACGTGACCCACGGCGTCGTCGGCTTGCCCGGAACGAGCGTGCCGGCCGTGACCTGCGGGTTCTCGGCGCCATTGCCGTCGGTCAAACCTGCTCCCGGGAATACGTCGAGCGAGCAGGCCTGCTCGGCCGCGGCGCTCTGAGCGCACTCGCCCAAGGGGCCGTGGCCGCTCTGGCCGGCGTCGAGCACGTCATCGGTCGCGATCTTGCCGGCGGTCCCCAGCCCGACTACCTGCCAGTGGAAGCCGCCATCGCCGTTCACGTCCGCGACCGCGCGAGCGGCGAACACCATGTCAGCGTTGAGCAGCCCATCGGTCGTCGTGCCGTTGTCCGAGTTTTCGTACCAGACGACCCACGGCACGCTGTCGTTCGCGCCGGTGAAGGCGATGTCGGCCTGGATCCCGTCGCGCGTTGGGTCGACGTTCAGCGATGGGTCGAGCTGCCCTACGGCAGGGCCGGCGACACGCGGGATGCCGACGTCCTGGAAGCAGAACTTGCCTGGGCTGGTACCGGTGCCGCCACTGCTCGGCTCCGTACCCGCCGGGCAGGCGCCGCCCGTGTCCGCCACCGCGTGCGAGACGAAGATCTGGAAGCGCGAGTCGCCCGAGACGTTGGGGCTTCCGGGGCTGCCCGTCGGCGCTGACTCGGTGCCATTGTCGGCCTCCTCCCACGCGATCCACGGCGCTGGGTTCGCGCCGGCGGTTGTCGTGCCGCCGATCAGGGCGGGGTCGAGCGCCTCGCGGCTCGTGTTGATGTTCAGCGACTGCACGCTCGACGCACGCGTCTGGCCCTCGGGGACCCACTGACCGCCGTTCTGCGCCGGCGCAGCTTGCGAAGCAAAGCGACTTGCAAAGATCTCCGGAACGCTGCCGAGTGCGGTCACGGGCTCATCCCAGGCGACCCACGGCACCGTGCGACTGGCACCCGTGAAGTCGATCGACGGCGACGCTGCGGCCTGCGTGGAGTCGTGGTTGAGCGACTCCGGGAACCCCTCGGTCTGCCACACGCCGCCCTTGAACGCGCGCACCACGATGTTCACCGCGGAAGACCCAGCCTGCGCCTGGGCGAACGCCGCCCACGGAACCCGGGCGGCGCCCGTGAGCGAACCGGCGGTCAGGTCGCTGACGTTGACGTTCTGCGCCGGGTCGATCGTCGGGGGATCGTTGTTCACCTGCGCGCCGCCGAGCGGCAGCCCCACGAACGCGCCATAGGCGCTGCCGGCCAGCACGACCGTGGCAATGGCTGCGGCCAAGAAGACGCGCCGGCTGAGCCGCCACCCTGTGCGCACCCGATTGGCGGATGGGTCTCGCATGTGAATTTCCTTTCCCCGCTCGATCTTTGCCCCTGTTTGGCCCCCGGCACGGTATCGGCCCAACGGAGTTCTCATACGCCTACGTGGTGTGACCTTCGCAGATCTGCTCGCAGTGCGGCAATTTTCTTTTCCGGCGGGCCCACGCTCAGTGGTAGATCAGCTGGTAGCCGAGCATCTGGGTGAGGGTCTCGAACGTGTAGCCGCGGGCCCTCAGCGTGGCAATCACATCGGGCAGCGCGGCGATCGTCTCCGAGCGGTTGCCGCCGCCATCGTGCTCCTCGATGATCGCGCCGTTGCGGGCGTTGTCGATGATGTTGTCCTCGATCTCGGCGACGCCGGGAAGGGCCCAGTCGCGGGGATCGACGTTCCACTGGATCGTCGTGAAGCCCATGCTGCGCGCCAGCGTCAGCAGGGCGGGGCTGACGTCGCCGTATGGCGCGCGGAACAGGCACGGCTCGAAGCCGCCCGTCGCCTTGCTGATCGCCGCCGCCGCCTCAGCGATCTCGCCCCGTGCGTACATGCCGGCTCCCGCGACGTCGTGATGGTTCCAGGTGTGGTCGCCGATCATGTCGCCGTCGGCGAGCATCCTCCGCTCGATCGCGCCGCCCTCGCCGTAGGCTGAGATCTGGTCGCCGATCTCGAAGAACGTCGCCGGGACATGCTCGCGCTCGAGAACATCCAAGAACTGAGGCGTCTGGTACCACGGCCCGTCGTCGAACGTGAGCGCGACAGCATGGACATTGCTCGGGCCCCGGAAGACCCAGTTCGGACCGGAGGCGATGCAACCGACGAGCTGCGGCGTGTGCAGCTTCGCGAGCGCCGGCGGGATGGGCCGGCGGTCGCTGCACCCTGCGACCGCGGGCGAGCAGCTCGAGGCCGTGGACGTGCTGAGAGCCTGCCAGCGCAGCGACCGGTAGCCAAGCCCGATGCTCGCGGGCAAGAAGCTCGCGGTCAGCTCCTCCCCGTTCGTGCGGGTCACGGTCGCGGGGATCGCGCGGGCGGCGGTGGTCGCGCCAGAGCGCTTGATCTGGCGATCGAAGACCACGGTATGCGCGCCGTGGCGCGAGCCCCCGACACACAGCTCCCCCATGGACGCGAATGGCTTGGGGCGGGCGACGATCAGGCACAGCGTCACCCGCCGAGTGGCGAGCGAGGACGGCGTGAAGGGGTCGTCGGTGACGACGCGCCAGACGAGCTGCTGACCGTCCTGAGTGAGCGACGCGGAGTGGATGCGGATCGCCTCGGGAGCGCGGGTCGCGGCGCCGGTCGCGACAGTGGTCGTCGCGAGCACGCCAACGAGAACCGCCGCCCCGACCATCCCCGCGATAGTGCGCCAGAGCACGGGAGGCAATGTAACCACCGCCGCAGCCCTGGCGCGCCGGTGCGCGCCCTCGAAGTGCTAAGGGCCCACGAACCCCTAACCCGGCGCTCCCCGCCGACGGGTTGATCGCTTCTCGCCGAGCATCGCGAGATCCGCGGCCTCGAGCGCCTTCGCGGCCGAGGTCGCTCGCAGGAGCGACGCGTGGCCGATACTGACGCGCAGCGACCCGAGCACGGCACTGATCGGAGCCGTCATGGCTTCCCGCAGGCGAGAGGCGAAGGCGTGGACCGCCCGCTCGTCGCATCGGATCATCAGGGCGCCGAATTCGTCACCGCCGATGCGGGCCTGGATGTCGGTGCCGCGGGCGGCGATTCGCAGGGACTTCGCGAACTCGCACAGAGCGTCGTCTCCAACGGCATGTCCCCGGCTGTCGTTGAGCTCCTTGAAGCCGTCGAGGTCGGCGAAGACCACGAACGAGTCGATGCCCTCCCGGTGGGCCAGACCCCATTCCCGCTCCAGATGGAGGTCGAAAGTGCCGCGATTCGCAAGTCCGGTTAAGGAATCGACGCAGGACGACTCGAGCAGGCGGTCGTACTTCTGGCGGAGCCTGTCCAGCTCGATCCTTTTCTGCTGAAGCTCGGCGATCAACCGCTGCTGCTCGTCGGCGTCGATAAACGGGGTATAGCTCTCGGCCGGGATCACCGTGCTGTGGAGGGCGCAGATCTGCTTGAACACGGCGCCGGCGTCCTCGTCGAAACCATGCATCGGGTAGGCGCAGAGCAGCGAGAATCGGCGCACGGCGGCGAGGTCGTTCCATAGTTTCTCCAGGGCAATCGTCGAGGAGACGTCTCCGTCGGCCCACAGCAGCGCCACCATCTCGCCGTAGACCCTGACCTCGCGTCCGTTGTCGGCCGCGAAGTCCATCGCGCTTCCGAGGACCTCAGCGAACCGCGTCGGATCGGGCGCCCCGCCGACCATCAGCTTCGCGAGCGTTTCGGCGGCATCGAGAGCCAGATAGCGCCCCTCCTCGACCGCTGCATCGAGGTCGATTCCGCCGGCGCGAATCGCCAACGCGAACGCCTCGCGGTGCTCGGCGCTCGCGACCACGATCGCAGCATCGTGTTCCCGGAGCGCCGAGACGACGAAGCCGGCAACCGTGGCGTGCAGGAAGGGCTCACTCTCGTAGAACTCGACGAGGTGCTCCTCCCCGCACGGGTCGTCCGGCGCAGCGCCTGGACCGCACTTATCCCTGCCCGCCTGGGTGGGGTCGGGTATCCGCGGGGGATCCTGCACAATGTCGATGACTCGCCTTGTCGTGAGGACCGTGGTGAACGAACCCATGGCCCTGCCTCTCTGCCGCATTTTGCCCCCCGGACGAGCACAGTCGTGAGCTTGGCGCGCGCGGTTTACACCGGTCCGCCGGTCCGAGAGCTTCGTCAGCGGCTGCGGTAACTGCCGATGAAGGCCCTCAATCGACTGTACTCCCTTTCAGCATCATCCCTGCGCTTCCATGGGAAATTCTTCACCGCGTCACCGGCGCGAGACGCGTCTGGTATGTCGCTCGCTCTGCCCTCCTGCGGTACGGGCACGAGCACCGCCCGCCCTGGGCGCGGACCGCCGCGGCCCTGGGTCCGAATACACTCCCCCGCCGTGCCGACGCCAGTCTGCATCATCGGGGGAACCGGTGCGCTCGGCTTCGGCCTCGCGCTCCGACTCGGCCAGGCCGGCACTGAGGTGGTGATCGGCTCGCGCGATGCCGGCCGGGCGCAGGAGGCGGCGAAGCGGGCGCGAGACCTCGTCCCCGACGGATCGTTCACCGGCCTGCACAACTCCGAGGCGACACCCGGCGCTGAGATCGCCATCCTCTCGGTCCCCTTTCGCAGCCAGTCCGAGACGCTGACGAACCTCAAGGGAGCCCTCCGCGAGGGCCAGCTTCTGCTCGACACGACGGTCCCACTGGCCGCCGCCGTCGGCGGCAAGGCGACCAGGACGCTCGGGGTCTGGCAGGGCTCGGCCGCGCAGCAGGCACAGGAGATGGTCCCGGACGGCGTCCGCGTCGTCTCCGCGCTCCACACCGTCAGCGCGTCACTGCTGACCGAACTCGGTCACCAGCTCGACGAGGACGTACTCGTGTGCGGCGATCGGCGCGAGGACAAGGCGCGCGTCGCCGAGCTCGTGCAGCGAATCCCCGGGCTGCGCACTGTCGACTGCGGTCGCCTCGAGATGGCCCGGATCGTCGAGCAGCTGACCCCATTGCTGATCTCGATCAACATCCGCCACAAGACGCGCGCCGGGATCAAGGTCACCGGCCTCTCCGGTGAGACTGGGTTCGGCACCGTCGACCGCGAGCGCCCGCCCGCCCATCCGTGAGCGGCCCGGTCGTCGTCCTCGCCGGCGGCACGGGCGGCGCCAAGCTGGCGCGGGGCCTGCTCGACGTCGTCGGCGACGATCTCGTGGTGATCGCCAACACGGGCGACGACATCGAGATCTACGGCGCCTATGTCTCTCCGGACCCTGACCTGGTGACGTTCTGGCTCGCCGACCGGATCGACGAGCGTGGCTGGGGGCTCGTCGGCGACACGTTCGCAGTGATGGCCGGCCTGCGCGAGCTCGGAGTCGACGTGTGGTTCAACCTCGGCGACCGGGACCTCGCGATCGGCGTCGAGCGTGCCCGCCGCCTCGACGACGGCGAGCGCCTGACCGAAGCGCACGCCGCGATCGCAACCGCCCTCGGCGTCCGCGCACGGGTCCTGCCGATGAGCGACAAGCCCGTACGCACATGGGTGCGCGCACGCGGCCGCGTCTCGCCGTTCCAGGAGTTCATGATCCGCGGCGGCGGGGAGGGACCAATCGAGGACGTCGACCTTCGCGGGGCGCGCGCGTCGCCCCCCACAGACGAGGTGCTCGAGGCGATCGCCGGCGCTGCTGCGATCGTGATCGGCCCCTCGAACCCGGTCGTGTCGATTGGACCGATCCTCGCGTTGCGAGGGGTCCGCGCCGCCTTGAGCGCCAGCTCGGCCCCCGTCGTGGCGGTCAGCCCGTTCGTGCACGGCGCGGTGCTCAAGGGTCCGACGAAGGAGTTTATGGCCTTCGCCGAGATGCCGCCGAACGCGGAAGGGATCGCGATCGGCTACGACGGCGTCATCGACGGCCTGATCGCCGACGAGCGGACCGACCGAATCCCCGTGCTCGAGACCGACGTGCTGATGGCGGACGGCGCCGGCAGACGCCGTGTCGCCGAGGAGGCGCTGCGCTTCGCACAGGCGCTCGGCTAGCGTTACTGATCCGATGCGCACGCTCGCAGTCCTCCCGATCAAGAACTTCACTGACGCCAAGCAGCGGCTCGAGACCGCGCTCACGCCCGGACCGCGGCGAGCGCTCGCGGAGGCGATGTTCTCCGATGTGCTGACCGCGCTGCGGCGTTCGAGCGCGGTGGAGGACATCCTCGTCGTCACGCGCGACCACGGAGCGCAGCAGATTGCCGGCGGCCACGGCGCGCTCGTGCTCGATGACGAGGAGCACGGACACAACCCCGCGGCCCTGCTCGGCGTGCGCTACGCGCTCGAGCACGGCTACGAGCGCGTGCTCCTCGTACCCGGCGACTGCCCCGTGCTCGACCCACGCGAGCTCAACGCGCTGATCGAGCTGCCGGCCCCGGGGCCGTCGGCGCTGATCGTGTCCGATCGACACGGCGCCGGCACGAACGCGCTGCTGCTGACGCCACCCGACGCGCTGGCCCCGGCGTTCGGACCCGGCAGCTGCGAGCGACACGTCGCCAACGCCGAGGTCGCCGGGACGACACCCGAGGTCGTCCGTTTCGCCTCGCTCGAGCTCGACATCGATACCCCCGAGGACCTCGACATGCTCCGCCGGACGCTCGAGACGATGCACGGGGGCGCGGCGCATACCCGCGGCATGCTCAGTCAGATGCTCCGCAGCCGAAGCTGAACCGAGAGCCCGATGCTGACCGCTGCGCCGCTCCCCGGGCTACCCGAGATCGAGCGCGGAGCCGACCTCGCGACCTTGATCGCCGAGCGCGCAGACGGGGAGAACCGGCTCGAGGCCGGAGACGTGCTCGTGATCGCACACAAGATGGTGTCCAAGGCCGAGGGCCGAGTCCGGGCGCTGGCGGACGTGCTGCCCGGCGAGCGCGCGGAGCAACTCGCGCTCGAGCAGGGCAGGGATCCGCGCCACGTGCAGGTTATCCTCGACGAGTCGCGCGAAGTTCTCCGCGCCGCTCGCGGCGTCCTCATCTGTGTCACCCATCACGGCTTCATCTGCGCCAACGCCGGTGTCGACGCCTCGAACGCTGCGACCGCTGACACCCTGATCATGCTGCCGCGGGACCCCGACGCCTCGGCACGGACGCTACGAGCGCGGTTGCACGCGCTGACCGGCGTCCGGCCCGGCGTCGTGATCACCGACTCGTTCGGCCGCGCGTGGCGCCATGGCCAGTGCGACGTCGCGATCGGGTGCGCCGGCATCGCGGCGCTCGACGACTGGCGCGGCCGTAAGGATCGCGCTGGGCGCGAGCTGCACGCGACGATCCTCGCCACCGCTGACGAGCTCGCCGCCGCGGCGGACTTGGTGCGGACCAAGGACGGCGGACAGCCGGTGGTGCTGGTGCGCGGAGCCGTTCGCTACGTGACCGATGAGGACGGTCCCGGTGCGGTCGCGCTGATCCGCCCCGAAGCCGACGATCTGTTCAGGTGAGGGGCACGGGGTCCGTCGGCGCGCCGAGCGCGTGAAAGCCCCCGTCAACGTGCAGAATCTCACCGGTGATCGCGCGCGAGTAATCGGACAG
Source organism: Solirubrobacterales bacterium (assembly GCA_003165655.1). Classification (GTDB taxonomy): domain Bacteria; phylum Actinomycetota; class Thermoleophilia; order Solirubrobacterales; family Solirubrobacteraceae; genus Palsa-465. The sequence continues at coordinate 22,524 of PMOY01000094.1, forward strand.
GAGGAAGCAGATCGCGCTCGCGACCGGGGCAGGATCCTCGACGTCCCACGCGAGCGGCGACTGGGCGCGCCAGAGCTCGGCGAGCTGCTCGAAGCCGGGAATCCCCCGCGCGGCGACGGTTCCCAACGGGCCGGCCGCGACCAGGTTCACCCGGATCCCGCTCGGTCCGAGGTCGCGCGCCAGATATCGCGACACCGACTCGAGCGCGGCCTTCGCCACTCCCATCCAGTCGTACACCGGCCACGCGACGGTCGCGTCGAAGTCGAGGCCGACGATGCTCGAACCGGCCGGCATCAGCGGCGCCAGCGCGGCGGCGAGAGCCTTCAGCGAGAACGCGCTGGTCGTGAACGCCTTCGCCGCGCTCTCCGGAGGCGTCGTCATGAAGCGCCCGCCGAGCGCATCCTCCGGCGCGAAGGCGATCGCATGCAGCGCGCCGTCGACGCGTCCCCAGCGCTCGCGCAACGTCCCGGTCAACGCCTCGAGATCCGCCGTGCTGTTGACGTCGAGCTCGAGCACGTCGACCGGATCGGCGAGCTTCGCCGCCGCGCGCTCGGTCATCCGCCGCACGCGTCCGAAGCTCGTCAGGATCACCTCCGCGCCCTCGCGCTGCGCCTGCTCAGCGGCGTGAAAGGCGATCGAGTCCTTGGTGATGACGCCGGTGATGAGCAGGCGCTTCCCCGCCAGGATCACTGACGGGACCCCGCCAGCGTGCGCAACGCCCACGCCAGCCGCGCGCGCGTCTGCGACGGCTCGACGATCTCGTCGACGTGTCCCGCGGCCGCGGCGGCCGCGGCGCTCAGGTGCTCGCCCGCGTAGCGCTCGGCGAGGCGCGCATGCTCGGTCTCGGCATCGTCAGCGAGCGCTAGCTCGCGGCGGTGGACGATCCCGACCGCGGCGCGCGCGCTCATGATCCCGAGCTCGGCGTTCGGCCACGCGAGCACCATGTCGGCGCCGAGGTCGCGGGAGTTCATCGTGATGTACGCGCCGCCGTAGGCCTTGCGCAGGACGACGGTCAGCTTGGGAACGCTCGCGGCCGCGAAGGCACGCAACAGCGATGCCCCGTGACGGATCACCCCGGCTCGCTCCTGACGCGTTCCGGGCATGAAGCCCGGCGTGTCGACGATGACGATCAGGGGCAGGCCGAACGCGTCGCAGAAGCCGACGAACCGCGCCGCCTTCTCCGCCGCGACGGCGTCGATCACGCCGCCGAGGTACCGCGGCTGGTTGGCGACCACACCGACCGGGCGACCCTCGATCCGGGCCAGCCCGGTGACCATGTTCCGCGCCCAACGCGGGCACAGCTCGAGCAGCGAGTCTGAGTCGATGATCCCGTCCAGGGCTTCGCGGACGTCGTAGACGCACCGCTGCTCGACGGGCACCGCGAAGCTGGGATCCGACGCCGCCGGGTCTCGCGGGACAGCGCGCGGCGGCGGCTCGCCCGCCGCCGAGGGGAGATAGCCGAGCAACGACCGCACGCGCGCCGCGGCGGCCGCCTCGTCGCGCTCGACGAGGTGACACACGCCGTTGCGCTCGTGCACGCGGTGCCCGCCAAGCGTCGTGGCGTCGACGTCTTCGCCGAGCGCCTCGCGCACGATCCCCGGACCGGTCAGGAACATCGAGGCGTCCTCGGTCATCAGGATAAGGTCGGTGAGCGCCGGCGAGTATGCCCCGCCGCCGGCCGAGCTGCCCGACACGACCGAGATCTGTGGCACGACGCCACCCAGGGCCACCGTGTGGCGGAACACCCTCCCATAGCCGCCGAGCGCCGCCGATCCTTCCTGCATCCGGGCGCCGCCGGACTCGACAAACGCGACCACGGGGATCCGCGCCTTGCGCGCCGTCTCGAGCACGCGCACCACGGTGTCGGCGTGGCGCTCGCCGAGCGAACCGCCGAGGTAGCTGCCGTCCTGGGCGTAGCAGGCGATCGGGCGCCCGTCGACGGTGCCGGTCGCGCCAACGACCCCGTCACCGGGCTGGGCGCGTGACCCGAGCCGCGCGGAGGTCACACCGGAGCGCAGCACCTGCACGCTTCCGGAGTCGCACAGGGCCTCGAGGCGCTCGCGCGGGCCGAGCCGCTGCACCGTGGACCGGGTCGCGGTGGCACTCATCGCCTCAGTCCCCTCCGCCCAGGACCAGTGTGACGTTGTGGCCGCCGAACGCGAACGAGTTCGAGATCGCGACCGGCGGGTGACCGTTGGACATGATCAGCGGGCGCGCGTCGCCCGGCACGTAGTCGAGGTCGAGCTCGGGGTCTCGGACCTCGTAGCCGAGCGTCGGCGGGATCATCCGCGCGCGCAGCGCCCCGCGCGTCGCGACCGCCTC
>PMOY01000329.1 GCA_003165655.1 Solirubrobacterales bacterium
TTGCGGCCCATGAAGCGCTTGATAGAGAAGATCGTGTTTTGCGGGTTGGTGACCGCCTGGCGCTTGGCCACGGTCCCCACCAGACGCTCACCCGAAGGGGCGAACGCGACCACCGAGGGGGTTGTGCGACCACCTTCGGCGTTCTCGATGACGGTTGGTTCGCCGCCTTCGAGTACTGCCATGCACGAGTTCGTCGTGCCTAGATCGATTCCGATCGTTTTACCCATGTTGTCTTTGACTCCTTTGGCCTCAGCAATAAATCTTAGTCGGAGTATATAAGATTTCCTTCGAAGCGTCAACTAGGTTGGAACGTCCGGATGCGCGCGAGAGCGACAGCCGACGCGACCGTCGCGCTTAGGCAGCCGCGGAAGAGGCGCTCTCACCTCCTCGCCACCGCTCGCCAGACCCAGCGCCCGCCTGTCGCAGGCAGGCAGCCGCGCAGCGCTAGCTCGACCCGCTCGCTCCACTGGTGCCGCTGACTCCACTCGCCCCGCTCAGCCCGCTGGCCCCACTCGCGCCACTCGGTCCCGTCGCCCCGGTCGCGAGGACTGACTCGATGTGCATGTTGAGCGTCGTCGCTAGACCTGTGGCGTCGCTGCGCGGGATGCGCTCGTTCACCTCACCCGCCAGCACGAGATCGGCCTCCGCGGTTCCGTCGTCGAACACCAGGAGGATCTCGCGGAGCTTGCGGTGCTTGGTCGAGATCGTCAGCGTCTCGATGTATGAGCTGGTGCCGACGCCGGCACTGCCCGCGGCGCTGAACTTGACGTCCTTGGCCTTCAGGTGGTCTGCCTTCGCGGCGCTGTGGAGGATCGAGCGCACGATGCCTCGCCGGCCCTTGGTCGACGCGATCGACTTACGCTGAGCGACGAAGTACGCGCTCGACGCGCTCGCCGTCGGCCCGACCGCCACGTCGTCAACCAGCAACGAGTAGTTGACACCGTCCGGGCTCGACGCCGTCGTGAAGTCAGCCGCATATTGGGCCGTAAGGCCTTTCGGCGGCGCAACATAGCCCTGCGCGCCGCTCACCGCTCCCGGCGCGAGGTCTGCTGGCTGGAGCACCATCAGCGCCAGGTCGGGAGTGCCGGCCGGTGGGGTGACAGCCGCCCAGGCCACCCCGACGCCGCAGCAGGCGACGGCGACGCCCACGCCGAGTAAGCCAACGAGACGGCGATGGCGGCTCATGCACTCCCTCGATGTCGCACAGCCAGAGCGCCAGTATGGCGCGTCGTCGCGGGTGCCGCGTCTACCCGGGCCGACCGCGGAGCGCGAGCTCGAGCTCGAAGCGCACGTCGGGCTCGTCGAGCTGCTCGCCGAAGCACTCGCGCAGGCGCGCGAGGCGGTAGCGGCGCAGCGGCGCCGACCTCGGCTTGGACGGTAGCTCGCGCCGGTCGGCGACGAGGAGCACGCGCGATGATGTCAGTGGGTGAGCCATGGCGCAGATGATGTCCATCCTTGTGCGGATCCGCATTGGCCCCGCGGATAAACATCCCGTCCGCGCCATGCGCCGCCAGGCACGCGAACACACGTTCGGCGGGGGTCGCGCCGCGTCAGCCGATCGCCCGCGCGGCTTCCGTCGCGACGTCGAGGGCAGGTCGCGCGCGCCCCGGCAATCGCCGGCGCAGCCGCCAACGCGCCCCGGAGAATGCGAGGTTCGCGACCGTCGCGAACCCGCTCTCGTCAACCCTCAGGGCAAGCAGCAGATGGGCGATCCGGTCGCTGGGCGGCAGCTTGGGGTCCGTCGCCTTGACGCAATAACAGTGCACACGGCGGCCCCCGGGCCGAACGAGCACCGCACCGGCCTCCGCGACCAGCCAGACCCCGAGCTCGCCGCGCTCGAGCACGAGCCCGGTGCGAGCATGCAGGGCACGCGGGTCGTGGTCGATCAGGTCGCCGAGCAGACCGAGCGCAACGAGCTCGGCGTCGTCAGCTCGATCGACCGGGGCTCGCGGGCGAATGACATTCGAGCCGCGGCCCGCATAGAGCTCGGGAATCATCCACGCGTGCACGAGCGCGACGAGTGCAACCGGGAAGGTCAGCGGATTGAGCGCACTCAGAAGTGCCGCGGCCCCGACGAAGGGAACCGTGTGAGCGACAGTCGACAGTGTCCACAGCCGGCCTGCACGCGTCAGCGTCAGCTCGCTCGCCCGCGGGCGCCAGTAGACGCTCGCGAGCTCTGGGAGCCCCCTGGAGCCGGCTGCGCCCGCCGCGTCGATCGCCGTCGCTAGCCCCCGGCGATCGGGCGACGGAGGATCACCAGCGGGGCGTGGACCGGCAGCTCGCGCACCTGCTCGGCATGGCCCTCACCCGCGGAGACGACTGCGAAGTATCCCTGATCCAGCTCGGCGCGGAGCGCTTCGATCGCCGCCTGGACGGCGGCCGGATCCTCGGCGGTCCACTGCGCCAGCGTCGTGTGGCCGGTCTGATCCATTTTGATGAGTCGTGACATCGGTGGCCTCCTGACGACGGGAAGGACTACATGGTACGCGGCCGGGAACCCGGGGATCGGGTCGCGTAACCCGGCTGGGGCTCGACGCTTGCAAGCGGGCTCACTGCGCCGCGTAGCATGCCGTCTCCACCGTCCACCCGGGCCGGGACAGTCACGATGCCGCTGCGAGCCACCCGATCGATGCCGGTGCGCGTTCTCATCACGAACGCCGAGCATCACGCCATGCTCGCCACCTGCCGGAGCTTGGACGCTGCCGGCTACGAGGTCGCCGCCGTGGCGTTCACGCCGCTCGCGCCAACGCATGCGTCGCGCAGCTGCTCCGAACGGCTTCGCATGATCGATCCCGCGGTGGACGCCGAGCGGTTCATCTCCGAACTGCGCGAGCAGCTGACCCGACGCCGCTACGCCATGCTCGTCGCCGGCAGCGACCGCGCGCTGCTCGCGATCTCGGCCGCACGCGAGCAGCTCGAGCAGCTCACCAGGATCGGACTGCCGGACCAACAGGTCATCGAGCGGAGCCTCAATCGCGCCGTGCTCGCGGACGCGGCCGCGGCCGTCGGCCTCTCCCCCGCGCGGTCGATCCGCTGCGACGAACCGGGCGCGGTTCTGCGCGCGGCGCGCGAGCTGGGATTTCCGGTGATCGTCAAGTCGGCCACGGCAGTCGCCCGTGCCGGGTCAGCGATCCGCCAGGCCTTCTCCACGCGGCGCTTCGAGCGCGAGGAGGTGCTCGCGGCGGCGATCTCGACGCATCCGGGGGCGCTGCTCGTGCAACAGTTCGAGCACGGACAGCTGCTCTCGTTCTCCGGCGTGATGACGGACGGCGGCTTGCTCGCACTCGCGACCGCGCGCTACCGCCGGACGTGGCCCGTGGAGGCCGGCAATGCGGCGTTCGCCGAGACGATCGTGCCGCCCGCGCAGCTGCTCCACGCAATACCCGAGCTGCTCGCGCTGATCGGATGGGAGGGCATCTTCGAGCTCGAGCTGATCTGGACCGTCGACGGCCGGTTCGTNNGGATCGCTCGCCCTGGCGAATGCCGCCGGGGCGCCGCTGGCCGCGATCTGGTGTGACTCGCTGATGGAAAAGGACCCGCGCGGAGCGCGAGCCCAATCGGGACGGCGCTATCGCTGGGAGGACGGCGACCTGCGCCACTGCGCCTGGCAGCTGGGGCAGGGCAATTACCGCGCCGCGCTCGACACCGCCCGCCCCCGTCGCGGCGTGATTCATGCCTACTTCCAACGTGCCGATCCGCTTCCGTTGCTGATGCGGGCAGCGAACCGGGCGTGCGCTGGGGTCGACCGGTGACCGCTGGGGTCGACCGGTGACCGCGATCAAGTTTCCCGCGCGCGCGCGTGGGCGATTTGCGTTCGTGACGATACGCGACTTCTCGGGGACCAACGCGAAGCTGCGCCCGCTGCTCGAGGCGGGGTTCCCCGAGCTCGAGTGCGACCACGTGGACATTCCGAGCTGGGTGCGCGGCGAGCGCCGCGTGCTCGCAAGGAACCTGCTCCGCGTGGGCGCTGAGTACGGACCGGCGAACTTCCGCGACCGCCGTGACCTGTGGGGCGCATTCTGGCGGACCGACTACATCTTCCGCGAGATCCGCGCGGCGATGCGCC
>PMOY01000359.1 GCA_003165655.1 Solirubrobacterales bacterium
CACATGCCCAACGATCCCACCCCCAAGCCCGGCACTCAGCCGGTCGAGCATCACAGCAGCTTCGCCGAGGGCGAGTCACACCCCGACATCTACCCAGACGAAGAGCACGTCGGGACGTTCGCCGACGGAGAATCCGACCCCGAGACCTACCCCGAAGACGAGCGCGTCGGGACGTTCGCCGAGGGAGAATCCAACCCCGAGAAGTACCCCGACGACGAACATGTCGGCGCGTTCGCCGAGGTTCGCAAGTAACCGCCGAACGTCGGACACCGTGAGCAGCTCAACGGCTCGTGCGCACACGCTCTCAGCAAGCGAGGCGCTCGGCGCCGGCGAGCCGGCTCACGCCTCCGACGTGATTGATGACAGTCTCGGCCGGCTATCGGCCGGGCCGCCGGCGGACACGCATCGTCCTCGCCGGGGCCGGACCCGACTTCCGTGCCGTCGGCGGTTTCTCCGTGCGTGTCGACGGTCCCACGACAAGTCGCAAGGAACCGTGGAACTCGCGCTGTGAACGCAGCTCGCCGTAGCGATCGTCCCAAGCACCGGACGCCAGGTCAGCGCGAAGACGAGCGATGGCTTGTTGCTGCGCTCCAGGCGTGACGAAGCCCCACGCGGACTGCGAACGACGGACGGCTGCGTCGAGAAAACGCTCCGGTCGGGCGAAATATGCTTCGGTGAAGCCATCGGTGCAGTCGAAAGGAACGGGCACCGGACGTACCTCGGTCCCCGCGCCGAGTGCGGCGGCCAGCTTCGCCATCGCGGGATAGCGCCGGCATTCGGCGGCGATCAGCTCGGGCGCGTAGTCCGCGAGCCAGAAGCGATCGAGCGCGTCCGCGTCGAAGGTGAGAATGACGATCGGGCCCCCCGTCACGCGACGCAGCTCAGCCAGTCCCTGGTCGACATCCGACCACTGGTGCACGGTCACCATGGCCATCGCGGCATCGAATGCTCCGTCATCGAAAGGCAGGCTCTCGGCGGCGGCGGCGATCGCCGGAACCCGCTCCGGTGGCCGCTGCGCACGCATCGTCGGCGATGGCTCGACGGCGACCACGTAGCGGTCATCCGGCTCGTAGGAACCCGCGCCCGCGCCGACATTAAGCACGGTGCGCGCAGACCCAAGCGCCGCGTGCACGGCTGCGGCGATGCGGGGGTCGGACCGACGCTGAATCGCGTAGCCCTCGCCATGAAGCTCATAGTTAAAGTCCCCAGCCGGCGCGCCCGCCACGCCGCAATGCTACCCGGCGAAGCTGCCGCTGACAGCAGACCGGGCCACGGGGGGCCATGATGGCAATGCCGACGACATGCCCACCTGCCTACCGGAAACGGATGCCGAGCAGGCGCTGAATCTGACTGAGGAAGCTGCCGCCGAGCAGCGGCTTCTGCCTGTGACCGCGGATGCTGAAGCTGACCGCATTGCACGGACCTGACTCGAAGCCGTAGTCCGTCACACTCGCCTGGGCGAGCACCGGTTGACCGGCGGCGGCCCGGAAGTCGAACGTCACAACGGGCTGGCCCTCCGGGAGCAACGGACAGCTGTACGTCCCAGGCTGCACGATCTGCATTTGGTCTAACAACGAGATGATCCGGCGGACCTTGGCTCGATCGGTGACGCTCCGGGAGAGGATCGGCGTCCCGCTCGGCCGCACACTGGTGATCTCGACCTCGTGCACCCCCGCCGGGACCTTCTCGCTCGCCGGCCGGGCCAGGATCCAGCTTTCCTGAGCGTCGACGCGGATCCCGGTGCCACCTCCGCGCAGCGCGACGGCGTAGAAGGTCACGGTGCGGATCGAGACTCCGCTGATCGGCGGGAAGGCGAACGAGAACATCTCGTTCTCCGGGATCGCTGGTCCTCCCGCCCTGCCGGACCCCTGCGGTTCGGAGCCGCGCGGTCGGTGCGTCTGCAGGAACGCGACGACGGAATCGAACGTGGCCGGTACCTGCCACCAGCCGAAGCGATCGACGACCTGGCCAGTCGGCTCCTGTGGCGGCTCGATCAGCAGCTTGTCGTCGCCGGGCGGCTGCGTGGAGACGCGGATCGCGCCGGGTGGCAGCGTAACGAGACCGAGCAGCCGCGCAGCGTCTCGCGTCGCCGCGCGCCGGTTGCTCGACGAGGTTGGCGCCGGCAGGTTCGGGGATCCGGCGATCCGGCTTGTCGCGGCCGAGGACGGCGAGCTGCGCGGGGCGGCGCTGCCCGATCCAGCCGGGACGCCGATGCACACGCAGACCGCGCCGACGAACGCGAGCACGATCAGCAATCGAGTCCGGCGGATCATCCATCAAGCCTACGCGCACACCTGGACTCCGTGACGACGCGGCGGTCGGCGCTTGCGAGCCGTCCGGTCGTTCCGTCGTAGGTGTCGGCGACCGTCCGCGGCGCGGTGGACGAGGCGCCGCCGACTAAACTGAGCGACAAGAGACAGGGGGCTGTCGACACTAAGTGAGTTATGGACCGCACCGATGGGACCTTCGAGGCCAGGACGGCCGGCCGGGAGCGGCGGGGCACTGGCGGATGGGAGGACGTACTCGCGGGCGATGCGCACCTCGTGACGCCCGGTGGAGAATGGCGCTCGAAGCTGTGGTCGATCGCGGTCGAGCAGTTCAATCGCGCTGCCGACCTGCTGAGCATCGAACCCGATATTCGAGCTCGCTTGCTCGAGCCGCGCCGCTCGCTGACGGTCAACTTTCCCGTCCGCCGCGACAACGGGGAGGTCGAGATCTTCACCGGATACCGGGTCCAACATACGCTGACGATGGGCCCAACCAAAGGGGGCATACGCTATGCGCCCGGTGTGTCGCTCGGCGAGTGTGCGGCTCTGGCGATCTGGATGACGCTCAAGTGCCAACTCGTCGGACTTCCGTTCGGCGGCGCAAAGGGCGGCGTTCGCTGCGACCCGAACCGTCTCTCGCACTCTGAGCTCGAGCGCCTGACGCGCCGCTATGCCAGCGAGATCTTTCCGATCATCGGACCCAACCGGGACATCCCAGCGCCCGACATGGCGACGGGCGAGCAGGAGATGGCCTGGTTCATGGACACCTACTCCCAGCACGTCGGTTACCCGGTTCCAGAGATCGTCACCGGCAAGCCGCTCGTGCTGGGCGGCATCGTCGGCCGCCAGGTCGCGACCGGTCTCGGCGCCGTCTATTGCGTCGAGTCGGTACTCGAGCGCATCGGCCTGGACCTCGTGGGTTCGCGCGTCGTCATCCAGGGGTTTGGCAATGTCGGGGCCGTGATGGCACGCGAGCTGAGCAACCGCGGAGCGGTCATCGTCGGTATCTCCGACGTCACCGGCGGGGTTGCGTCGAGCGGCGGGCTCAACGTCGACGCACTCATGACGTGGGTCGGCGAGCACCGTTTCCTCCGCGGCTTCCCGGGCGGCGATCCGGTCGCGCGTAGCGACGTGCTCGAGATTCCGTGCGACATTCTTGTGCCGGCCGCGCTCGAGCGCCAGATCACCGAAGACAACGCATCCAAACTCGACTGCCAACTCGTCATCGAGGCCGCGAACGGCCCCACCACACCTGACGCGGACCGCATCCTCGCCGATCGTGGCATCCACGTCGTCCCTGACGTGATCGCCAACGCCGGCGGCGTCACGGCGAGTTACTTCGAGTGGGCCCAGGACCAGCAGAAGTACCTGTGGGACTCCGACGCGATTGCCCAACGCCTACGCACGCAGCTACGCCGCGGGATTCAGCGGGTATTCGCGACCGCCGACCGGCTTGACGTCGACTGGCGCACCGCCGCGCAAGCGGTGGCGATCGAGCGCTTCGCTGCCGCCACGAGACTGCGCACGATTTACCCGTGACTCCGCCGCCTCAATAATCGTTGAGGTCAAGTACCGGTATGGGTGGCTCGATCGCGGCATGCGCATCGGTCGCGACGATTGCGGTGCCGAGCGCGAAGAACTCGATCACGTGACTGCCCCAGCCGTGGCTCTTCTCGGAGAGCGAGACGCCGACGATGCCCTTCGCGACGAGCTCCTGCGCCTCGGTCTGCATCCGTTGCATGGCCAGCTCGCGCGCCTCGTAGAGGGCNNAGCTCGACGTTGCGTCCCGTCTGCGCGACCGTCTGGAGGGGTCCGCGCCGGCCGACGTGGTAGACGCAGCTGCCCATCACCATGCCGACAGGCCGGTGGCCGGTGCGGAGCAGTGTCCAGAAGTCCTGTCCCGATAGGTCGCTCTGGAACGGCCTTCCGTTCGGCGCTCGGTGAAGAACGCCATCGCGGTGCTTGACCGCCGTCCCGATCGCGATGAACTCCGCCATGTTCGCCCCCCACTCGTAGCGGCCGATATCTAAACGCACGCCGACGACCCCGTCGGCGCCGAGTTGGTCTGCCTCCTCTTCCATTCTCGTCATCGCGAGGTGACGGGCGCTGTACATGGCCTGCGAGAGCACGTCCAGTTCGCGGCTCGACGTCGGTCCGGCGACCTGGAACCCGACGTGAAAGATCGAGCTGCCGATCACCAGCCCGACGGGATCGAAGCCGGCCTGCGTGACGAGGAGGAACTCGTTCACGCTGAGATCCGAGGTGAAGAGGCCCTCGCGATTCTGCTCGAGGCGCTCACGGCCCGCCTCGGGAATCCCCTCCACCGAATTGGGGTCGTAGTCGGTCACCTGGTGGATCCCATCCGCATCGTGGTCTTCACTGGACGCTGTGATGGGGCCTGCCGGCGACGAACGACCGTGCCTGCGGCATGCATCGTGATCACCCATCCGCGACGCTCGACGTCGCTGTGGCCCGAGACGAGATATGGCAGGCCCAACCGACCCCGCTGCCAACCGCGAAGGCTCGTGGATTGCAGCGAGGACGTCAGCGCCAGCTTGTCGCGGTGCACGGAATGGGAGAACTCGACACCGACGGCTCCCGTGCCGTGAGCATCGGAGACCTGGCCCAGCAGCCGTGCGCGGACGGTGTCACGCGTGGCGTGAAACCCCCGGCTGAGCTCCTCGAGCTCCTGGTTCTGTGACGTCGTCCGCAGTCGCCGCACACGCGTGGACCGCGCCGGCGAAGCGAACACCACCGCCGTAGTCGCCACGAGTCCGACCGCCTCATGCCCGGCGCCGTGGAGCCGCCAGTAGTCCTGGACGGACACGTCGGTGAGGGTCGGCGCGCCCGTCCCGGCCGAATTCGGGAGCCGGATCGCGGTTCCGGTTACCACGTATTCGATCGTCCCCTTGACGAGATCGTGGTCGCTGCGGTGGAGGTGAACGCCGACGATGGCGTCGGCGCCGACCTGCACGGCCTCCTCGCGGAGGCGCTCGAGCGCACGACGCCGCGCCAGGTTCCACGCGTCGGTGAGCACGTCGAGCTCGCAGACAACCTCCGTGCGCCAGCGGTAGTTACGAACCTGGGCGAGCGACGGCTCGGTGTACGGGTTCTGCAACGCCCGACCGATCGGGGTCGGGGTGTACGGCGAGGTACCGAGGACGATCCTTCCGGGATCGAGCGCCGGGAGGTATTGCCAGCCGGTCCGGACCACGCTCGCGCCCATCACCTGAGCCAGCGGCTGCGGTCCCAACAGGTCGAGAAGCGCGAACTCGTTCACCGAAAGCCCGCTCGTAAACAGAGATCCCTCGGTGGCGAGACCCTTCAGTCGCGCCTCAGCTCCAACCGGAATACCGCCAGCTTCGATCCGCGCCAGCGACTCCGCCTGCTCAGGGCTCTCGTCCCCGCCGCGCGTGAAAAAGCCCACCGTCAGTCCTCAGAACACGTCATGCTCGGTGTCGTCCTTCCCCGAGCGCGCGCATTGTCCTGCTCTTCGCGCTCAGTATCCGACCGTGAACCGCCGACCGGAGAACTGCGCGTGCTCGAGCTCATCGAGCATTGCGGCAGCGAGGTCGCCCGAGCTGACGCCGCTGTGACCTGCGGCGTCGCGGACCGGACGATCGTCTGCCCGGACGCGGTAGCCGCCGCGCCCTGGGCCGCGCTCGAGGTGCTCCGGCGGCGGGCTCAGGTAGGTCCAGTCGATCGCGTCGGCGTCCTCGCGCAGAAGCCGCAGCGACTCGGCCTGTGCGAGGGCCTCGGGGCGGTAGGCGTCGGGAAAGTCCGCCAGGTCGACCAACCGCGTGCCGTCGTCGAGCTCGAGGCTACCGCCGCCCCCAACGAAGGCCAGGCGGTTCACGCCGGCAGTGGGCGCGACCCTCAGGAGCAGGCGCGTCGTGTTCGGGATGAGCGACCGGTCCTCGGTGGACCGGTCGGTGATCGCGACGACGACCGCGTCGTGCTCGGCGATCGCGCGGCGGAGCNNCCTCATCGTCCCTTCTCCTGTTCGTTGAGTTTGACTTGCGGTCACTCGAGCATTTTCCTGCGCGACGGTCTTTTGGGGGCCTCGGCTCGAGACGCGTGTGGCTGCCGGGCGGAACCGTAGGAGGTCCAGCCACGCTCAGGTCGAAAGGTGCAGGGAGGAGTCCAGACATTGGCTTCAGAAAACGGACACACATCAGATGCGGGCTCGGAGTGCCCGTCGCGCCGGGAGAGCGGTTCGGAGAGCAACGCCTCGCCGGACGTGAAGAAGCTCTCGCGGTGGCCGGATCGGGTGCGGGCAGATGCCGCGTCGTTCTACGAGTGGCTCTCGCGCCCGCGCGTGCGGCTCACGGTGACCGGCGTCATCCTGTTGCTGATCGCCGGGCTCGGCGTGACGAGCTCGGTGTGGACGCTGCCGCTCGTGATCGTCGGTGCGCTCATGGTTGTGATCGCTTGGATCGGGCGCCGACTCGACGGTCACTTTGCGATCGAGTGGGGGGAGACCGGTACCCAGCTCGAATTTCGAGCGATGATCAAGGCTGCGCAACCCGCGTCGCCGCCGCGGGCCCGGACAGCCTCGAACGCTCGCGCGCTGATGGGGACGCCTGAGCCTGAGCCTGAGCCGGGGGAGGCGGAGGTCGTCGAAGGTGAGGCGCACACGGTCGAGATCGACGTTGCCGAGCTGACGGCGCTGATCGCCACGGTCGAGGCCGAGGGGCCCGAGATCGCGCACGCCGATGCATCGGCGCAGGCCACGCGAAACCTCCGGGTCGCCCACAGCGGCGCTCGCTCGTCCGAAACTGCACGCGGCGGCGGGTAGCCTCCGGCGCCGCTCCTCGATCCCGGCGATGGTCTGGCGGGCAGTGTCGGTCAGGACGCCAGGCTGCGTGGGTGCGGGTTTAATGTGCGCCGGGTGAACGTCGATGTCGAGCGCCTGGAGACGCCGAGGCTCGTGCTCCGGGACTGGCGCGCGAGCGACTTGGAGGATCTCGTCGCGATGAGCGCTGATCCCGAGGTGATGCGCTACGTGGGCGGAGTGCTTGATCGACCGCAGACCTGGCGCCAGCTGGCGCTCGTCGTCGGGCATTGGGCCCTTCGCGGCTACGGGCTGTGGGCGGTCGAAAGGAAGCGTGACGCCGCGCTTGTGGGTCGCGTGGGGCTCTGGAATCCCGCGGGGTGGCCTGGTCTGGAGGTCGGGTGGACACTGACTCGTCACGCCTGGGGTCAGGGCTACGCCACGGAAGCCGCGGGCGCCGCGATGCAGTGGGCGTGGACCGAGCTCAACGCTTCCGAGCTCGTCTCGGTCATCCACCGCGAGAACGCCGCGTCGATCCGTGTCGCCGAGCGTCTCGGTCTGCGTCCTCGTCGGGAGGGCACGTTCAAGGGAGAACGCTGCACGATCTGGGGTATCGACCGGCCGGGGTTGGGGGAGAGGACGGCGCCCTCGGGGGCGTAGCACGTCGTCTCGCTAGTCTCGGCTGATGAGCGCTCAGGCCGACGATCCGCCGCCCGAGGCGGGAAAGCTGCCCACCGGTCGGCTCGCGCGGACGGCGCGGGTCGGGGGGCTCGTGACCGGGCAGGGGTTGCGGTGGGCCGGGATGCGGACCGCCAACCGGGTCCGGACGCCCGAGCGGGCGGCGGTCGCCCAAAGCGAACGGACCGCAGCCCTCGTCGAGCAGCTCGTCGACCAGCTTGGGCAGATGCGCGGCGCGGCGATGAAGGTNNCGCTCCGCGACGACGTCCCGCCGGTGCCGTTCGCAGCACTCGAGAAGCTGATGCGGCAGGAGTTCGGGGGGCCGCTGCGGCGCGTGTTCTCCGACTTCGACGAGCGTGCCTTTGCCGCGGCCTCGATCGGCCAGGTGCATCGCGCGACCACCCTCGACGGTGACGCGGTGGTCGTGAAGGTCCAGTACCCCGGGGTCGCGGAGGCGGTCGAGACGGACCTGCGCAACGCGACGCTGCTGCTGCCGCTCGTAAAGCGGCTCGCCCCGGGACTGGACGCGAAGGCACTGGCCGCGGAGCTGCGCGAGCGGATCGGCGAGGAGCTCGACTATGAGCTCGAGGCCCAGAACCAGCGCCGCATCGAGCGGCTGATGCGGGGACATCCGTTCGTCCGCGTTCCCCGGGTCCGCACGGACCTCTCGACTCGGCGCGTGCTGGTGTCCGAGTACATCGAGGGGGAACGCTTCGAGGCCGTGCGCCGAGCTGACGAGGGGCAGCGCGACCGCTACGGGGAGATTGTGTTCCGGTTCTACTTCGGTCTGCTCTATCGCGCCCGGATCGCTCTGGGCGATCCTCATCCTGGCAACTATCTCCTGTGCCCTGACGGCCAGGTCTGTTTCCTGGACTTCGGACTGTTGCGCGATGTCGACGCCGCGCGCGTAGGCGATGAACGGGCGATCGCCCTCGCTGTCCGCGATGGTGACCCGGCGGCGCTGAAGGCGGCCCTGCTCGCGGGCGGGTATCTGCCCGCCAGTCGGGCCGACGCGGTCGACGCCGACTGGGCGCTGAGTCTGATGCGCATGGCGATCAAGTGGTACGCCGTCCCAGGTGAGCGTCGCTTCTCGCCCGAGGACGCCCGTCGCGGCCGGGACCGTGATCGTGAGCGTCCCGACAGCGAGCAGCGGGCCGCGATGAAGACGCAGGTGAACCAGTTCACCCTGCCCCCAGAATCGATCCTGATCCGGCGTATGCACGGGATCGTCGCCGTCGTTCTCGAGCAACTCCGTGCCGGCGCGGACTGGGGCGCGATCGCCGCGGAGTACCTGCACGGGGAGCCGCCCGCGACGTCGCTCGGGGAGGCCGAAGCCGACTTCTTCGCGCGCCGCGGCCGGACACCGGTGGCTGACCGCGGACGCTAGGCCTCGGGTGCTCGCAGATAGCTCGCACTCGCGGCCTACCGGGGCAGGTGGAACGGCACAGTCGTGATGACGATCCCGTCGTAGGCGACGAGCGCCGCGCGCAGGCGAGCGGCGATTCGGTTGTGAAGGAGCCGCTGCCACGGCTTGGCCACCACGATCTCGGGCACGACGAGCGTGAGCGTGACGTCGGGGCGTTGGCGATGCAGCGCGGCGATGTAGTTGGCCAGCGGCGCCACCGTCGCGCGATACGGGGAGACAACCACCTCCAACGGCAAGTGGTCACCCCACGCCTGCCACGAGCGGTTGAAGCGCTCGGCCTCGGCCTGGGTGGGACTGACGTGGACCGCGAGCACCGGTTGACCAAGGGAGACGGCGTAGGCGAGGGCGTGCAGGGCAGCCAGGTCGAGCACGGCGACCGGTACGACGGCGAAGCTGTACACCTCGTCGGGATCATCCCCTGCCTCGGCCAGGCGCTCGGAGACCTGCGGCGCGAGCCGGGGTGGCGCCACCCGACCCGGCGGTGCCTGCTCCTCGGTATCGGGCCGCGGCGTGAGCGCCTCGTGGGCACGCTGGTAGTGATCGTGGACGCGCCGGGACGCCCACACGATCACGGGGACGAGCACGGCCACGAGCCAGGCGCCCTGGGTGAACTTGGTGATCGCGGCGATCACCACGACGAGGGCCGAGAGCACCGCGCCGAGGAGATTGGTTGCGAGTGCGGAGCGCCAACCCCGCTCGCGGTGGCGCCACCAGTGGGCCACCATCCCGCTCTGAGCGAGCGTGAAGGCGAGGAACACCCCGATCGCGAACAGGGGGATCAGCGGGCTCGTCTGACCGCCGAACCCCGCGTAGATCACGGCCGCCGGGACGGCGAGCACGAGGATGCCGTTGGTGAAGGCGAGGCGATCTCCCATGCGCAGGAACACACGGGGGGCGAAGCCGTCGCGGGCCATGAAGTACAGCAGCCGGGGAAAGCCGTTGAACGCCGAGTTGGCCGCGACCAGGAGCACGAGGGTGGTCGCCAGCTGGACGAACCCGTACGCGACCCCGCTCCCGACGCTGCGGTGCGCGATCTGGGAGAGAACGGTCTGGCCGCGGCCCGGGGAGGCGCCGTCGAAGTGAGCGACGAGCACGACGCCCACGAACATCGAGATCAGCAGCCCGATCATGACGCTGAGGGTCTGGCGAGCGTGCGCGGCCTCCGGCGGTCGGAACACCGGGACCGCGTTGGAGATCACCTCGATCCCGGTCATCGCCGTCGCCCCGGAGGCGAACGCGCGCAGGATGAGCAGCACGCCGAGCGCCTCCGTCGCCCGGTGAGGCGCCGGCGCCGCGGCATGGAAGCCGTGCGAGGCGGCCTTGATCAGGCCGGCGATCACGATCAGCGCGATCGCGGCCACGAACAGGTAGGTGGGGGCGGCGAACGCGGCGCCGGCTTCGCGCGCCCCGCGCAAGTTACCCGCGACGAGCAGCACGATCACCACCAGGCCGATCGGGACGGTGGCCGAAGCGACCGAAGGTATCGCCGACGTCACCGCGGCGACGCCCGAGGCGACCGACACGGCGACCGTGAGGATGTAGTCGACGATCAGTCCCGCTCCCGCGAGCAGGCCCCACTGACTCCCGAGGCTGTCGCTGGCAACGATGTATGAGCCACCGCCGTGCGGATAGGCTCGGATCACCTGGCGGTAGCCGAGGCCGACCGAGAGCATGAGCACGGCCAGCGCCGCTCCGATCGGCAGCGAGAGCTTGAGCTCGCCGGCCCCAGCGAGCACGAGGATCGCCATCATCGCCTCGGGGCCGTAGGCAACCGAGGAGAGCGCGTCGGGCGACAGGACGGGGAGCGCGAGCAGCCTTCCCATGCGCTCCTCGGCGATCGCTGTGCTGCGCAGCGCCGGACCGATCAGGACGCGGCGCAAGGCGTACGCCGCCCGGCCCGTCCGCGAGTCTGCCTGCCCGGCCCTGACCGTCGCTTCGAGCTCGTCGTCGTCGGTCTGCGCTCCCGCGCTTCTGATGTGGACGAAGCGGCCGGCGCGCGAGCGTTGCGGGTCGGCGAAGTCGAGCCCCGGATCGATCGGCAGCGCGTGCTCCCACACCTCTCGCGCCGGCATGCATCCACCCCAACGACGCCCCACCTCAGCGAGCGCGGAAAGCGAGCTCTGATCGAGCTGGGGCAGCTGTGCGTTCGGCGTGACCGTCGCGTCGAGGGGGCCGGCCTGGGCACCGGCCGAGCCGGCCTCGGGGCTGGCGGCGCCGGCCCCGCGGCCGCGACCCTCGACCGGTGGGTCCGGCGTCTCGGACATCAGGCCAGGGAACACCGCTTCGAGCAGGGCGCGCGAGACCGCGGCGGCTCCACGTCACGCGGGCGGCGAAGACGGAGCATGACCGGCACCGGAGAAATCATAAGAGCGCGGCGAGGCCGCGCCGGCCACGAGCCTCACGCCACCGCCCCCGGAGCTGGCCGGGCGCAAACAGACGGCACGGAGCTTCAGGCAGCGAGCAGCTCAGGCAGCCAGGAGCTCCTCTTCCGTCTCAGCGAGATGCTGATGCGAGGGGCAATATCCGTTGGCCGGCAGCGGCATCCGCTGGCAGGGCGCGCCCTTGCGCGTCGTGGCACGGCAGTGGAGCGGGTTCCCGTAGACGTCGTAACCGTTCTGTGGTTGCTGACGCAGGGCATTGTCTGCGCACGCGAGGTAGCACTCGATCACGCGCAGCACGCGCGGCTGGACGTTCATCGGGAAGTACCACCGGATGTCCGCGAACAGGGTGCGCGCCGGATGCGCGAAGTAGTGGCGGTCAGTCGCGAGTCGCTCGATCGCCGCCTCGCATGCGCGGAGCACGCGCTCGTGGTTGGAGGACTGACCGGGATGGGCATCCTCGATGATGTCGCCGGCCAGATCCCTGTAGATGGCCCGACTGAATCGATACATACAGTCTGATCTCCTTTCGACCCCCCCGCCAGGCCCGTCTCGAGCGGTCGCGAGTATCGCGCCGACTTGTGAAGTACAACATTGGGCTCGCATTAACTACGTGTTACGTGACAACTGCGTCTTGCGCGACCCCGGATGTCCGCGTCCTGACCGAGGCGACCTCCGGCTAGCCGCTATCGGCGGGGTCTCCGCCACGCGGTCGGCGTGAGTCGCCACACGATCGGCGGCTTCGCCCGCACACAGGCGGCGTCAGCCGCCCCATCACACCCAGCGATCGAACGCCGGGCGGCCCGAGGACTCCATCATCACATGGAGCCCCTCGAACGCCGGATCGAGGTCGGGGAAGTCGCGCCGTTGGTGCGCTCCGCGGCTCTCGGTCCGCGCGAGCGCGGCGTCGGCGATCAGCCGCACCAGCGGGTGCGGGTCATCTCTGAGCAGCCACAGCCCGTCGCGGTCTCGCTCGATCCCCGCATGCTCCCAGAGGGCCTGCCGGCTCGCGGGCGTCAAAGCCGGCGGCCGGGGTGGGGCCTGTGCGTCCCCGAGCTTGCCGGCTCGGATCGCCGGTTCGCGCAGAGCGGCCCGGGCCGCCCGTGCCCCGAACACGAAGCACTCCGACAGCGAGTTCGACGCGAGGCGGTTGGCGCCGTGCAGCCCTGTGCAGGCGCACTCACCGACGGCGTAGAGACCGGGCACGGTCGAGCGACCGTCGAGATCGGTGGCGATCCCACCCATCATGTAGTGCGCCGCGGGGGCTACCGGCACGAGCTCGCGCTCCGGGTCGATCCCTGCTTGGCGCAGCGCGACGACGACATTCGGGAACCGGGCGGGATCGACCTCGCGCATGTCGAGCGCGACGGACGTGGCGCCGGTATCGCTCATCACGTGCGCGATCGCGCGCGCCACCTCGTCCCGGGGCGCGAGCTCGTCGACGAACCGCTCGCCGCTGCCGTCGAGGAGCAAGGCGCCCTCCCCGCGGATCGCCTCGGTGATGAGGAACCCGTCGCCGCCGTTGGGTGCCGCGACGGCGGTCGGGTGGAACTGGACGAGCTCGAGATCGGCGAGCGCCGCGCCCGCCGCGTGCGCCAGCAGCAGCCCGCCACCGGTCGCGCCGGACGGATTGGTGGTCCGCGCCCAGAGCGCGGCGGCCCCGCCGGTGGCGAGCACGACCGCGGCGCTCACGACCCGGGAGCCGTCGTGGAGGAGGACGCCGGAACAGCGGCCGTTGACGATGATCACGCCGACCGCCCGCCGGCCCTCGAGGACCTCGATCGACGGATGCTCGGCGACGAGCGCGGAAAGCTGGCGGGTGACGCGACGGCCGGTCGCGCTGCCGCCGGCATGGACGACGCGCCGGGCCGAGTGCCCGCCCTCGAGCCCGAGCGCGAGTCGGCCCCTGCGGTCGGCGTCGAAGCGCACGCCGAGCTCCGCGAGGTCGCGCACGATCTCCGGCGCCTCGTTGCAGAGAACCCGCGCGGCGGATTCGCGGACCGCTCCTCGTCCGGCACTGACCGTGTCACGCAGGTGCCGCTCGGGAGCGTCGTCCGCGGCCAGTGCGGCTGCGATGCCGCCCTGCGCCCAGTAGCTCGCCGACTCGGCGAGCGGCGTGGCGGACACCAGCGTTACCCGCCCGCCGTCACGCGCCGCGCACAGGGCGGCATACAGCCCGGCGGCGCCGGCGCCGACGACGGTGACATCTGTGCGCAGGGGTTCCACGGGATGTACCGTAGTGGCAGTCCGCTGGTCGCGAGCGGCGGCGGCTACTGAGGCACGGTCGGGCAGCCGTCGAGCTCTGCGGTCGCTATGCGTGCCGCACGACTCGCACGCTCAGATAGACCGGCCCGGTTCGTGCGCAGGCGAGGAAGGGGAACGGGATCACCCTCGACGTTGTCCGATTCGGCGGATAGACGCGCAGGCCCGCCGCGGTCACCTGGTGGCAGGCGGAGCTCGGGAAATTGCCTGCCTCGACGATCCGCAGCACGGCGGTCGCGCCGGCGCCGGGGGCGAGGGTGACTGTGTGGGGTGGGGTCGTGCTGTCTCGGGACGCGGCGCTGCCCAGCTGGTGACCCCCGAGGCCGACCGCGGAGACGCCGGGATAGCCGAAGAGGGTGCACGTATGTCCGGACAGGTTGGTGAGCTCGAGCGTGTAGTAGATGCTCCCCGCGGTTCCGTTGCCCTCGGTGTCGAGCCAGACGACGAGCCCGGATGTCGCACACCTCGGCGTGGTCGCCGCTCGCGCGGGTGCCGCGGCCGAGGCTGGGCCGACGAGCGCGGCCACGGGTGCCAGCGTGGCGGCGCAGGCGAGCGCGGCGGCAGCGGCCAGTCGCCTGGAAGAGAAGGTGGGTCGGTGCATGGCGTTCCCCTTGTCTCGGCGGTCGGGATCCCCTGAACGGATTATGACCGCCTTGACGTGGACGCCATGCGGCCTTCGCTTCAGAATGCGAGCATGACGCGGGCGCCCGTCTTTCTCCACCACCGCTCGTCGCTCGAGCACAACACGGGGGCCCACCCCGAGCGGGCGGCCCGAATCGCCGCGATCGAGCGCGAGCTCAACGAGCTGGCGTGGGTCGGGTTCGAGCCGATGCTCTCGCCGGAGGTGGAGCGCGACACGCTCACGGCGGTGCATCGCGAGCGCTACGTCGAGTGGATCGAACGCGCGGCGGCGCGCGGGGGAGGTGCGCTCGACGCGGACACGATGATCAGCGAGGGGTCGTTCGAGGCGGCGCTGCACGCCGCGGGCGGGGCCGTGCGACTCGTGGATCTGCTCCTCGACGGCTCGGCTCCCAGCGGCTTCAGCTCCCACCGGCCGCCCGGCCATCACGCCGAGCCTGCGCAGGCGATGGGCTTCTGCCTGTTCAACAACATCGCGGTAGCGGCACGACACGCGCTCTCGGCGCGAGGTCTCGAGCGGGTTCTCATCCTCGACTGGGACGTCCATCACGGCAACGGCACCAACGACATCTTCCGGGCGACGCGCGAGGTCCTGTTCGTCTCCATCCACCAGTGGCCGCTGTATCCGGGCACGGGAGCCGCGGCCGACGTGGGCGTGGGGGACGGCACCGGCTACACGGTCAACCTGCCCGTGGGCGCGGGCTCGGGCGACGCCGTGTATGCGTCGCTCGTCGAGCACGTGGCGGTTCCGTTGACGCTGGCCTACGAGCCGCAGCTCGTGCTGGTGTCGGCCGGGTACGACGCCCACCGCGACGATCCGCTCGCCGGCTGCGCGGTGTCCGAGGCGGGATTCGCGGCGATGACGTCCTCGATGCGGCGGGTGTGCGCGGAGCTCGGGGTCCCGCTCGGCGCGGTGCTCGAGGGCGGATACGAGCTCGATGCGCTCGCGCGGTCCGTGGTCGCGACGCTCGAGGCGTTGGGCGGCGCGGCGGCGCCGGAGGATGGATTGGCGGTCGCTCCGGAGGCGGTGCAGGCGCGGCGACGGCTGGCCGAGCGGTGGCCGGGGCTCGGGTAGGCGCGAACGCTAGGGCACGAAGCGGTAGATGGCGCCGGCGGTGTCGTCGCTGACGTAGAGCGCGCCATCGGGGCCCGGTAGTGCGTCAACGGCTCGGCCCCAGCGCGAGCCGTTCGGCAGCTGGAAGCCGGAGATCAGCGTGACCGCGGCCCCGAGGTTGTGCCGCGCGCGCGACCACGGCAGCCACAGCACGGCGGGTGGACGCGGCGGCTCCCGGTCCCAGGATCCGTGCACGGCGACCACGGCTCCCTGGGTCAAGCGGGCGGGGAGCGAGGAGCCCTCCAAGAAATGGAAGCCGAGCGGCGCGCTGTGTGCCGGCAGGCCGCGGTTGATCGGGGCAAGCGTGGCGCAGTCCAGCCGCTTTCCGCCCGGGTTGTTCTGCACGTCGTCGTCGAAGCCCATCGCGGCCAGGCCGTGGCTGGGGTCGGGATCGCAGTAGGGCCACCCGACGTTCCTCCCCGGGGTCAGCGCGACGAGCTCGTCCGGCGGGTGATCGTTCACGTACGCCTGGATCACACGCCCGTAGGCATCCGCCAGCCCGCCGTAGGCACCATGGAAGGGATAGGGGATCTGGTCGCGCTCGTTGATCGCCGACCACAGCACGCCGTCGGGCGCGAACGACAGGCCCTCGCCGTTGCGCACGCCGGTGGCGATCACGCGCATGTCACCGCCGGTGGGTGAGAAGGAGACGACGCTGGCCCTCGGCGGGTTCCCCTGCTGGTCGATCGTGCTCGCGTTGAAGGCACTCCCGATGTTCACATAGACACGGTGGTCGGGACCGACGACGAGGCTCTTGAGCGTGTGGACATCGTCACCGCGAGGGTCGGCGGCGGGCAGGCCGCGGGCGATCACGGTGCGGGCGCCCACCCCAGCGGCGCCGAGCCACACGTAGCGATCGATCTCGCCCGACTCCGCCACGTAGAGCACCTGCTGCCCGTCGATCGTGTCGAACGCGAGGCCCTGCGGCTCGTTCAGGCCGCTCAGCAGCACGTGCCGGCGTGGAGGCTCCGATGCCTGCGCGCGTGGCTCGAGCTCGACCACGTCGTCGTTGCCGGGAACGCTCACGAGCAGCGCGCGCTCCGGCGTCCAGGCCATGAAGCGAGCGCCACTCACGCGAGCCCAGACCTCGGCCTTCCAGCCACGCGGGACGGTGAGCGAGCGCGGACTCGAGAAGGCACCACCGCCATTCCCCGCCGGCACGCTGACGGACACCGACACGCGAGGCGGCGCGATGCTCGCGGCCGCGGTCTTCGTCGTGGTCGTCGTCTGCGTGTTCGCCGCGGCCGTCGTGATCTGCGTCTTCGTCGCGGCCGTCGTGGTCGTCGTAGTCGTCTGCGCCTCGCCGGTCGACGGCGTCGCTGACACGCCAGAGCTCCCTCCGCACGCCACCGCCGCCAGTAGCGCCAGTACGCCTCCACATCCGAAGGTAATGCTCCGCACCACGCCCTCCATCGTCCCAGACCAGGCGCGCCCGGTGGCGCGGTTGGGTCAGGGTCGATGGGCGCGCGGCGCGGGCTACGCTCGTGTCGATTCGAGCTCGGCGGCTTCGTCGCGGCTGGACGTCGAAGGGTCGGGCAGCGCGTGGGCAGCCGAGCCCTCGATGTTGATGCGGGGGAGTCGGGCGTCGAGCCAGCGCGGCAAGCGCCAGGTGGTGGGGCCCAGCAGCTCGAGCACGGCCGGCAGCAACACGCAGCGTACGACGAGGGCGTCGAGGAACACCGCCGCGGCGAGGCCGAACCCGAACTCCTTGATCGTGCGCTCGTCGCCGAGCATGAAGGACAGGAACACGCAGACCATGATCGCCGCCGCCGCCGTGATCACCCGCCCAGTGAACGCGATGCCGTCGGCGACCGCGGCGGATGCATCGCCGCGGCGGACCCACTGTTCGCGCACGCGCGAGATCAGGAACACCTCGTAGTCCAT
>PMOY01000017.1 GCA_003165655.1 Solirubrobacterales bacterium
CCCGTTCGCGCGCCCCCATTTGCCAGCCCGCGGCCGTCAGGCGAGGGGCGCCCCAGCCCATCTAGGAGGCCCCTCTCCATGTCTGTCTACCCCGAGATCGTCGGGGCGCCACTGACCTTGTGGCTCGCCCCGGTCGACACCGCCTTCCCGCTCATCGACGCCGCCCCCGGAACCTTTGCCGAAGCGTGGGTGATGGTCGGAACGCACGGCGCCAACAACGTCGACTCGACCGGCGTCACGGTCACGCACAACCAGACGATCTCGACGTTCACCCCCGTCGGCACGACCGCGCCGGTGAAGGCGTGGCGGACCGACGAGTCGCTCGAGGTCGCGATCGTTCTCGCCGACATCTCACCCGCGCAGTACGCCATCGCGCTCAACGACGCGGCGGTCACGTCGATCGCTGCCGGGGCGGGGAACGCGGGCGAGGACGACATGCCGATGCTCGGCGGAATCCAGATCGCCTACTTCGCGCTGCTCGCCCGCGGCCTGTCGTCGGTCGATGCGACGCTGAACGCCCAGTACGCGATCCCGTGCGTGTACCAGTCAGCCAACCCGACGCCCGTCTACAAGAAGGGCGCCCCGGCCGAGCTGGCGCTGACCTTCACGACCCTCCTCGACCCGGCCGGTGGCGGGTTCGGCGAGCTGCAGATCCAGACGGCAGCGAGGACCTGAGAGCAGTGAGTGACCGGGCGGGCGTTCAAGCGCGGGCGGAAGCGCTCGAGCGGCGCGCCCGGACGCTCAAGGCGGAGATCCGCGCCAAGAAACAGGAGCTGATCGACGTCAAGACCGAGCAGGCGCAACTGCTCGGCATTCGAGTAATCACGAAGCGAAGGACGCAAGGTGACCACAGCAACACGCAAACGCCCCGCAGCGAAGCCAACCGAACCGCCGCCTGAGGCTGAGCCCGCCAACGCGCGCAATGCCACGACCTTTGCCCGTCGCATCGGTGTGGATGATGAGGTTCGCGATTGCCTCGCGCTCTAGATCGAGAATCGCGCCGCGGTTGAGACGTCGGCCTTTGACCTCGAATGTGAATCCGCCAGGCAACTCCTCCTGCTCGATAGCCGTCGACAGACGTGGCGCCAGCAGCGTCCGGCAGTAGCGATCGTCGCGGGTTCCTTCTTCGATCATGATGAAACGGCGCGATCCCCCGTCGCTCGCATTCAGTCGCATGACCGCGTGCGCAGTGGTGCCCGACCCGGCAAACGGGTCAAGAACGAGCGCGTCGTCGTAACCGGTGGACCAGAGCAGTTGCTCGATCAGCTCCACCGGTTTGGGGTGCGGAAACTGGGCAACGGCGGGAGGACCGAGAAGTTTTCGCAGCGACCCGGTACCCAGTTTGGCGGGCGTCGTCAAGACGCTGCGCAACGGTTCAGCCACGTCGGCGAGGTACTTCTTGACCTGTACCTGCCGCTGGTGGTCCTTCCCGAAGACAATGCGATCTTCGGCGAGGAGCCGGTCCATCGTCTCCTCCGTGAAGCGGTATCCGCTCTCTGGCTTCTTGCAGGGCTTTTCCGTGACCGGGTGAATGACGTCGTAGAAGTAGCCGCCGGTGGGCTTGTCGGTGTGATCTTCCGCTGCGTACACGCCTCGCTTGTCGACGTGGCGATACCGCGCGGCGCGCCCAAGGTCGACTAGATCCGATTCGCCGTTCTCGGCGATCTCCTGCTTGCGCTGCTCAACATGCGCGCGGATCGCCGCGCGGTACTCCTTCTCGATGCTCGCCACGTTGACGCGGCGTCTGCCTTTGGTGAGGTCGCGGTAGGTGGCAAGCAGCCATTCCTTCGCCTCACTTTGTCCCTTCCAGACGCGCGTAGCGCGCTCCTTGCGCTTGGCGTAGCACAGCACGTACTCGTGCTCGCTTGCTATCTGGGTCGCGTTGTTCTCGATCGATCCTTTCCATACGAGCACGCCTAGCCGATTTTGTTCGCCGAAGATCTCGTCCATGAGCAGACCTAGGCGGAAGAGCTCGACGTCGCTGATCGATACGAAGCAAACGCCGTGGTCCGCGAGCAGTTGCCAGACAAGCCACAGCCGCGGCCCCATGTAGTTGAGCCATTTCGTATGTCGTCCGCCGTCCTCGTTGCCAACGTAGACCATGTCGTCTGCGTCGGCGTTTGGGTCGTTGTAGCGGCTGTCGGAGTACGCGAAGTCGTTGCGGCCCGTGTTGTACGGTGGGTCCAGGTAGGCGATGTCGATGGTTCCCTGGTAGTGGGAGCGAAGCGAGATCATCACCTGCAGGTTGTCCCCCTCGATGACACGGTTGCCGCCGGGCTCCCCATAGGAGAGCTCCGGCAGCGGATCGAGGACTCGAGGCGCCGGCATCCGGGTCCTGTAGCCGCGCCGACCCTCCCAATGGAGGTACATCCCCGGCCCCGCCGGCCTCGGCGGGGCACCGGTCACGGGGTCGAGCCCTGCTTTTCGGCCGTTGCGGCCGTTGGATGTCCTGCCGGAGCGCGCGATCGGTTGATTCTTGCGCATAGAGCGGCGCCGGACCACGCTCGCTCGGTCAGGCTCCGGACGCGGGGGCACCCAGGCTGGGGATGACGCCTGAAATGGCGCTCGGGTCGAGAGGGCGCCGGGTCGACCCCTCCTGACTGTCGCGCCCTGACGGGCGCCTTGGGGTCGGGGATCGGCCCGCCGCCCTGGCGGGCCACGACTAAAGGAGGTCCGAGGCGATGATCTCTGCAGCTACCCCCAGCGCCCCCAGCCATGGTGACCGCGATCCAACCGTGCTCGTGGTCGAGGAGGACGACGTTGCCCGGTCCTTCCTAGCCGACAACCTGGAGGCCGACCGCTACCGAGTCCGGACTGCGGACTCACGCGAGAAAGCGCTTGCGATCCTTTCGGTCCAGCAGCCCGACGTGATCGTGGTTGACGTGAACGGCAAGACGCTCGATCTGATCGACGCGATCCGCGATGGCGACGGGCTCGCCGGCCGCGTTGACCCTGACACACCGCTGATCGTGCTCACCACCCGAGTCGATGAGCTTCACCGGNNCCGTACTCCTACCCCGAGCTTCGGGCCCGAATCGTCGCGCTGCTTCGCCGCGCCAGGGCGCGGCGGGCGCCCCGGATGCTGCGGGTCGGCCAGTTGACGATCGACCTCGCCGCGCGGATCGTGGAGATCAAGGAGAACCGGCTTGAGCTCCCAGCCAAGGAGTACGAGCTGCTTCGCACGCTCGCCCGCGAGCCGACGCGGGTATTCACGCGGGAAGAGCTGCTGCGCGATGTGTGGGGTCATGCGCACGGCGGCCGGGCTCGCACGCTCGACAGCCATGCGAGCCGGCTGCGCCGGCGGCTCGCCGACGCCGGCGCGGACGGGCTGCTGCGGAATGTCTGGGGGGTCGGCTTCCGCCTAATAGACCCGATCGAGTAGTCGCGGGGTCGTCCCCTCCCTGATTGTCGCGCCCTGGCGGGCGCGTGGGGGTCGGGGAACGGCCCCGCCATCGGGGCGAGGCCTCGAGCTCTGGAGGTTGGCGATGGCCCACA
>PMOY01000252.1:0-9202 GCA_003165655.1 Solirubrobacterales bacterium
CCGCCGGCGCCGTCAGCGGGCCGCCGGCGCCGCCTCGTGCTCGCCCGTCACCGTTGAGATGGCGGTGATGATCTCGTCGGCGAGCGCGGCTCCGCCGGAGGCGCTCTCTGGCGTAGCCTGAATGCGCACGACGACGACGTCTCCGTCGATCTCCTGGAGGAGCACACGGGGCTCCCTTCGCGTGGGGGTTGTGATGTTCTGGTCGAGGATCGCCTGGACCGCCGTCGCGGTGATTCCGCTGTGCAGTCGCACAGTGACGTCGACCGGGTCGGGCTCGCGGACCGGTACGACGACGGAGCTCAGCACGACGGTGTTGGGGATCATCACCATGTCCTGACCTCGAGCGAGCGTCGTGTAGAGCAGGCCGAGCGAGCTGACGACCCCGTCGATCGGGCCCCCGAGCTGACCGGCCTGGAGCCGCACGCGCATTCCGACCCGGAAAGGACGGGCGCTCAGCAGGACCATCCCGGCAAACAGGTTCCCGAGCGTCTGCTGGGCCGCGAGGCCGATCACGATCGCCGTGATCGAGCCGCCGAAGGCGAGCGTCGTCAGCGGCACCTCGAGGATCCTGAGCGCTCCAAACACCGCGATCGCGACCGTTGCCAGGCGGATCAGGAAGCCGACTGTGCCGGCGGTACTGGGGTCCATGCGGCGGAAGAACGTCGGCGCCGCGGCTCGGCCGATGTCGCGCGCAAACGCCCAGCCGAGAATCAAGATCGCGACGGCCGCCGCGACGTGCACTGGCACCCTCGAGTGCAGGTGATGGGTGATCGTCACCGTGCCGAAGTGGTGATTGGCCTCCAGCACGGCGGCGAGGAGCACCACGAGGATCACCGCTTGCCGACGTGCCTTCCGGATCGCCTGCTCGTTCACCTTCTGTGCAAGGCCGACGCTCTCCCAGGCGTGGCTATGCGTATCGAACATCCGCTCGCGCACGGTCTCATCTGATTGTCTGAAGGGAAGTTTCATGGTGATCTGGGAGGCTCGGCGAGGTGGGACACTGGTGTCGTACCGACTGAGATGCGGCCGACCGGTTGCGCCGGTCCGCCGTGACGTTGGTCACAGGCACCGCCGTCTCTGTCCTCCCCGTCACTCAGAATAGCCGCTGCTGCGGATCAGTTCGGGCCGTCGGTGGGATCGCGGGGTGTGCCGCTGGCGACCCGCGCATTCGGTCGGACCGCGGCGACCCCCGCCTCCGGTCCGACGGTGGCGACCCCCGCATCCGCTCAGACGGCGCCATGTCGGGACCGGCGACCAGCTGAGCCAATCGCCGCCGCTCGGCGACGGGCGCGTAGGCACCGGTCCGGTAGAGATCCTCGTAGCGGTCGACCAGATCGGGTCGATGGTCCCGTAGCCAGGCGAAGAAGAGCTCCCGCACCTCTCCGCGCAGGTGGAGCGCGATCCCCGACACAAACGACGCCCCGGCCTCGGTGGCGAGCTCGACGATCCGCCCGACCTGTTCGGGCGCGTCGTTGACTCCCGGCATCAGCGGCGCGATCAGCACGCCGGTTTCGATCCCGGCGCGCGTCAGCTCGGCAACCGCCTCGAGTCGCGCGCGCGGATTCGGCGTGTGCGGCTCGGTCGCCCTCCATGCGCGCTCGTCGAGCGTGGGCACCGAGAGCGCTGCGCTGAAGGTCGCGCGCGCGGCGATCTCGCGC
Source organism: Solirubrobacterales bacterium (assembly GCA_003165655.1). Lineage (GTDB taxonomy): Bacteria > Actinomycetota > Thermoleophilia > Solirubrobacterales > Solirubrobacteraceae > Palsa-465. Next base: position 1,659 of record PMOY01000252.1, read on the forward strand.
ATCAGCGCCAGGTCGCGCAGGAGCAGTGGCGACTTCGTCAGCACCGAGCATGGGTTGGCGGCGTCCCGAAGCGCCTCCCAGATGGTCGGCATCAGTCGGTACCGACCCTCGACCCACTGGTAGGGGTCCGTGTTAGTGCCGAGCGCGACGTGCTCGCCTCCCCACGATGGCCGTGCCAGCTCTGCCCGCAGCAGCTCGGGCGCGTTGACCTTCACGACAATCTCGCGCTCGAAGTCGCGGCCACCATCAAAGTCGAGATAGCGGTGGGTCGGGCGCGCGAAGCAGTACACACAGGCGTGACTGCAGCCTCGATACGGATTCACCGTCCACCGGAACGGCATCCGCGATGCGGCGGGCACTCGGTTGAGGATCGACTTGGCGCGAACCTCGTAAAACCGGGTGTCGAGCGCCTCGGGTGCTCGAAATCGGCGCACCACCGCCGGCTCGCGGTAACCGGGCAGGCGGGAACGCTCGTCCTCGTCAACGGTGAGGTTCTCCCAGCGCATCGAACATATGTTCCCATACGCGGCGGATGGACGCGCCGTACCGTCCGGCACTCGCATCGAGGGTTCGCGTCCCCGACGAGCGCCGCGAGGCGTGGATCCGAAGCAGTGCTAGGTCCTTAGCCCTGGACGTTCGGGGCCTGCGGCACTGTCGTCGCCCTGTTTCGAGCGGGACGGATCCGTCGCCGCGGGGCCACGCTTCGCGACTCGTGTGCGCGATGGCAGGTGTGGTGTGCTCTCGCCCGCTTGTTTTCGGATGAGCGCGTCGAGGGCGGAGGCGGGCATGGGTTGCGCGAAGTAGGACCCCTGGCAGAAGTCGCATCCCAGCCTGATCAGCTCACGACGCTGCCCGGCGGTCTCGACGCCTTCGGAGACGACGGTCATCCCGAGGCCGTGGGCGAGCTGGAGGATGGCCGTCACGACGACCTGGCTGGACGGGTCGGCCCCAAGGTCGACGATGAACGATCTGTCGATCTTGATCTCGTCGATGGGGATCGTCGCGAGGTGGCTGAGCGAGGAGTGGCCCGCCCCGAAGTCGTCGAGGGCGAGCTTTACCCCAAGTTCCTTGAGCTCGTCGAGAACGATCAGGACGCGGTCCCGGTCGCGGTCGCGGTCGAGGTAGCTCTCGCTCACCTCCAAGGTCAACAACCCCGGATCGGCTGACGATCGATCGAGCATGGCCGCCACGGAGTCCGCGAAGCCGGCCGCCATGAATTGGTACGCGGACACGTTGACGGACACGGCGATGTTCTCGGCCCGGTGCCGCTGCCACCGCTCCCGGTCCTGCCAGACCTGTTCGAGCACGTACCGCCCCGTCTCGAGGATGTGACCCGGTTGCTCTGAGAACGCCATCAACACACTCGGTGGCACTGGGGCGCCACCTGCGTGCGTCCAGCCGAGAAGGGCTTCGACCCCGGTGAGGCAACCGTCGACCGCATCGACGATCGGCTCGTATTCGAGCCGCATCTCGCCGCGGCCCAATGCCCCCCGCAGGCTGCGCGCCAGGCCGGCCTGGTGCTCGGCAAGGTGCGGGTCGCGCACATCGAGGTCGTGACGGATGCCCCGCTTGTGACGTTTGCTGCGGTACATCGCGAGATCCGCGCCGTGGACGAGGTCCTCGGGTGACTCATTGCCGCCACCGGTCAGGGCGATGCCGATGCTGGCGGCAATGCTCACCTCGGCCCGCGAGAGTGCGAACGGCGTGCCCATCTCGGCACCGATACGAACCGCGATCGTGTCAGCCTGCGACGGGTGGTCGAGATCTTCACAGAGAATGACAAACTCATCGCCGGACAGACGGGCCAGGCTGTCACCCGGCCGTAGCACTCCGGTCAGTCGCTCCGCGACGGCCACCAACAACTCGTCACCCATCCGGTGGCCGTACGTGTCGTTGACCTGCTTGAACCGGTCCAGATCGACGAAGAACACCGCGCACGTCTTCTCTGACCGGCGCCGACGCAGGAGAGCATGCTCGAGTCGCTCCAACATCAAGACCCGGTTCGCCAGCCCCGTCAAGGGATCGTGCAGAGCGGCATCGCGCGACTGGTCAGAGGAATCCTGCAGGTCACTGCGCGCCTGAGCGTTGATCAAGTACGCGGCGGCCACGTCCGCGAGCGTTTGCGCCGAGCGCATCGAGTCGGTCGATAACGGCCCGGGTGCGTCCCGGTAGAGGTCGAGCGCACCCAGCCGCAGGTCCCCGTGGTTCAGCGGGAACCTGAACACCGCGCCCATGCCGGCCGCCAGCGCTTGCGGCGAGAACCTCGGGAAGCGCTCCTCGCTCCTGAGATCCGGCACCGAGATCGCTTCCCCGGCGTGATAGGCCGCGAGACACGGTCCCTCACCCAGATCGGTCTGCAGCTTCTCGAAACGCAACGCCGCGTCGTTCGACGCCGAGCAATAGCGCGGATTAAGGCCCGGGGAGATCAGCGTCACCCCCGCGCCGGTGACCGGCATGATCTCGACGATCCGCTGCACCAGGTGATCGAGGATTCCCTGTATCGGGAAGTCCGTCACCATCGTCCGAGCGAACTCGCTCAGCACGTCGGCTAGGTCCTCCGTCGCCACGATCCCCCTAGCGTCCGAACGGGCGCCGGGGCAGCATCGATTCGCGGTCGCACACGAGTCGACAGCCGACGCTCCGCTCGATCTCCATACGACCACCTCCAGGCACGGGCCTGATACAGGAAAGGACGGTCCGCGACTGGGCAGCCACAGCACGCCTATCTCCGCGTCCGGCGACCTCAAAGAGGCATCGCCGCGCAGCTCTGAACTCCACGGCAGTTCGCATCGATCAGCGGCTAAATATACAGGTGCACCGGGCGAATCTCCCGGAGGGAGCCTCGCGAGCAGGCCGGCCGGCGGCCACAGCTGAACGCCCGGTCGATCGTTGGACGCGATCATCGGACGTCAGTCGGTTGCTCCGGCGAGCAGCGACTCCTCGCCGGACAGGGTCTGGCTGGTGGCGGCGTTGATGCGCACGTGCACGAGCTCTCCGGGTGACCCCAGGCCGACGAAGTTCACGACCTTGTTGTGGCGCGAGCGGCCACGAAGGCGGCTTGGATCCGTACGCGAGGGTCCCTCGATCAGCACGTCGATCGTGCGCCCGACGAACCGTTCGGCCCGTTCGCGCCCACGGCGCTGGACGACCTCCACCAAGCGCTGCATCCGTTCCACCTTGACCCGGTGCGAGATCTGGTCGGGCAGCGTCGCCGCCGAGGTCCCCCGGCGCGGCGAGAACACGAACGTGAACGCGCCGTCATAGCCGATCTCCTCCGCCGCCGAGAGCGTCTGCTCGAAGTCCGCTTCGGTCTCGCCGGGAAACCCGACGATGATGTCCGTCGTCAGCGCGCAGTCGGGCACGTGCTCGCGGATCAGCGCAACCCGCTCGAGGTAGCGCTCGCGCGTATATGTGCGGCGCATCCGCTTGAGCACGGCGCTCGAGCCAGACTGCAGCGGCAGGTGGATGTGCTCACACAGCGCGGACAGCTCAGCGTGGGCCCGAATGACGTCCTCGCGCATGTCCTTGGGATGCGGGCTTGTGTAGCGGATCCGGTCGATCCCGTCGACGCCGTCGACCATCGCGAGCAGCTGTGCGAAGGTGATGCGACTGGGGCTCGGGAGATCGCGGCCATAAGAGTTGACGTTCTGCCCGAGCAACGTCACCTCGCGCACCCCGTCGGCGGCAAGCCGTTCGATCTCCTCGATCAGCTCGCCCGGCGGACGGCTGACCTCGCGACCGCGCGTCGAGGGCACAATGCAGTACGAGCAGACACAGTTGCAGCCGACGCTGATCTGCACCCACCCCTGGAACTCCCGCTCACGCTTGCTCGGCAAGCGGCCGGTGAAGCCTTCGAACTCGAAGTACCCCTGGGCGGTCAGCGAGTCGCTGGTCAGGAACTCCGCGAGCCGGTGGACCTGTCCGGGACCGAACGCAACGTCGACGAACGGAAAACGGTCGAACACTTCCTCTTTGACCGACTGGGCCCAGCATCCGCCGACGCCCACGACGCGATCGGGCCGCTCGGACTTCAGCCGCTTGGCCTCGCCCAGGTGAGCAAGGAACCGATTGTCCGCGTTCTCGCGGATCGAACAGGTGTTGAAGAGGATCAGGTCGGCGTCGGCGCGCCTCGTCGCCTCGCGGTAGCCGATCGACTCGAGCATCCCTTTCATCCGCTCCGAGTCGTGGGCGTTCATCTGGCAGCCGAAGGTCGTGACGTGGTATCGCTTCATCGCGGCTTGAAGCGTAGCGGCGGGACCGCTGACCGGACGTTCGCCGTCGATGGAGAAGAACGCCACCTATGTGGCGGTCACCGCGCGTACTCCGTGGCCCGCGATTCACGGATCACCGTTACCTTGATCTGGCCCGGGTACTCGAGCTCCTTCTCGATCTCGCGCGCGATATCGTGCGAGAGCACCGTGGCGGCGTCGTCGTCGATCGCGCTCGGCGCGACCATCACGCGTATCTCACGACCTGCCTGCATCGCATAGACCCGATCCACACCCTCGTGCCGGGTGGCGATCTGCTCGAGGTCCCGAAGCCGCTTGACGTACTGCTCGAGCGACTCGCCGCGGGCTCCCGGGCGGGCTCCGGAGAGCGCGTCGGCCGCCTGCACGATCACGGCCTCAACGGTCTGCGGCTCCACCTCGTTGTGGTGGGCCTCCATTGCGTGCGCCACCGCCTCGGGCTCGCCGTACTTGCGCGCGAGGTCGCCCCCGACGAGCGCGTGCGGTCCCTCGATCTCATGCGTGACAGCCTTGCCGATGTCGTGTAACAGCGCGGCTCGCCTCGCTGTTTTCGCGCTGGCCCCGAGCTCGTCGGCCATCATCGCGGCGAGGCTGGCGACCTCGACCGAGTGTGCGAGCACGTTCTGCCCGTAGCTCGTGCGGAACCTGAGCCGACCGAGAATCCTCGTCAGCTCGGGATCGAGGCCCTGCACGCCCGCGTCGAACACGGCCTGCTCGCCGAGCTCGATCACATGCCCCTCGAGCTCGGACTTCGCCTGGTAGTACATCTCCTCGATCCTCGCGGGGTGGATCCGCCCGTCCTGGAGCAGCTTCTCGAGGGTCATCCTGGCGATCTCCCTGCGGACGCCGTCAAAGGCGGACAGCACGACCGCGCCGGGAGTGTCGTCGATGATGAAATCGACCCCGGTGAGGTTCTCGAGCGCGCGGATATTGCGTCCCTCACGGCCGATGATCCGACCCTTCATGTCGTCGGATGAGAGCTGCACGACCGACACCGTCGTCTCCGCCGCGTGCGCGGCCGCGAGCCGCTGCATGCAGACGGAGAGGATGTTGCGCACGCGGCGATCCGCTTCTCGCTTGGTCTGCTCCTCGATCTCGCGTAGACGCCGAGCAGCGTCGTGCCGGGCCTGGTCCTCGACCTGCTCGAGCAGGGCCTGCTTCGCCTGCGATGCCGTCATGCACGACAGCCGCTCGAGCTCATGCTGATGCTGCACGAGTCCCGCGGCGAGCTGACCACGCTCCAGTTCCAGCTCTCCCTCTTGCTCGGCGAGGCGCTGCTCGCGGCGGGCGAGGTCAGCGCGCGTGATGTCGAGCGTCTCTTCCCGGGCGTGCAGTCGCGCCTCCACGCGGGCGACGTCCTCGCGACTCTGGTTCACCTGAGATTCGCCCGCAGCGTGCCTCGTGGGCAGGGCCACGAACGCGCCCGGTCCATCAGCCGCGCGCATTCGACCGAAGAGAACCGCGGCGCCCACTAATCCCGCAGCGATCAATGCCGCAGCGAAGACGATGTACATTGCCGTTCCTCTCGTCGAGTCTCGGGTACCCGGACTCGATTCGCTTCAGTTTTCGGGAGCGACCGATCTGCCGCGCGACGCACGATCGGATACCAAAGCGAGGCGACGTGACGTCGCCCTTCAGGCGGCGGCTACATGGCTGTTCGTGTCGGAGGTTGGGGTGGGCACGCAGGCCCGGAGTTGGTTGCCGTACACGCTGAAGGCTCGGTATCCAAGATTCACTAGGTTTGCTGGGTTTTCGTGGCCCACGGGCCATCGTTCGCTCCCTGCATCGTAGTACCGCGTGGTTATCGGCGCAAAGGGGATTTCCGCGACGTCGGTCGTACGGGGCTGCGACCGTGATCCTGCTGGCCCCTTCGGCGAGGATCACACCCCGGGCCCGGACTCGCTCCCGACGCTTCCGTGGGCGGCCAGCGCCTCGAGCGCCAGTTCGGGCTCGTAGCCCTTGCGAAGCAGTGCGCCGAGCGCGCGGCCGCGGCTGCGACGGTCGTGGGGCGCCGCCGGGAAGCGCCTGCGCAAGAGCGCGAGCGCCCGGTCGAGCTCGGTGGCGGCGCTCGGGTCGGCGAGTGCCGCTCGAACATGATCGCGATCTACGCCGAGCGTGGCCAATCGCCGTTCGATCCGCTCGTCACCCCACTCCTCGAGCTCGCGCTTGTCCTGCGCGAAGCGCACGGCGAATCTGGCGTCGTCCAGGTACTCGAGCTCGATCAGGATGCGCACCGCGTCCTCGACCGTGCCCGCCTCGACGTCCGCGCGCTCGAGGTGGCTGCGCATCTCGTGTTCGGTGCGGTCGCGGGGGACGAGGTATCGGTATGCGCGGTCGAGGGCGTCCTGGAGACGATCCTCAGGACCGGGTGCGCTCGAGGTCATCTTCTCGCTGGACGGGCGGTGGATCCAGGCCGCTGCTGTCTGGATCCTATGCGGCCCGTCCGCCAACCGGCTCCACGGCCGCCAGCGGCGGCTCCTCGCGCGACTCGATCGGCTTGACGAGATCGCGTCCGATCCCGAGCACCGCGTAGATCTTCAGCTCGATCTCGCGCGCGGTGTCCGGATGCTCATCGAGGAATGCCTTGGCATTACCGCGTCCCTGTCCGAGCCGCTCCTCGCCGTAGGAGAAGAACGAGCCGGACTTGGTGATGATGTCGTTCTCGATCCCGTAGTCGAGCAGGCACCCGGAGGTCGAGATGCCCTTGCCGAACTCGATGTCGAACTCCGCCTGCTTGAACGGCGCCGCTACCTTGTTCTTGACGACCTTGACGCGGACGCGGTTACCGACCGCCTCGGTGCCGTCCTTGAGCGTCTCGATGCGGCGGATGTCGAGCCGCTGGGATGCGTAGAACTTCAGAGCGCGCCCGCCGGGCTGGGTCTCGGTGGGCCCGAACATCACACCGATCTTCTCTCGGATCTGATTCGTGAACACGCACACGGTCTGGGTGCGGTTGAGCGTGCCGGCGAGCTTGCGCATCGCCTGGGACATCATCCGCGCCTGGACGCCGACCGTCTGGTCGCCCATCTGGCCTTCGAGCTCGGCACGCGGGGTCAGCGCGGCGACCGNNTCGACCGCCACGAGGTCGACCGCGCCGGAGCGGACCAGCATGTCGACGACCTCGAGCGCCTGCTCGCCGTAGTCGGGCTGGGACACGAGCAGCTCGTCGATGTCGACGCCGATCCTCCCTGCGTACAACGGGTCCATTGCATGCTCGGCGTCGACGAACGCGCAGACCCCGCCCAGCTTCTGTGTCTCGGCAATGATGTGGTACACGAGCGTCGTCTTACCGGAGGA
>PMOY01000252.1:9230-9412 GCA_003165655.1 Solirubrobacterales bacterium
TCCTCGTTCCGGCCTTGTCGTGGTCGCTCATCCGATCTCCTTGTCTAACACGTATTGAACCCACCACGGTAAGACGCATGGCGGACGGAAACCCGCACGCTAGAGACGGACGCTGCAACGAAACAAGACCCGGACGTGCCGAATCACCAACGTCTTTTCACACAAGTTGACGCACGCGGCGG
>PMOY01000205.1 GCA_003165655.1 Solirubrobacterales bacterium
AGGAAGTACGGGCTGAACGGCACTGTCACTCGCGACTGCGTGCCCGGATGGAAGGCCAGCAAGGACAGCCAGTTGACTGCGAGCAGGACGATGAAGAAGATCCAGAAGCCACGGAGGCGGTGCGGGGGGCGCGGCTTGTGCTCGTCCGGGATCCCGCGTCCGTCGGGGGCCGGGGCGACCCGCCAGCCCCGCTTGTCGCGCGGCATCGGCCCCGGCGGAGGGCGATCATCGGCGTAGCGCGCGACGGGGTCACGGGCAGCGACCGGTAGGGGATCGGCCCGACCGGGCTCCTGCTCGCCGCCGCGGAGGTCCGGGACAGGTTGCATCACAGCCTCTCCTTGGGACGCGGCGGTGCCGAGGATGCGGATCCAGTGCCGGCCCGGGCGGTCACGAGGAGCCCCCCGTCGGCGGAGACGAAGGCGCACACCTGCTCTACGCATGCTGCGTAGTCGGCGGCAGCTCGCTCTTCGCGGTCAAGCGCAGCGAAGTAGGCGGCAAAGGCGTGGCGAGCCGTGCGCCCTCGCCTCATGTCGCACCGGCCGTACGCATCTCGCGCGGCCATGCACTCCTCACGCCAGTCGACGTAGGCGGCAACGAGCCGATCGACGGCCCCTTCATATCGGGCCTCGGAGAAACGCTGCCGGCGGAGCCGCCATGCCGTCGTGTTGGCGAGTTTGTGGAACATCAGATACTCGCTCGCGTGGACGGCGAAGCACCCCTGTCGACCCCGGGCGGTTCTGCCGGCAGGGATCGAGCCCCCGCGCGGGACAGCTGCCTGGGCGAGCGAGCCTGGCGGCTCAGTCGGCGAGCCTCAGCGGCGACTACGCTCAGGTACCGTCGCGCAGCCGACCGCTCGGCGGACTGGCGGTCCGTTCGGAGTGCTCTTGCCTCGTAGCGTCGCGAGGTCGGCCGTGGCCCTTCCGGCTTGTTCGTTGGGTGTGAGGTCATGGTGCCTCGAGTCTCGGCCGCGGCCCGATTCGATCAGCGATGCAGCCTTAACGGTCCGTTTGCTCGTGCCCGGGGCGTCGATCGGGTGCCCGGGAGATCGCATCCCGGCAAGGCAGCCGGCGAGACGTCACCGCGCCAGTCGATCAACCAGCATGTCGACCCCCTTTGGGCCGTCGGCCAGGCGGGGCGAACGCCGCCCGCCTGGCGGATGAACCCTGTTGGAGCGGACTGGTCGCGGTTGCGGCGTCGCAAGGACAGAGCGAATTACGCCGTCGCGAGAGATTCCCGAACGGAGTTGGCGGCTGTGCGGATCACGTCAAGCACCTCTTCGGGTTGGGAGAGCATCGCGACGTGACTACTTTCGACCTCGTAGGTCGTGGCCCCCATGCGCTGCGCCGCGAAGCGCTCGAGATCGGGGTGGACAGTCTTGTCGTTCGTGGCCACGATGCACCAGCTCGGCTTTGTCCTCCAGGCGACCCCTGGGACCTTCTGGTTGAACAGGTCCGCGTCCGGCGCGAAGTGGGTCGCCCAAACGAGTTGCTGCTCCGCTTCGGACAGGTCTCCCGCGAAGTACTCGATGCCGGATGCGGTCATCCAGGCGCGCCCATCCGCGACCTCCACCCCGCTGGCGAAGATGTCCGTTTTGGGGAACTTGTCTTGCTGGCCCTGTGCGGTCTCGGTCTCGTCCGGCCCGAGCGCGGCGATGTAGACGAGTCCGACGACGCGGTCGTCCGTTCCCGCGGCGGTGATGACGGCGCCGCCGTAGGAATGGCCGACCAGGATGGAGGGGCTGGAGACCCGCCCGAGTGTGCGAATCACGGTGTCAACGTCGGCCTGGGCTGTGTCGAGGCCGTATTGGCAGGCGATCACCTCGTACCCGTCGGCCTGAAGTGGGGGGATCAGCTTGCTGAAACACGAACCGTCCGCCCAGATCCCGTGACAGAACACGATGCTGGGTTTAGCTGACATGAGAGCCCTCCTGTGTGGTTGACAACGACGGGTGAAACGCTACGAACGACGACCAGTCATTCGCGTCTGTCGTTGACTAGTCAGTGCGACTTGTCTTCTCGGAAGACCGTCTTCGAGCATGTCCTAGCGAGTCAGGGCTCAGCTGTTGCCGCGGTCCGGATCACATCGAGCACGGCGTGGGGTCGGGACAGCATCGGGACGTGGCTGCTCGCGACCTCATAGATCGTGGCGCGCATACGTCTCGCCGCGAAGCGCTGCAGATCAGGATCGAGGGTACGGTCGTTCTTGGCGACGAGGTACGAGCTGGGCTTGGACCTCCAGGCGACGCCTTCGACCTTTTGCTTGAACAGGTCCGCCGCCGCCGGAGCGTGGGTCGCCCAGAGGAATTTTCTTTCATGCGCGGACAGGTCTCCCGCGAAGCAATCGATGCCGGACGGGAGCATCCAGATGCGGCCGTCCGCGACCTCGATGTGCGAGAAAGCGGCTGTCACGGGAAACTGGTCCAGCTGGCTCTGCGACGTCTCGTCCTCGTCCGGGGCGAGCGCAGCGATGTAGACCAGGCCGACGACTCGGTCATCGGTTCCGGCGGCGGTGATGACGCTGCCGCCGTAGGAGTGACCGACGAGAATGGTCGGTGCGCTCACCCGTCCGAGTGTGGTGATGACCGCGGCAACATCGGCGGCGTGGGTGTCGAGGCCGTACCAGGCGGCCATGACTTCGTATCCCTCGGCCTGAAGCGGGGGGATCACCTTGTTGAAGCAAGAGCCGTCGGCCCAGATCCCGTGGGCGAACACGATGCTCGGCTTCGGCTGCGGAGACAAGTGCACTCCTCTCAGGCTGTGACCACGCTGACGCAAAGCCTAGGAGCGAGGCTCCCGTCGTCGCATCTGTCAACGACCGGTCTCCCGCGAAGCGTCTAGGACATGACCGCCGCGTTCAGCGAGTCGCGGAGCAACGCCCGGTTGTTGACGTCGAGCTTTGAGAACACCTTCGCGAGGTGGTAGCCAACGGTCCGGTGGCTGATGAAAAGCTGCTGCCCGATCTCACGGTTCGAGAGTCCCTCGGCGGCGAGCCGCGCGATTTGGGATTCGCGTTCGGTCAAGTCGGTGCACGTGCCAACGTCGCTAGCACGCTTTTGGACCGTTTCGCCCGTAGCTCTGAGTTCGCGGGTGGCCCGGTCGGTGAACGCAACTGCGCCTAAACCATCGAATATCTCGCGCGCGGCCCGCAACTCTCGGCGCGCATCGATCCGACGGCCCCGCCGTCGCAGCCATTCCCCGTAGGTGAGATGCGAACGGGCCAGCTCGACTGGACGGCGGGTGTGGTGCAGATGGGCGATCGAGCGGTCATAGAGATCCTCGGCGATCTCGCCGTCGGCCAGCAGCGCTCGGCACCGAGCGTCTACGCCTAGCACCCAGTCTGTGCGCACGGCAGACGCCATCTCACGTAGATCCTCGGCTGCTCGCGCCGCACGTTCGGGGCGTCCCGAGCGGACGGCCGACTCGATCAGCTCGCTCACGATCCAGGTTGAGTAGAGGACCGGACCCTCATACGCCGACTCTGCGGCGGTCAACGCGTCGTCATATCGGCCCAAGGCGTTGCAGAGAATCGCCTTCTCCAACTGAATCCACTTGACGGCTGCGCCCTCTCCACGATCCGTCGCCGCCTGCAGACTCGCGTCGATCAGTGCAAGTGCGTCAGCGGGCGGCCCGCTGGCGGCGACTGCGACAGCGGCATACGGCGGAAGTGGCGTTCCGGTCGCCTCACTGATCACCTCGATCTCTTCGACAAGTGACACGGCGGCCGGAAGCTCACCAGCGAGGATATGCGTGATCGCGCGGTTCGTGAGAACAATCGGCAGGGCTTCCAGAGCGCCGGTTTCCCGGGCAAGCCGAACCTGACGCTGGGTAAGCTCGTCATACGCCGCCTCGTCCCACAGGGTCACAGCCAGCTGGGCGCCCAGAGCGAGCGATCCCAGATCCGCCGCAGCCGACAGCTCATCGTCTCGTAGCGTCGCTACGGCCTGCTGCGCGAGCGGCGCGCCAGCCGAATAGCCGTCGACGATCAAGCTCGCAAACGCTCGCAAGAGAAGATCGGGAACGAGCGGCGTGTCAGGCCAAACAACCCCACGGGCGGCCACGGCAACGTCCCACAGGTGCGTGTCCTCAGCGAACCGCCCAGCGAAGAGAACCGCTCGCATCGCGTCCAGATAGGCGTCGCGCGCCCCGGTCGAATCAAGCGGCTCCAGGTTCTTTGCCGCCTTGAGTAACAGGGCAGGTGCGTCGCGGCCGCGACCAAGGGCGAACGCGATACGAGCGCGGAGCACCTCGAGCCGCACGGAGCACAGCGCGTCGAGCGGACCTTTCTCGGCGATCGACAGCAGATCTCGACAGGGGCGCAGTTCGCCCGCGGCGAGTTTGGCTTCTGCGGCCGCAAGTGCCCGCGATCCTCGCCGATCGCGGTCCGAGGTCAGAGTCAGAGCGCGCTCCAAGAAGCCGGCGGCGGCAACGTATCCGCCCCGCTTGAGGGCGCGCTCGGCTGAGCGCTCGAGGTCCACCGCGACCTTCTCGTCAGGACCTGCAGCGGCCAGCGCCCGGTGCAGAGCTCGCCGGTCGGGATCGACATCCGGGTCTACGGCTTCCGACAAAGCGCGGTGGACAGAGCGACGCGCATCTACCGAGGCGAGCCGGTAGCTCGCCGAACGTACGAGAGGATGACGGAACACAACACTTGAACTGACACGTAGGAGCCCCGCCTCCCGGACCGCCCCAGCAGCATCACGCGAGAGGCCGAGCAGATCCACCGCACGCCAAAACACGAGCGGGTCGCCCGACGGCTCTGCCGCGGCGATCAACAACAGCATCTCCGCTTCTCCGTTCAGAGCCTGAATACGCCGCTGGAAGCTGTCCTCCAAATGACCCCACACGCCTCGAGGGTCGCGCCGACTAAACATCCCTTCCGGGTCCGGCGAGGCTAACCCGGACGACAGCTCAAGAACGGCGAGCGGGTTCCCCTCGGTCTCGGCGATGAATCGCTCAAGGATTGCCTCCTCGACGTCGACTCGCAGCACAGCTCCAAGGAGCCTGCGCGCGTCCTCGGGCGCCAGACCATCAATCGGCAGCTCGAGGAGACCCTCCAGCTCAGCGCCTATTTCGCGTGCGGCGAACACCAGCCCGATGCCCTCAGCCTGCAGCCGCCGGGCCACGAACGAGAGTGTCTGTGCCGATGGTTGATCGAGCCAATGTGCATCGTCGACCGCCAGCAGTAGTGAGCGTTGCTCAGAGAGGTCCGCCAACCCGTTGAGGATCGCGAGGCCCACTAGGAACACATTGGGCGGCGTCCCCGTCTCGACGCCAAACGCCGCGCGTAACGCGAAGCCCTGAGGCTCTGGAAGCCGACTCACCCCTTCTTCCGTGAGCAGGGACCACAGTGGGTAGAGGGCGCCGTACGCAAATTCTGCTTCGGACTGGACCCCCGACAAGCGGACAACTGCCATGCCCGTAGCCCTGGCGACGATCGCATCCAGTAGAGCTGTCTTCCCGATCCCCGCCTCGCCGCGGAGCACGAGCGCCCGACTGTGTCCCGAACGGACGTCGAGCAGCAACTGATCGACGACCGCGTGTTCGCGGTCGCGGCCCACCAAAACGGTCCCTGCCACGCGCGTCATCGACTGCTTCAGGGCGGTCTGTTCGCGCTCGAGGCCGCACAGCGACGTCAGCTCAGCTGCGTCAGCCCAACCGACGGGCGATCTATCGGTGTCCGCCTCGATGATGCCGGGTCTCCCGTCGGCAGAATTCGTCCGAATGCTCCGCAGAATCGTGACCGGAAGCGGAGGGACCCGCATCGGTCACCCGACTGCCGGCGCCGACTGAACTTCGCCGAGCCTCACTGCTTGTGTGCCGCTCCAGTGATGCTGCTAGGGCCACCATCTTCGTCGCCGAATCAGCGGTGGAGAGCAAAACCCGGTCGCCCTCACAAGTCGTTGACAGATGCGATGAAGCTGCGTGCGCTACTAGCGTCGGGCTCGCACGATCACGGCCGAAGGGAGATCGGGATGCACCAAGAATCGCTACGACGAGGTTCCGGTTATGACGCTCGGCGCCGATCTTGAGCGCGATCGTCTGACGCGGAGGGCGCAACGCGTTAGGGCTGTGATCGCCGCGCTACAGCGGCAGGCGGAAGAGGGCCGCGCTGCGGCGCACGCCGGCGGCCAGCACATACTCCAGGCGATCGCAGAATTTGAAGCCGAGCTCGCGGCGATCGACGGTCGTCTGAGTGATCTCGCGGGCGGGGCTACACCGGGCCAGAGACGGAGCAACGTGCCGGGCGACTGGACGGCGACGTGAGCGATCACGCGTCACGACTCACCGCCGACCACTCGAATCGGGGCGAGCGAGGTGACATGGGTTGGATGGAGGTCGAGGCGTTCATCGACTTGATCTGCCCTCGGTGCTATATCGCCGTTCGCTATCTCTCGGACGCGCTCGCGATGTTTGAGCACAGAGACGACATTCGGATCCTGTGGCGCAGCTTTCAGCTCGATGCACTGAGCGGACGCTCATTTGACGAGCTGCTGGTCGTGGGCGTGATGCGCAGTCACCGTATGACGCGCACAGACGCGACGGAGGTCGCCACCACCGTGCTCACGAAACTCCGCGAGGTGGCCGCGCGCGCCGGCCTGGTCTATCAACCGTGGGCAACAACTCCGGGCGACGCATTCGCGGCCCATCGCATGTTGCAACTTGCCGGCGCACACGGCGTCGCCGATCTAGCCGTGGAACGAATCCAGCGCGCGTACTTCGAACAGGGGATGGCAATCGATGATGTCGAGTCCCTCGCCGTCCTCGCAGCGGAGCTGGGGATCGACTTCGTCACCGCTCGCTCGGTCGCGTTCGGTGACGCCTACGGCGAGGCCGTGTTCGCTGATCGCCATCGGGCGGAGCGGCGTGGGATCTCGAGCGTCCCGCTCTTCATCTGCGACAACCCGTTCGTCGTCTCGGGCACCCAGTCCCCGAGATGGCTGCACGAAATGATGAGACGTTGCTGGGATGACCGGTGCCGTGAGCCCAGGTGACGCCGACAGCGATCCGGCCGCCGACAGTCTCGCCGCGGCACGTTCCGTCTCTCCGATGACGGCGCCGACAGGCGCGGTGCCCGATACCCAGCTAGCGCCGCTCCCCAGCGCACTCTCCGCGAGGCGGGTCAGGCGGGCACTGATCAGGCTCTTCGTGTTGGCCCTGGGCGCGGTTGTCGCGACCGTGCTGCTGCCCGGTCTCGGCGAACTGCGCGAGCGCTTCGCACATGCGAATCCCGGCTGGATCGCGGTCGCGACCGCCTTCGAGTTGCTGTCCGTACTCGCCTACGTTCCGGCGTTCCGGATCGTGTTCTGCACACGTATGAGCTGGGGGACGAGCTACAAGATCGCAATGGCCGAGGAAGGCGCCGGCGCCCTGTTGCCGATCGGTGGCACGGGCAGTCTCGCGCTCGGGGTGTGGGCGCTTCGTAGGGGAGGGATGCCCGCCGCCGAGATCGCGCGCAAGACGGTCGCGTTCTTTTTGCTCACCAGCGCTCCCAACGTGGCTGCGCTCGCGGTCGTCGGAGTCGGGCTGGCGGCGGGCATTCTTCCCGGCCATGCCAACCTCGCGCTGACGCTCATTCCGGCGGCCGTGGCGGTCGGGGCGATTGTCGCGAGCCTCGCGTTGGGGCACCTCGCTCGCCGGACCGAGACACGGTTGAGGGCCCGGCCCCAGGAGTCCCGACTGACCCGCCTGGGTCCAGTGCTCCTCGCCGCGGCTGATGGCGTCGACGAGGCCGTCGCGCAACTCCGCCGCGGAAGCCCGCTGCTGCTGGTCGCGCTCGTCGGATACATGGCCTTCGACATCTTCGTTCTGTGGGCCAGCTTTCGGGCGGTGGGATCCGCCCCGGAGGTGTCGATCGTCTGGATTGCTTACCTGATCGGGCAACTGGGGAACTGGTTGCCGCTGCCGGGCGGCATCGGCGGCGTCGAGATCGGACTGATCGGGACGGTTGTCCTCTTCGGCCTGCCGGTGGCAAACGCCACCGCCGCCGTGCTGCTGTACCGCGTGATTGAACTGTGGATCCCCGCCGCTCTCGGCATCGTCGCATTCATACAGCTCCGGCGGCTGTTACGGCGCGAGGCCGAATCGATCGAGCTCTGCCAGCCGGGAGATGCCGTCGAGATCATCGGTCGCGGACCGGTGATCGCGGGTCAGGCTCAGCCCCGGCACGCGGCCCGGTCCGACTGACTCGCACGTCAGCGGTTAGTGAACGTGGCGTGGCCGGGACCCGAGCTGATCAGGCTCGCCACGCCACGTTGCAAGTCCTGGCTGAGGATCACTGGCGGGCCCTCCGACTGCATGACTTGGTCGGCCGCCGAGATCCCTCCCGAGCGCCAGGCTCGGAGTATGCGCTTGGTCGCTTGATGCGCGATCGTCGGCCCGGCAGCAAGCGACGCGGCAAACCGTCGGCCGTCTGCCTCGAGCCGATCGGCCGGGATCACACGACTGAGCAGACCCCACTCGACGAGGGTCTCGGCTGGGTAGATGCCTGCGCCGATCACCATCTCGGCTGCCCGAGACGCGCCGATCCGCGCGGCCAGTCGCTGCGTGCCGCCAGCGAACGGAAAGCCGCCGATCACGGCTTCAAGCTGACCGATCTCCGTACCGGCGGCGGCCCAGATCAGATCGCAAGCCAAGGCGACCTCCAGCGCGCCGGCGAAGCAGCGCCCGTGAACGAGCGCCAGCGTCGGGAAGGGCAGGTATTCGATCGCCTGGATCAATGAGAGGACCGTGGCCATCAACGTTGTCGCGGAGCTGTCATCGAGCCCGGTGAAGATCGAGACGTCGGCGCCGGCGGAGAACGCGGGCCCGTTGGCCCTCAGCAGAACGGCTCGGACATCGGTTCCGGCCGCCTGGTCGACCGCGTTGCGGAGGTCGACGATCAACTCGCTCGAGAACAGATTCATGGGTGGGTTATCGATCACGATCTCGCCGAGCTGATCGTGTCGTTGGAAGCTTGCCGCTGGCATCGGGAGCTCGCCGCTAGCTGCTCGTGCTCGACTGCGTGTGCTGGGCAATCTCTGCGCGCGCTGCGTCCGCTAGGTCCGCGCCGGTGTTGGCGTGGCCAGCAACCCCCCACCCGCCCTCCGGCGACTCGGTGAGCAGGACCCAGGTCCGCTCCGCCAGCCGAGGATCTCCGCCCGCGCTGGCGATTATGTCCGTAAGTTCCCTGACCACCCCGAGCTGTTTGTTTCGGTCGAGCACCCCGACGGGTGTCAGGACCTGTACGCGTACGTAGTCGCTGTCGCCGACGACGTTCGAGAACGATCCGGGCGCGAGATCGTGGATGAACGCCGCGGTGTTGTTACGAAACAGCGCCAGGTCAGGGACCTGCTCCCACCGCATCACCGCCGCTGCCAGGTCTCTGGCCAGAGTGTGCTTGTCGGCGAACGTCCCGTCGACGGCGTAGACATCAATCATTGGCATTCGCGGCGCTCCTCCTGCGGTCGTCGGTCGGCGTGTCGGCTCAACGGCGTCGTCGCATCAGGGTTCGCAAGTGCGATCGACGCGCGTCAAGCCCCGGCGCTTTTTGTGGTTGTGGCGATCGCGCGGACCCGGTCTCGGGCAAGCCGACACACAGAGAACGCACGGGTGGCGCTGAGGATGGCAACCGGATCGTGTTACATGACCGTCGGCGTGACACCGTCCGGCCGCCACCTCAGTCCGTCGTCTAGCAATAGCCGGACCCCCGGGCCCTCACGCCGTCGCCAGGGATCTTTCGAAGGTTGCCGCGAGGTTGCGGATTGCGGTGAGCACGACATCGGGTTGCGACAGCATCGGCACGTGGCTGCTGTCGACCGCGTAGGTCGTGGCGCCCATGCGCTTGGCCATGAAGCGTTCGAGATCGGGATTGATCGTCCGGTCTTCGGTCGAGACGGCATAGAAACTCGGCTTCGACCGCCAGGCCGCCTG